>JANWXI010000100.1 GCA_025057415.1 Chitinophagales bacterium
TATACGGTATTTTACTCGCTTATCCATTGCTGCTAACCTTCCTCTCGCTCTTCGTATTTAGATGCAGTTGTTTATGGTTGCTTATTGACAAGGCTAACAAATGTTTCACAAAGTGTAGCTATTTCTATTCTATTTTGTATATCTTCATTTTTATAGTATTGATAATTTATGCATTAAATTGTTCTGATCATAACACAAATTTTGAAATCATACACAAATATACGCTAGTATCAAACAGTTCAGTTACAAATAACGAAAGTTCTCCAGATATCAACGATAATATACAGCAACAAAAAGACAACTTGGTAAAAAATAATCAATTTGATGGGGATACATATGATAAGGTAACCACCTTGATTTCTTCGTATTTAACCCTCTTTATTGCCATTATAACATTTATATTAATCAGTGTTCAAATGGCGAGTATGCAATTTTCGCCTAGAATTCTCAGAATGTTTTTCCCAAGAAACAGCTTGATATTCTTCATTTCGTTTTATTTCCTGTTATGCATGATAAATCTCGTTACCATCAAAATTTATTATGTGATATATCCTTATAAACAATTAAATCAAACTATATTTATGATTGCTTCTGTTTCTTCAGGTATATGTGTTCCGCTGTTCTTTATTTTCACTTCATACATCGTACAAAATTTGAACGTTACTAAAATAGCATATAACATAAAAATTAGAACCATTCACGAAATAAATACTATTTTCAAAAAAAAATCATCTAATGAGTCAGAAAATAATTTGTATCATAAGAGCTCAAATAAAGTAAATAACTCAACTGAAGAAAATAAAATCAACAATAAAAGCTGTCATGTAATATATGCACCCAGTAACGATAAGAGGATACCGGGTTTTGTTGAAAGTTATAACTGGAATAAAATTAAAAAATTGGTTCAAAATTACAAGAATTATAAGTTCTATTTTAATATTACAATAGGTCAATATGTACACACAAACGATATAATTGCTCGTTATGAAATAAAGGAAAATTTTCCTTTAGATAATCAATCTTGTAGTCGTAATTCCGTAGGTTCACAAAATAATGACAACTCGAAGGTTAAAGATGTACCAGACATGATTAAAAAATCTGTAATCGATTGTTTCAATTTTGATGTATTCAGAAGCTTTGATGAAGATATTCAATTTGGAATCAGACAACTGGTTGATATCGGTGTTAAATCCTTATCCACTGCAATTAACGACCCGACCACTGCAATTACTTGCATTTACAACATTGTAGATATTTTGTTGGTTTATATGCAATATGATGAGAAGTTAAAAGAAAGCGAATCATTCGAGGGTAATATTTATTTTAAAAGCTCAAATTTTGAAAGTATAATAGACCAGTGTTTTGACCAATTTTATCACTATGGACAGAGAGATGTAGATGTTACAAAAAACATAATCAGAGCATTAACTACTTTAGCTAAAAACTGCAAAGACAATCGGCAACTCAAAGTTATTTGTGATGAGTTCATTGACCTTAATATTTACGATGGTTACCTTAAATATCTACTACCTTTGGTCGGCTTTCGAGATGAGTTCCGAAAAAAATGCACAGAGCTACAAACGACAAATTTAACAGAAGAAAGTGTTATTGTGCTATTAACTGAAATGATACTTTTCTGTTGTGCTGTATATGAAATACCAGTGGAGCAGGGACCAGAATTTAGTTTTAAAAGATTAAACATTGATAATATAGATCCTATAGAAGAAAATGATAAAATCAAAAAAAATTTTAGTGACATAAATAACTATAATGTAAATAATCGTTACTGGGTTTATGACATTAAAGGAACTTTTGATGTAATTAAATCAATATATTCATCATTAAAAAGTGAGTATTTGAGATTAAATCCTATTATTGTCCGTTGTCCGACTAAAATACGAACAAAAATCACTAAAAGATAGCTGCGGCAAGGGTTTTAGACGAAAATCTTGATGCGCTAAAACGGGGCTAGCCGGCTACCTGGCAAACATATTTGGCGGAGCATGGGCGTTTCTCCATGCGGTGTATGTGTCTTTAATAAAATCCAATAGATTGACATAACTCATGAGATGTAACCGTAGTAAGGTAATCACATTTGCGAATGACTTTTTTGTTTCTGATCTTTTACGAACCACCACCATCAGTAATTGTGCTATGAGCACCATATTTACTTGCATCTTGATGGCGTTTTCACTTTCACCCCAGAAATAGCGAATCGGGAAATTTTGTTTGATTTGTTTGAATAGTAATTCAATCATCCAGCGGTATTTGTAGATATTGGCTATTTCACTGGCTTTCAGTGTCATATTGTTGGTTATGAACACATATACTTTTCCATCTTCGGCTTTAAATACGATTCTACGAAGTTTTAACCGATGCTCCTCTTGGTTTTCCTTGTATCCCACCGTTATATACTGTTCTGTTAATACCCCTTTCGGATTTTTTTTCTTCGTATTGTCCTCCAGCACTTTGGTGACATGAAAGACAGCGTTGGTTTTCAAGCGCGTTACAAACCAAAATTTTTCTTCGCTCCACTTGGCAAATTGCCTGTAGTGATTGTACGCTTTATCAAATACCAGAAAACTGTTCTTCGGCAACTGAAATTGGTAAAGAAACTTTCGGTCGTGTACCTTGGCGGCTGTCATGTATACATATTCTGCAACGCCACTAAAAGCATCCATCATGGTGTGCACTTTAATACCGCCCTTTTTTCTGGCTCCATCCATCGGATTTAGACCAACCCCGTGAAGAATATTGCTAAATAACCGTATGGTCGTACTGTCTATGATTTTAAGGTTGCGTATGCTTAGCCCCTTTAACCGGCTGTCCGAGATAAAACTACGATAACGACTCACCAGCCGAAAGTAGAGATCCTCAAAAATTAAATAACTTCTGTTTCGGTTGGCATCTGAAAGGGTGCTCAGTGCGGGGGCAGTATCCAGTCCAAGATGCGCCAATTTGCCTTTGCAACCTAAAAGCCCCTCGCAGAGCTCCCGGAGACCATTACAATAGCTGAAAACCCCGTATAACAAACAGGTTAAATGCTTGCGAAACGGTATGCGCTTGTAATACCTATCGCTCTAATGTTTCCGTTGTAACGCATGAATGTCAGCCGAATCTATACATTTTATGATTTGGGATAAAATCGGCTGTCCGACAAATTTTTTAACTTCGCTCATACATTATCTTTTGTTTGTTAACCCTAAGGTAATGAAAAAGGATAGCTGAAATACGCTATCCTTTACTTATTTTAGTCGGACAATGGTGATTAAATCCTTTAAATTCAACTTTAAATAAACAACTCAATTCTCAAAATTTACTCACTAAATGAAATGAAAATTTGATTTTGAAACCCTTAGCCCTTAAGTGGCATAGGGCTTATAGACCTGAAAGTGGTTATATCCCCGGGCTGAGTATTCACTTCTTTACATATTCGGTTTATTAAAACCACCACGATAGTAAGCTAGATGCCCACCGTATAGAAACCCGTTTAAAAGCAAAATAACAGCTGCTACGAGCACAACCGAAAATATATTCAAAGTCCTCCGTGCAGCCTAGAAATATTTAGCCCCGCTGCCGCTACAGCATCTTTGAGCTCAAAATCATAACTTGAAAAGGATATCCAATTTCTTTAAATATCCACCAGCATTACGCAAGGAGAATTGCTCGACAAATTCTATTGAAAGCTACCATCGGTTGTTCTGTAAAGCCACCAAAGCAAAAGGGGCTTTCAGTAGAAAAGAAGCTATCATTAATAAGATTTGATTAGCTGCTATGAACGTACAAACCAAATGTCGTGGTACATCCATAGGCGAGCTAATATGATAAGTTATTTAGAACATTATTTTGGCAACTGATATTTTAACGACACACTTTTTTGTACATCACCCCCTACACAGTTTACAACATTCCATACAAGCAATGCCCGTATGTTGTTTTTTTACTTAATCACTCGCTTTTTTCTTATTTGCAGCAAAACACTTCTTATCTCTTTATCAAATCTTCTGCCTGATGAAACACATACTCCTGATAGCCGGAGTGCTGATAGCAGCAGCTATACTATATGTAGGGGGCATGCTTCTCTTTGGTATTATAACCCGCTATCGTCCCAAGCCGGTAGAAATTGCAGAAATCACTCCACCGTTAAAAACAGATACACCTGCCTACGACTCCGTTTATACATTCCTGATTTGGAACGTGGGCTACGGCGGATTGGGCAAAGAGGTTGACTTCTTCTACGATGGAGGCAAAATGGTCACCTCGCCCCTCGAGCACGTATTGAAAAACAACAGGGGTTTGACAGATTTTCTTAAATCACACAACGATGTGGACTTCATCCTGCTGCAGGAAGTGGACCGAAACAGCAAGCGCAGCTACCGCATAGACCAGGCAAAACAATTTGCCGAGGCGCTGCCCGGCCACTACTCGGCTTTTGCTCCTAACTTTGACGTAAAATTTTTCCCGTTCCCGTTTACAGATCCCATCGGTAAAGTATATGGCGGCTTGCAGTCGCTCAGTCGTTACGAACCTTCCGAAAGTAAACGCATAGCCCTGCCCGACATTACCGATTTCCCGCGCCGTGTTTTCTATTTGCGGCGCTGTTTGCTGTTGCAGCGTTTCCCGCTGCCATCCGGCCGCGACCTCGTGGTCATCAACACACACTTTGAAGCATACGATGATGGAAGTGTAAAACAACAACAAATGGCTGTTACCAAAAAAATCCTTGACGAAGAGTATGCGCGTGGAAATTTCGTGGTAATCGGTGGCGACTGGAATATCGCTCCCCCGGGGTTTGATGTGCACAAATTCGAAAAGACAAAAGAAGACGACCCGTTGTACTTACGCAATAACGACCCCTCATATATGCCGGGCTGGACTTTTGCCTTTGATTCAACCGTAGCCACAAATCGCAAAAATAACTTTCCCTACGACCCCGCCCGCTCTTACACTACGGTGATTGACTACTATCTGGTGTCGCCCAACTTAGAAGTAGTGAAAGTGCAGGGCATAGACCTCAGCTTTGAATACAGCGACCACCAGCCCGTGTGGCTGCAGCTAAAGCTGAAACCGTAACCCGTTTTGCGTTCCGGTTGTTGTACTAAAGCGTACCCTTTGCACCAGTGCATACCGCCATTATGCGGAATGACAATAAATTTGCCCTTATGAGCAATGCTTACAAGCTGACAGAAATTGCCAAAATCATACAGGGGAAATGGTTATGTAAACCCAAAAAGGAAATTCTCATCACCGACCTGCTCACCGACTCGCGCAAGCTGGCGCATACCGATAAAACATTGTTCTTCGCCCTTACCGGGCAAAAATTAGACGGGCACTCTTACCTCCACGAGTTGTATGAAAAAGGAGTGCGCGCTTTTGTGGTAAGCCAACCTGTTCAAACAGAAAAATTTGCCGATGCCGGCGTGCTGCTCGTCAGTGATACCCTCACGGCTCTGCAGAAGTTGGCAACGCATCACCGCAGCCGTTTCTCTTATCCCGTAATCTCCATCACGGGCAGCAACGGCAAAACTATCGTGAAAGAGTGGTTGTATCAACTGTTGCACCACGATTACCGCATCGTGCGCAGCCCCAAAAGTTACAACTCGCAAATCGGGGTACCGCTCTCGCTCTGGAACATGAGCGAGTCAGATACACTCGGCATTTTTGAAGCGGGAATTTCTGAGCCGGACGAGATGAGCCGCCTGGAACGCATGATACGGCCCACTATCGGAGTGTTTACCAATATCGGTGAGGCACACAGCGAGGGCTTTTTAAACATCCGTCACAAAACCAAAGAAAAGCTGAAACTATTTGCCCATGCCGATATTCTGATTTACTGTAAAGATTACACCGACATTCACCTGAGCATTGCAGAGGTAAACGCCATGGCTCGTTCAGCCGATACAAAAGATGACATCATCAAAACCTTTACGTGGAGCCGCATCGGAGATGCCGACCTGCAAGTGACAGGCGAAACACAACAAAACGGAAAAACCACCATCACAGCCCGCTACAAGCAATCATTACCCTTAGAGTTTACAATCCCTTTTACCGATAAAGCGAGTATCGAAAACGCTATTCACTGTGCTGCCGTAATGTTGTATCTGGGCATAAGCCCCGATGAAATAGCCCGGCGCATGCCC
This sequence comes from Chitinophagales bacterium, assembly GCA_025057415.1. Classification (GTDB taxonomy): domain Bacteria; phylum Bacteroidota; class Bacteroidia; order Chitinophagales; family LD1; genus Bog-950. The sequence continues at coordinate 6,141 of JANWXI010000100.1, forward strand.
CTCCTCACCGGCATTGCCATGCGCCTCGAAATGCGCGATGCCATCAACGGTTGCACCCTGATTAACGACAGCTATAACTCTGACATCAACTCGCTGCGTATCGCTTTGGACTTTCTGCAACAACAAACCCGCCACCCGCGCAAGACCATCATCCTTTCAGACATCCTGCAAAGCGGAAAGAGCGAACCCGAATTGTACGAAAGCGTGGCAGCGCTGTTGCGCAGTCACACCGTTCACCGGTTTGTGGGCATAGGCCCGGCCATTACACGTCAGAGAAAAACTTTCGAAAACATTAACGGCACCGAGGTGCGCTGTTACCAAACCACCGAGCAGTTTCTAAGCGAAGTGGACTTTCAGGAATTTCAACAGGAAGCCATACTCCTGAAGGGGGCGCGCAAGTTTCGCTTCGAAGTACTTGCAAAACTGCTGGAAAAAAAGGCGCACGAAACCGTGCTGGAGATAAACCTAAATGCCATCGCGCATAACCTGAAAGTGTACCAATCATTGCTCAAGCCCACCACTAAGATTATGGCAATGGTTAAGGCGTTTAGTTATGGCAGCGGCAGCCACGAGATAGCGAATGTGCTGCAGTTTAACCGGTGTGATTACCTGGCCGTGGCATACACCGATGAGGGAGTGGACTTACGCAAAAACGGCATCACCCTCCCCATCATGGTGATGAACCCCGAGCCAAACAGTTTTGAGCAGATGATTAAGTACCGCCTGGAGCCGGATATATACTCTCTTTCGCTGCTCAGGCGCTTCGAAGAAGCATTGCAATTGCTCCATCAACCCGGTGATGCGCCCTACCCCGTGCATATTGAACTGGAAACCGGCATGAACCGGTTGGGGTTTGCCGCTGATGATATTACGGCGCTCCTGGAAGCGCTTAAACACAACGGCCACCTGCGCATCGCATCTGTGTTTACGCATTTGGCAGCCAGCGAAGACCCCCATCAGGACCGGTTTACCCGTGCGCAAATAGAGCAATTTGAAACACTGAGCGGAATAATTTGCAAGGCATTGAATTATAGTGTGCTTCGGCATGTACTCAACAGCAACGGCATCACGCGCCATGCCGATGCACAGTACGATATGGTGCGCCTCGGCATCGGATTGTATGGCATTGATACATCGGGTAAAATTTCTTCAAAACTGATGCACGTTTCTACCCTCAAAACTACCATCTCACAAATCAAACACATCCGAAAAGGTGAGACCGTGGGTTACGGACGCGCCGGCAAAGCCGCTAAAGACAAAACCATTGCCACTGTGGGCATTGGTTATGCCGATGGGTACAGCAGGCGTCTGGGCAATGGCAATGGCTACATGCTGGTGAACGGACACCGCGCTCCCACCATCGGGAATGTTTGTATGGATATGACCATGCTTGACATTACCGGCATTCCCGCGTGCGAAGGCGATGAGGTCATTGTATTCGGGAAAGAGTTGCCTGTAACAGAGCTTGCTGCTGCGGCGCAAACCATCCCGTATGAAATACTCACCGGAATATCGCCCCGGGTGAAACGCATCTACTATCAGGAATAACCATGACACCCGATGAGTTTAAAGAAATACGCCACACTATACCCGAAGCGCCGGGCGTATATCGGTATTACGATGCCGCTGGCGAAGTATTATATATCGGCAAAGCCAAAGACCTGCGCAAACGCGTAAGCTCCTACTTTCTCAAAAACGACCATTCTAACCGCATAACGCGCATGGTGCGCCAAATTGCGCGCATCGAGTTTACGATTGTATCAACAGAGCAGGACGCTTTTCTGCTCGAAAACTCCCTCATCAAAAGCTATCGCCCGCGTTACAATATCCAGTTGCGCGATGACAAAACCTACCCGTTTATCTGCATTAAAAAAGAAGAATTTCCCCGCGTGTTTTTTACGCGGCAGGTGGTGCGCGATGGCTCGGAGTATCTCGGGCCCTACACTTCGGTAAACAGCGTAAGGTCAGTAATGGAAATGCTCACCGAAATTTTTCCGCTCCGTACCTGTTCGCTGCATCTGAGCGATAAAAATATAGCTGCTGGGAAATTTAAAGTTTGTCTGGAGTATCACCTCAAACGTTGCATGGGCCCGTGCCAGGGGTTTCAATCGCGGGAGGAGTACGATGAAAACATTCAGCAGATACGCGAGCTGCTGAAAAGCAATTTTACTACGGTAATACAATATCTCAGGCGCAAAATGAACGAGTATGCCGAGCAGCTTGATTTTGAACGCGCCCAGGAGTTCAAACAAAAAATAGAACGTATAGAAGCATATCAAAGCAAAACAACAATCGTCAATCCAAGGTTACACAATCTGGAGGTGTATGGCTACACCGAAACAGACGACATGGCTTTTATCAACTACCTGCGCATCGGCAACGGCACTATCGTACGCGCCCGCATGTTTGAAGTAAAAAGAGTGCTGGATGAAACCAAAGAAGAGATACTCGCCCGTGCCATCATGGAAAACTCATTTGAAGAAAACCAGCCGATAGAGGAGTTCATTTTACCTTTTGACGTGGAGTTGCCCCCGGCAAATTGCCCGGTGACGGTGCCTTTGGCAGGAGATAAAAAGAAACTCCTGGATTTGGCGCAGCGCAATGCGCTGTACCTGCGCGAAGAACGGCTAAAACAAAACATGACAGCCGAAGAGCGACATCCGACCTTCCGCCTTTTGAAAACAGTTAAAGAAGATTTGAAACTCAAAGAGCTGCCAAGGCACATAGAGTGTTTTGATAATTCAAACCTGCAGGGTACAAATGCGGTGAGCGCCTGTGTGGTGTTCAAAAATGCCAAGCCCAGCAAAAAGGATTACCGCATATTTCATGTAAAAAGTGTAGAAGGCCCTGATGATTTTGCTACGATGCGCGAGGTAATTTACCGACGCTACAAACGAATGTTGGACGAGGGGCAGGAACTCCCGCAATTGATTATAATAGATGGAGGTAAAGGTCAGTTGAGCAGCGCTGCAGAGAGCTTAAAAGCGCTGAACCTTTACGGGCAGATTGCTTTGGTAGGAATTGCCAAGCGACTGGAAGAAATTTATTTTCCGGAGGATACCACACCGCTTTACATCAACAAAAAATCAGAAACTCTTCGCCTCATTCAGCGCATGCGCGATGAGGCACATCGCTTTGGGATTACACACCACCGCAAGCGCCGCAGCAAAAATGCTTTGCACAGCGAATTGCTTCAGATAAAAGGCGTAGGTCCTAAAACGTTTGAACTGTTACTGAAAAAATACCGCAGCGTAGCCAAATTGCGCGAAGCAACGCGCGAAGAAATTGCCGCCCTCGTGGGCGATGCCCGCGCCAGATTGGTTTATGAAGGGTTACATGCCGTTCAACCAACCCATAACGAAAACGAAAATGCGCAATGAATCTCGAGAAACAAAACGGCAAGTGTTTTATCGGCTGTTACACACCTCTATCTCCTCAGCTATGTACAAATTGTGTGTTGGAAACCGACAGTAGTTTATTCCCGTAAATAAGGGGCCTTTACGGAAAGCATTTCTGTATTTCATGTTCTTTGCTGCCTGAGACAGTTTTATGTGGCAGAATAAAAAAATAACAGATATTCGCCCTCTAAAAAAATAACATGTCATTACTCACCGTAGGTACTGTAGCGTATGATGCCATAGAAACGCCATTCGGAAAAACCGATAAAATTGTTGGCGGAGCAGCCACGTATATTGCCTGGAGCGCCTCGTATTTCAGCAAACCGGTAAACATCGTTTCCGTTATCGGGGATGATTTTGATATGCACGAGCTGGATTTACTCAGGCAGCGCGGGGTCGATACTGATGGTATAGAGATAAAACAGGGGAAAAAAAGTTTTTTCTGGAGCGGACGCTATCACTTAGACATGAACAGCCGCGATACACTCGCGACCGAACTGAATGTGCTGTTGGAGTTTAACCCCATTATACCCGACAAATACAAAAACAGCGACATTCTACTCCTTGGCAATATTGACCCCAACCTGCAGCTGAAAGTAATAGAACAGTTACCTGTTCGTCCCAAACTGGTGGTAATGGATACTATGAACTTCTGGATGACCGAAGCATTCATCGGTAAGTTGCATGAAGTCATGAAGAAGGTGGATGTAATTGCCATTAATGATGCCGAAGCGCGTCAACTGAGCGGAGAGTACTCGCTCGTAAAAGCAGCCAAAAAGATACTTACCATGGGGCCTCGGTATTTAATCATCAAGAAAGGAGAACACGGCGCGCTGCTGTTTCATGGCAACGAGGTGTTTTTTGCGCCGGCGCTGCCTTTAGAAGAGGTGTTTGACCCCACCGGCGCAGGCGATACCTTTGCCGGCGGCTTTTGCGGTTACTTAGATAAATCGCGCGACATCAGTTTCGATAACATGAAACGCGCCATCATTTACGGTAGCGCCATGGCATCTTTCTGTGTGGAGAAATTTGGCACAGAGCGCCTCAAAACCCTTACGCATAAGGATATTGAAGATCGGGTCAAAGAATTTATTGACCTTGTACAGTTTGATATAATTTTAGAGTAGTAGCACCCTTCCACCATACACTAGGAGATTGGTTCCTGCAAATTGTAAATTTACAAGAAGGCCGGTATAGATTTACCTCCCCGGCAACACAAGAATAAACATCTTAAGGTATATTAAATTTAATATTTAATGACATACTCCTCGTTTCAGACACAATGTAATCCCATGTTTTTTCATTTAACGCGATTTAAGCGTTAATGCCCGCTTGCGGAAACACGTATCATAGTGGTCATTTACCATGCCTACGGCCTGCATAAAGGCATAGCAAATTACACTGCCCCGGTATTTAAACCCTCTGCGAATCATATCGCGGCTCATGGCATCGGACTCTGCCGAAGTAACGGGCATATCCTTGTGGCTACGGATAGAATTCATGATTGTTTTATGTCCGGTAAAACTCCACACATATTCTGCAAATGAGCCGTACTCATCGCATATTTGCAGAAACAAACGCGCATTGTTAACGGCAGCCCGTATCTTTGATTCATTGCGGATAATGCCCTCGTTTTGTATCAGTTGCCTGATTTTTTGCTCGTCAAATTTTGCCACACGCTTTGCATCAAAACCGGCAAACGCCTTGCGAAAGTTCTCTCGCTTTTTCAAAATCGTAAGCCAACTCAGCCCGGCCTGAAAACTCTCCAAGATCAAAAACTCAAACAATTTATGGTCATCATACACCGGTACCCCCCACTCCTCATCGTGATACTTTATATAAAGAGGGTCGCCCAGGCACCACGGGCATCTGTTTTTAAAGTCACGCATGTTACAAACATGTGAATAATGTTAATAATATGGCATGGAATTGGCATAACTCCGCGGTATAAACACAACTCGTTAAAAATGAAATTGTTAAAATTACCTACATTACTGTTGATGTGGCTAATGTTGTATCTTGCATCTTGTTCTCGTTGTATCGTTTGTAAAAACGGGCAGGACTACTCGCGTCTGTGCGATAGCAATCTCAGCTCATCCGATATAGAAAACTTTATCTCGGCTAATGAGACAACGGGTGCAACCTGCCGCGAGGGATATACGATTGATTAACCGGTTTGCGCCATCTGTGTTAGCCGGCTGCTGGTCTACATTCTCTGCAACGACCAATTGTGTTCATCCTAAAGCACCTCGTGTTCGGCATCCATTTATGGTATAATATACCTTGTGATAATAATTTTGTTTTT
>JANWXI010000101.1 GCA_025057415.1 Chitinophagales bacterium
AGCGCTTGCTTGGGTGAGGGATGCGGAGGGCGCGAGCGCAGCGAAGCGGCCGCGCCCGCACCTTTGAAAGATAAGCAACGCGCTGGCGCGGCGGGAGCGGCAGCGTACCCCGTAGCAAGCCCGACCCCGCTGCTGCGCGTAGCCCTGCGGAGCGCAGCAGCGGGGGCACCCCATAATAATTCAATCACGCAATCAATTGCCTCGTAGTAATGTAAATTTTTGGTCGTGGATGTGGAATCTAATACAGGCCTTGCCCGGTATTATTGAGGGGTTTATGTGTATATTACAATAATGTTAAATACATTTACTGATTCGCTGTGAAAATAATTACAGTTGACTTACAGTAAGTTTCATAAAAGTTCGCAAGCATCAAAATTTGAATAACTTTGCGCATGGCAACCAAAAAATCAGACGATAAGTTTGCCTACGAAGGCATCACTTTTGATGATGTGCTGTTAGTGCCTGCTTACTCAGAGGTACTGCCCCGCGAAGTGGACATTCGCACTCGTTTCTCACGCAATATCTCCATTAATGCCCCCTTGGTTTCTGCCGCTATGGATACCGTAACGGAAAGCGCTATGGCAATAGCCATTGCACGCGAGGGTGGTATAGGCATTATTCACAAGAATATGAGTATTGAGCGCCAGGCCGACATGGTGCGAAAAGTAAAACGTGCCGACTCGGGGCTGATATTAGACCCCGTAACGCTACATGAAAACTCTACAGTAGGCGAGGCACACCGCATTATGCAGGAATACAGAATCGGGGGCATACCCATAGTGGATGCCAACAACAAATTAGTAGGCATACTTACTAACCGCGACCTTCGCTTTGAAAAAAATATGAAAAGAAGCGTGAGTGAGGTAATGACCCGCGAAAACCTCATCACAGCACCCAAGGGTACAGACCTGAAAAGCGCAGAGAAAATTTTAGAGAAGTACAAGATAGAAAAACTGCCCGTAGTGGACGCACGCGGCACCCTGGTGGGATTGATTACTTACAAAGACATCCAGAAACTAAAAAGCCATCCTAACTCATCGAAAGATAAGCACGGTAGATTGCTTTGCGGGGCAGCAGTGGGCGTAACGCCCGATATGATGGACCGCATAGCAGCTTTGGTACACGTGGGCGTTGACGTAATATGTGTTGACACAGCTCATGGTCATTCGCGCGGCGTGCTGAACGCCATCCGGCAGATTAAAAAAACATTCCGCAATCTGGATGTTGTAGGAGGCAACATCGCTACGCGCGAAGGGGCTAAGGCGCTGATTGAGGCGGGTGTGGATGCTGTGAAAGTGGGTGTGGGGCCGGGATCTATTTGCACTACCCGAGTGGTGGCAGGCGTAGGAGTACCCCAACTCACTGCTATTTACGAAGCTGCCCGTGCATCCAAAGAAAAAGATGTGCCGCTTATTGCTGATGGCGGGATACGATTTACCGGTGACATCGTAAAGGCACTGGCAGCCGGTGCCGAAAGTGTTATGGCTGGCAGCATTTTTGCCGGCACTGACGAAAGCCCCGGAGAAACCATCATTTACGAAGGGAGGAAATTTAAAAGTTATCGCGGCATGGGTAGCGTAGAAGCCATGCAGGAGGGTAGTAAGGACCGTTATTTTCAGGATGTGGAGGATGACATCAAAAAACTCGTTCCAGAAGGGATTGTGGGCAGAGTGCCTTACAAAGGCAGCGTACAGGAGGTGATGTTTCAGTATATCGGGGGGTTGCGCGCCGGTATGGGATATTGCGGAGCCAGGAACATTCGGGAATTACAAAAGGCAAAATTTGTGCGCATCACCGGTGCAGGTGTTGCAGAGTCACATCCGCATGATGTCACCATCACAAAAGAGGCACCTAACTACAGCCGTAATTAATCTGTTTGTGTGATATTGACAATTTATGCACATGATCGGTTAAAAACTTATAATTTTCTTTGGAATTGTTGTATAAACAATTATTATTGCAACAAAATTTAGTTTACATATGAAAAGATTATTTACGGGTTTAACGTTTCTGGCGATACTGGCCTCCTGCAATCAACAACCAGCGTCTAATCAGGAAAACAACACCGCAGAAAATAATGCTCCGGAGGTAACTTACACCCTTGTGACTGACTCAATGAGTGTAATTAAATGGCGTGGAGAAGTACTCGGGGTAAAAGAGCACTACGGCACCGTAAACTTCAAAGAGGGTACAATTACGGTTAAGGGTAATACCCTTGCAGGTGGGTCTTTCGTGGCGGACCTCACTACCATTAAGCCAACCGACAGTAATTATGACGTTAAGCAGGGGCACACTCCCGAAAAGTTGGTTGCGCACTTATCATCACCCGATTTTTTTGATGTAAAAAATTATCCAACAGCTACGTTTAAAATTGACAGTGTTAGCGGTAATACTGCCACCGGTACACTCACCATACGTGGTAAGTCGAACACCGAAACACTCACCGATGTGGTAATTACCGAGGCAGAAAATGGAATAAAAGCAAGTGGCAAGCTTAATTTCGACCGCAAAAAATACGATGTCTCTTTTGACATGCCGGTAAAAGATATGGTTCTTTCCAACAACATATCTCTCACCATTGAACTAACTGCCAAAAAATAACTAGGGGTATTATTGGTGTTTGATGGCGGCCTGAGTATAGCTCAGGCCGTTTTTATTTGTGTGCATATTAGTACGAAAAACTTTCTATTTATGCCAGCAAATTAAGTTTGCTTACGTCTGAATGAGTGAAACGATACTGGTTACGGGTGCGTGCGGGCAAATCGGGTCAGAACTGGTGCCCGCCTTACGTAAAGTTTACAATCGCGTAATCGCCTCTGACCTGAAAGAACCCCCCGAGTCGTTGAACGATGCAAGTGATTTTATTCGTTTAGATGTGCTCTACAAAAACGGCTTGCTTGATTGCATCAGGAGGTTTAAAGTAACACAGGTGTATCATCTGGCTGCGGTACTTTCTGCTACCGGAGAGCGAAACCCGGAAATGGCATGGCGTATTAACATGAAGGGGCTTCGCAATGTGTTGGATGTATGTGCAGCCAATAACGTCAGGAAGTTATTCTTCCCGTCCACCATTGCTGTTTTTGGTCCTACCACTCCCAAAAATGGCACGCCGCAGTTTACCGTAATGGAACCGAATACTATATATGGTATTTCAAAACTGGCGGGCGAGCGCTGGTGCCACTGGTATCACCTCAAAACCGGTTTAGACGTGCGCGGGCTTCGGTATCCGGGGCTCATTTCTTACAAAACCAAAGCAGGTGGAGGCACTACTGACTATGCTGTTGAAATATTTTTTGAGGCAGTACAACACAAAAAGTATGTGTGTTATTTAAGTGAGAACACCGTCTTACCCATGATGTATATGCCCGATGCCATTCGCGGTACTATAGAGCTAATGGAGGCGCCGGCTGAAAGAATTTCAACGCGCAGCAGTTATAATTTTTCGGGTATAAGTTTCTCACCGGCTGAGCTTGCTGCAGAAATAAAAAAACACATTCCGGAGTTTACTATCCAGTATCAGCCCGATTTCCGGCAGCAAATTGCCGATGGCTGGCCGCAGTCCATTGACGATAGTGTGGCACAACGCGACTGGGGCTGGCAACCCGCTTATTCTCTACAAGCAATTGTGGTAGACATGCTTCAGAATATCAGGCGGCTCAAATCCTCATCAGCGTAATTACTGGCAACTTTTTTTAATAGCTTTTTCGGCAGCTGTATATCCCATGCTCGAAGCCGCGGATAAATCCATACATCCGTTTAGCAAGTCATTGTTCCCTATTCTGGCTAAACCACGGTAGTAGTAGGCAGCAGGGTCAGTTTCTTCCAAAGCAAGATAGCGGGTAAAGTCCTCAATCGCGTTCGCATATTGTCTGGTAAGCAAATACACCTGTCCGCGTTGTTTGTAAGCAAAGTGATATTTGCTGTCCAAATCTATGACCCGGCTGTAGTCGTTAATGGCTAAGTCATACTTTTTCCATTCGCTGTAAAGTTGTGCACGTTCCATAAAGGCCTGAATGAACCGGGGATTGAGTGATATGGCTTTTTCAAAGCTGTTGAAGGCATCACTCTTGCGGTTCATTCGTAATAACAGTAATCCCATTTTATGGTGTAAAAGAGGTTTGCTGCTATCAATCTGTACGCAGGTTTGATAGGACTTAAGGGCTTTGGCATTTGCACCAAACATGTCTTCCATCTCAGCTTTTGCAAACCATGCATCGTAATATCCAGGATACAACTCAATGCTTTTAATTAGGTATTGTTCAGCATTTCTGAAGTTCTTATCGGCTATGGCTTTCTTAGCCCTGCGGTAAAAAAACTCTGCCTTAATACGCCTCACCGAGTCGGCTGATGCAAGCGCCATTTCTGCCACACTCCTCTTTTTTATCGGGGGCGGCAGTATCGTTGAAGGTATTTTTATAGTATCTTTGCTAGTGGTATTTTCAACCCTATGGGCGGTGTCTGGGTTATTGCTATGCTGTCTTTCGGATTTTGAAATAATTTTGTTTATAGCGAGCGTATTAGTCATTGTTGAGATTTTATTGGGGACGGCAGCGGTATCCGTAACAATGCGCAACATGTCTTCCGGTTCCCGATTTCTCTTTACAGACGCTCCCCCGCTAATTACAGCCGTATCTGTTTTGATACGCACATTTTTTATTGGTTTTATTACCACGGTATCCAGTGTGTTGGGTACATGTACTTTTAAGGCAATTTGCGTATCATGGGGTAAGGTAAGAGGCCTGGTAAAAAGTGATGTATCAACAGGCAGGATGGCGCGTGCTGTGTCCCAATAGTCGCCTCGTTTTACTAACTGTATTTCGGGTAATTTCTTTTTCTCCGGTTCGGGTTTTGGCGATAGTGTAGGGGTTACATCATATACAATTACAGTGTCGATGGGGAATTGCTGGCGATATTTTGTTTTTTTACGTTCGTTGCGCCTGACCTCTATTCGTTTCATGTCGTTTTTTTCAATTCGATTTGCTTCAGTAATTGTGTCTGTAAATTCGGGGATATTTTGTACAACCGGTTCCGGAGTTAGTGAAAGCGGCACCGGTATGTTTAGCTTTTCAACGGTGTCGTGAGTGATGTTAGGGGGTGAAGCTAATTCAGACGATGTGAGACGATTTATGTCGGTGAATGTTTGTGCCTGAGGGGTGGGAGAGATGACCCTTACTAACTGCAATCTGTCTTTTTTCAACTTGATAATTTCCATTTGAAAACTATCGCGCAGATATTCTAACCGGGGCAACAATAAAACCTTGTCTCTGGCTCTTTTCATTTTCAGTAGCATTTCCTGGATGTTTCTCTCATCGGTTACTACGTTGTCATCTGCAGCAAGCAATGTATCAATACTGGCAAGAACACCCTGCAACATGGACTCATTCAATTCAATATAAGCATCTACCAGCGGTATGCGCTCACGTGCTTCATCAGCAGTAATGTAGATGTAAGGGTTGTAGGATTCGGTCTCTTCTGTAGTAGAATTGAGTTGTACTGATGCAACACTATCAGGATCAGCATTTTTATATATAACTACCTTCTCCGGCTCATACACGTATCCTTTAGGGTATATGGGAATTTTTATACGTGTGCCGGGGTAAAGGTCCTGATAAATGTTGCGAAATTTGTTTAACATGACTACAGTATGCGGGTTTACGTTCAATCGCGCTGCGATTTGATAAACCTTTGTTTGTTTGTTGATATCGTAATGGCCTACTTTATATGGAACAGTGTCTGCAAGCACAGTGGATGTCTGAGCGGTTAATGGTGAGGTTACCGCTAATAGCAGTATAAGCACAATACAGTATCTGTCAGCCATTTACATGACGAATTTACTCATTAGGTTAGATAATTTGTCAGCAAATATTCCACATTTGCCTGGCCGGTGAAGCAAAGAATGGAATTTGTGAATGTTGAGGTAGTTGTTTAGTTACCTTGGTACAAATTTACATACCGGATATGCCCTGATTATTTGGAAAGAGTTTATAGTAAAGATGAAAGTATCGAAGAATTTGAACAAATGTTAGCTGTTGAGTGCTTATCAGGATGTGGTTATATGCGGGGCGCCAGCCCCGAGGTACATACTTAAAACATTAAATTTATTCTTTATACAAATAATTATCGCAGCATCTGCTTACCTGTGCTGCTTTGCGCAATACATGGGCTGCCGGGGCGCTTGCCCGGGTGAGGGATGCGGAGGGCGCGAGCACAGCGAAGCGGCCGCGACCGCATCAGAAAGCCGTCAGACGACTTAAAGTGGTCCGACGGATATAGTGCGGGCGCGGCGGAAGCGGCAGCGTACCCCGTAGCCAGCCCGACCCCGCTGCGGCGCGCAGCCCTACGAAGCGCAGCAGCGGGGGCACCCCCCAATAATTCAATCTGGCAATTTATTGTCTGGTAGTGAATTGAATTTTTGAGTGAGACACAATAGAATAGAATATTATCCACCCGTAGGTTTAAACAATCTCTGCTACATCCGGTATTTTACGGGGTGTGTATGTGCCTACTTCAATAAGAAAGTTTAATCAAGTAAACCTGGTTAGTTGTCAATTGGTGTGAGCGGTAATAACTACACAATTTTCAAACTGAAATTTCTGTAGCCGAAGTATAAGGTAGCTATCAGGAGGTAGCACTTGTGCTATTACAACCGGATAGGTAATTAATTTTCTGCAGCAAACCGCAGATTGTGTTAATATTCATTAGCAAGCGGTTATCTTTAGGTGCCCCTCTGTCGCCTGTTTCGGGAACGTACGTTTAATATCCTCTTGGTTACAACTACTTTCCTGTCACCGGTTATTGTGTAGAAGTACTCTGGCCACAGCTGCAAGTAATTGAGTAAAACATGTGGTTAACGAATATCAATGGAGAGGTTTTGAATGGTAACAAAAAAAGCGCAGCATAGCTGCGCTTAAATGAGATTGGCAGTTGTGATTTTCGTTTATCCGATTAGCTCTACGTTGCTGTTGGGTTGTTTGCGTTCTGCGGGTTGAATTTCCTCTTTGGGGGTGACTATCAGCTTTTTGAACTTGCGCAGCCCCGTGCCGGCCGGTATGCGGTGACCTACTATCACATTCTCTTTCAAACCGATGAGCTGGTCTTGCTTGGCTGCGATAGAAGCCAGGCTGAGAACTTTTGTGGTTTCCTGAAACGAAGCGGCAGAAATCCACGAGTAAGTAGAGAGAGAGGCACGGGTAATACCCTGTAACTGCGGGGTAGCTGTAGCGGGTATGGCATCGCGGTAAGTTACAAGCTTTTTGTCAGCACGCTTCAGGAGGGAGTTCTCCTCGCGAATCTGGCGCAAGGTCACAATTTGGCCCGGGCGCAGGTTTTCAGAGTCGCCCGCATCTTCAACCACTTTTTTATCGTACAGTTCGTCATTGGCGCGCAGCAGTTCAAATTTCTCAACCGATGTGCCTTCCAGGAAGCGGGTGTCACCCGGATCTTCTATTACCATTTTGCTCATCATCTGGCGTACAATCACTTCTATGTGCTTGTCGTTGATTTTGATACCCTGCAGGCGGTAAACGTCCTGTATCTCGTTCACTAAATACTCCTGTACGGCAAATGGACCCTTTATAGCGAGTATATCGCTCGGTGTTACAGCTCCGTCAGAGAGCGGTGTGCCGGCACGTACAAAGTCCTGCTCCTGCACCAAAATCTGTTTAGAAAGCGGTACAAGGTATTTACGCGTCTCACCGTCGCGGCTTTCAATAATGATTTCGCGGTTACCGCGTTTAACACCCCCGAACCGAACCACACCATCAATCTCGGCTACTGTGGCGGGGTTGCTTGGGTTACGCGCTTCAAAAAGCTCCGTAACACGCGGTAACCCCCCCGTAATGTCTTTTACTTTACCCATTACGCGCGGGATCTTGGCGATAATATCACCCTGGCGCACCGTGTCACCGTCCTCCACTACGAGGTGTGCCCCCACGGGCAGGTTATAAACCTTGCCTTCTTTACCGTTTTCAATCAAAATAGACGGGATTTTGGTTTTGTCTTTGCTGTCGATTATTACCTTTTCGCGGTGACCCGTTTGCTCGTCCATCTCATCGCGGTACGTCACATTCTCAATAATGTGCTCAAACTTCACTTTTCCGTTCACTTCAGAGATGATGACGTTGTTATACGGATCCCACTTGCATATCAACTCACCCTTTTTCACCGGCTTGCCGTCTTTTACCATTAACTGCGAGCCGTAAGGGATGTGGTAAGAAATCAACACCTTATCGGGGTTATCTTCTTTGACGATGCGCAATTCGCCCGTACGGCCAATGACGATGCTGGTCTTTTCACCGTTTTCGTCAATTCCGCTGGTAGTGCGTATGCCGTCAAATTGTACGATACCGTCAAACCGTGCATTGATTTGCGACTCTGCCTGACCCAGGCTGGCAATACCCCCTACGTGGAATGTGCGAAGCGTAAGCTGAGTACCCGGCTCACCGATGCTCTGTGCGGCAATGATACCCACCGCATCGCCTATTTCGGCTAAGCGATTGGTGGCTAAGTTCCGTCCGTAACACTTCACACAGCAGCCCATCTGCGACTCGCAGGTGAGCACCGAGCGTATCTCTACCTGATCTAAACCGGAGTTCTCAATTTTACGGGCAATCGTCTCGTCAATATACTGCCCGGCTTCGGCCAGCAGTTCATCTGTTTCGGGATGATAAATATCGTTGAGCGATGTGCGGCCCAGAATGCGTTCATACAAGGACTCTATGATTTCTTCATTCTCTTTTCGTGCAGATACCACAATACCCCGCAGTGTGTTGCAATCTTCTTCTGATATAACAACATCCTGCGCTACATCCACCAAACGGCGGGTAAGGTAACCGGCATCGGCTGTTTTGAGAGCCGTATCCGAAAGACCCTTGCGCGCGCCGTGGGTGGAGATAAAATACTCAAGCACCGAAAGGCCTTCTTTGAAGTTTGCGATAATTGGGTTTTCAATAACCTCCTGACCAGTGCTGCCGCTCTTGCGTGGCTTTGCCATAATACCCCGCATGCCCGATAACTGCTTAATCTGCTGCTTAGAACCACGGGCGCCGGAGTCAAGCATCATGAAAATAGAGTTAAAACCCTGGCGGTCTTCCGATATCTGCTTCATCAGCTGCGCTGTAATACGGTTATCGGTGCTCGACCAAATATCCACCACCTGGTTAAAGCGCTCCTTGTCGGTTATGAAGCCGTTCTGATAGCTTTCATACACTTCTTCCACGCGCGCTTGTGCTTCGGCTATGAGTTGCTGTTTGTTCGATGGCACCACCACGTCATTCAGGTTAAAGCTCAAGCCACCTTTAAACGAGTAATAGAAGCCGAGCTTTTTAATCTCATCCAGAAAACGAGCGGTGGTGGGGATGTCGGTTTCTGCCAGTATTTGCCCGATTATATCTTTGAGTTGTTTTTTGGTAAGCAGTTTATTTATGAATCCCACTTTCTCGGGCACTACCTGATTAAAGATAATCCGCCCAAGTGTGGTTTCTACTACTTTGCTTTCCAGTTCCCCTTTATCGTTTTTGACCTTGACGCGGCATTTTACAATGGCGTGCAAATCTACCTTGCCTTCATTGTGGGCAATGATGGCCTCCTCCGGACCATAAAACGTAAGGCCTTCTCCTTTAACTTTTTCTTCAGGGGTGCTTCTGCGCTCTTTACTGATGTAGTAGAGCCCCAGCACCATATCTTGCGAAGGCAACGTGATGGGAGTGCCGTTTTGCGGGTTCAGAATGTTGTGTGACGAAAGCATAAGCAACTGGGCTTCCAGTATAGAAGCATTGCTCAGCGGCACATGCACAGCCATCTGGTCACCGTCAAAGTCAGCGTTAAAGGCGGTGCACACCAGCGGGTGAAGCTGAATGGCTTTACCCTCAATCAATTTAGGTAAAAATGCCTGAATAGAGAGCCGGTGAAGTGTAGGTGCACGGTTCAGCAGCACCGGATGACCTTTGAGAATATTTTCTAATATATCCCAGATAACCGGCTCTTTTTTGTCCACCAGTTTTTTGGCGCTCTTCACGGTTTTTACGATACCCCTTTCAATTAACTTGCGGATGATGAAGGGTTTAAACAACTCGGCTGCCATGTCTTTGGGCAAGCCACACTCATGTAGTTTCAATTCAGGACCTACCACTATCACAGAGCGGCCTGAGTAATCAACGCGTTTACCGAGCAGGTTCTGGCGAAAACGCCCCTGCTTGCCTTTCAGCACATCTGAGAGCGATTTAAGCTGGCGTCCGCCCTCGGCTTTTACGGCGTTTGACTTGCGGCTGTTGTCAAACAGCGAGTCAACGGCCTCCTGTAACATGCGCTTTTCGTTGCGCAATATCACCTCGGGCGCTTTAATTTCTACCAGGCGCTTGAGGCGGTTGTTGCGGATAATCACCCGGCGGTAAAGGTCGTTGAGGTCTGATGATGCAAACCTGCCACCGTCCAGAGGTACCAGCGGACGCAACTCGGGCGGTATCACCGGCAGGTACTGCACTACCATCCACTCCGGTCGGTTCTCTACGCGCTCATTGGCAGAGCGGAAAAGCTCCACCACGCTCAAGCGCTTCAGCGCCTCGCTCTTACGCTGGCGCGAGGTCTCATTGGCTGCCTGATGCCGCAGTTCATAAGAAAGTTCATCTAAATTTATACGCGAAAGGAGATCCTTTATGGCTTCAGCCCCCATCTTGGCGATAAACTTGTTGGGGTCGCTGTCGTCCAGCAGGTGGTTATTTTTCAGTTCTTCGTTTTCAAACACGCTCTGGTACTCCTCTTCCGAAAGCAGGTCAAGATACTGCAGAGCTTTGCGCTCCTCGCCCTTTTCGGTGAGTACGGTAATCTCTTTGCCCGCATTACCGGGTTGTATCACCACATACTTCTCGTAATATATGATGCTCTCCAGCTTTTTAGAAGACATGCCCAGCAGGTAACCTATTTTGTTGGGCAGCGACTTAAAGTACCATATATGCACCACAGGCACCGTCAGCTTAATGTGCCCCATGCGCTCCCGGCGCACTTTCTTCTCGGTCACTTCCACACCGCACCGGTCACATACAATGTTTTTGTAGCGGATGCGCTTGTACTTACCGCAGTAGCACTCGTAATCTTTGGTAGGGCCAAACACCCGCTCGCAAAACAGCCCCTCCATCTCGGGCTTATACGTGCGGTAGTTGATGGTCTCCGGCTTTTTGATTTCACCGTTTGAGCGGCTCAAAATCACATCTGGCGATGCCAGCATAATGGTGATTTTTGAAAAATCTGCCTTGTTTTTGGGTTCTTTTTTAACAGACATGTCGGTGTGTTTAATTGGGTAATGCAGATAAAATCCAGGAAGGGTGGGGGCTGAGTTGTTTGGGTTCGTGCCTGCCGGCTTGCATACTACCAAACGGAGAGAAAAGTCCCAACATTCCCGCTAAAAGAGCGTGCGAATATAGTACATTGCCTTTAATTTCAAAATTACCGCCTGGAATATTGTGGATAATTTTTTGGGGGTGCCCCCGCTGCCAAGCGATGCAAGGCAGCGGGGTCGGGCTGGCCCGCTCCAAGT
>JANWXI010000102.1 GCA_025057415.1 Chitinophagales bacterium
AGCGAAAGCGTACCCCGTAGCAAGCCCGACCCCGCTGCTGCGCGCAGCCCTGCGGAGCGCAGCAGCGGGGGCACCCCCTAATTTCATTTTCAGCATGTGTTACGCAGAAAAAAACAGCTTTTCTACTGTTATCTTAAAACGGATATACGCTTTGCGTTACATCCATGTAGGCAACGAGCATAGGCATATACATGCTTGGGTCTATTTCGCGCCCTGCGCCCCCGTACATGGCTGCCGACTTGGGGTTGCCTTTTTGTTGTTTGGCATACGCCACAGCATCTTTCAAATCGCGCTCAAATTCGTCTGCAATACCGGCATTTGTTACCTGAGGACCGGTAATACAAAAATGCAACCCGTTGGGATGCTGCTGGCCGTTCATGCGCCATCCTCTGCTTTTCAGATAATCGTTTACGTGGTAAATGTTAAACACATCTGACCCAAAGGCAGTCATAAACAGCGAGTCGCCAAAGAGTTTCAATTCCGGAATACTGCGCACAAACTCTTTCAGCCGCCTGTTGAACTCAAAAATCATTTTCGCGCGCCGGAGGTATCCTTCGCGTCCGTAATGCACCATGGCTGCCCAGGTGGCAGCGTACAACCCGCCCGATTTACTGCCATTGAAGCCGGGCGATGCATAAACGCCACCCGGCCAATCAACCTGACCGAAGTATTGATAGCGGCGCAGCTCTTCGTTGCTGAAAAGTATGGTAGAGGTGCCTTTGAGCGAGTAGCCGTATTTGTGTGTATCAGCGCTGATGCTGGTTACCCCCGGCAACCGGAAATCAAACACTGGGCAGGGAACACCGAGCGGCTCTGCCCAGGCGAGAATAAACCCACCCAGGCACGCATCTACATGAAAACCCACCCCGTGGTGTATTGCCAGTTCCGATATTTTGTCGAGCGGGTCAATGATGCCGTGCCCGTAATTGCCGGCAGAACCAACCAGCAACACCGTGTTAGGTGTAATTTTCTGCGCCATTTCGCGTACATCTGCCTGGTAATGCTCGTTTAATGACACAGTCACGGGCTTCACCTGCAGGTAATGCGCCGCCTTGAAAAAGGCAGGATGTGCACTCACCGGCAGTACCATTTCGGGCTGGGTTATCCCTTTTTGATGCAGCCCCCACTCGCGGTGCACATACACGGCTTGAAAAATGCTGTCGGTACCGCCCGTAGTGATTGAGCCACACGCTTTTTGCCCGGGGTCGCGCCCGCTAACTGCATCGCCATGAAAAATGCTGAGTGTCATAGCGATTATCTCTCCCTCAAACTTCGTCATGGATGGGCATACATCGCGTTGTATGGTGTTGAGTTGCGAAAAGTAACTGAACGCCTCATTTAAAAAATCGTAGTGGTCCTGGTCTCCGTGATAAAACGAACCGGAAATTTTACCGCTTTTCCAGTGAGGGCTTTCTGCTGCGTGCATCTCGCGTATTTGCCGCAATACTTCCTCTTTGGGTGTAGAGTGTTCCGGCAGTGTGCGGTGCACAGGGTATTTATCGCGGTAGGGGAAAAGCCCGTCTAACAACTCGGGGTTATTGCGCATTTCGTTTTTTACGAATTCAATTTTCGCCTTATCGCTCATGGCGCGCTGCGCCGCGCGCGCGATGGCGGGAACGTGTTTCACGATGGTCTTGCGGATGAATTGTTTAATTTTCATGTATGTTGTTGCTAAAGCAGGTTAATCAGGTTGTAATAGTAATAAAAACTGCAGCCAGTTTACACTGGCAGCATTAAAGCAATAGTTTGGGCTATTATTCTGCAGGGCTACTTTACGCCTTGTCCGTCCATATCCATATCGCCAACAAGGCAGCGAAGTTGCACCATACCTGCCGATGAAAATCAGTATGCATGCTACGGCTGTATAAACATAAGCTACCTTGTTTGTCAAAGCAGTTTCTCTTTGTGGGTATCAGTCCTTTAACATATCGTATCAGCAGTCCTCGTATTACTAACACCTTGCACTCGCTGTTGTTCAAACAATAAACATCTCTCTGATATACTTAATGGAAAATACATATATAAATCATTTCTTATTTATAGCCAGCTTCTGATTGCGGCCAAATTTCCTTCCTTTTGCTTTCTGCTACTTGCAAGCCGCCCGCATAGTGTGGCGCAAAGGCAAAAGCCGGTAATACATTTACACCCATCGGCAATCGTCCTCTTTATTCACGCAAGCGCTAATTAACCGAAAGGTAGTATCATTGCCCTATGTTTCTGAGTTTCCTGCAAGAAAAATTTTACCACAACACCGTGCAGGACTGGCTGATAGCGCTGGGCATTATTGCAGCCACCCTGCTGCTGGCACGTTTCGTTTATTGGGGCATACGCACCTTCTTCCGCCGGTTCACAAAGAATACTGATACCGAACTAGACGACCTCATCATCCGCCGCATTGATACCCCCGTCATGTTCGGCATAGTACTCATCGGCATACGCTTCGCCATAGAGCATTTACATTTCCCTAAAACGATTGAAAGCTACCTGCAGCGCGGCTTTGTTTTTATGGGGGCACTGACGGTCACCTGGTTCGTTACGCGCGTAATACGGGTAGGCATAGAATTTTACTTTCAGCAACTGCGCGATGCCGGCAATCAGCGCATCAGCCAGGAAATGATTACGCTCGGCAAGCGCGCATCGCTCCTCATCCTGTGGCCGCTCGGCATTATCGTGGGGCTTAACAACGCCGGCTTTGACGTAGGCGCACTGATAGCCGGCCTCGGCATCGGAGGTTTGGCAGTAGCGCTGGCAGCACAAGATACTGTAAAAAACGTCATCGGTGGCATCGTGGTGTTCATTGATAAACCCTTCAGCATCGGTGACATCATCCGCATCAAAGAGTACGAAGGTACCGTGGTTTATACCGGCATACGCAGCACACGCCTGCGCACGTATGCCGGCCGCCTCGTCACCATCCCAAACGCTCACTTCACCGATAGCGTCATCGAAAACATATCGCTGGAGCCAAGCCGCAGAATATCGCAGCGCATCATGCTCGCCAGCCGCGGTGAAAACACCATAGCCATCCAAAACCTCATCCGCGATTTGCGCGAAACCATCACCACCGACCCCGACATAGACCCCACTCCGCCCGTCATTTTTCTGGAGCGCATCTCTCCCGCTCCCGAAATACAACTCCTCTATTACATCCGCGAGGGCAAAAACTACCCCGAAGTACAAAACCGCATCCACCTGCGCATGCTTGAACTCATACACCGCCACCAACTCACGCTCCTCCTGCCCGAAACCTCCTCCTCGGCTGAGTAAAACACGCCTCCTCAACTAATTACCGTCACCCACGCGGCAAACAAATTAATATTATTACGAATATATTTTATTTTTAATTTTTGGGGGTGCCCCTGCTGCGCCCCGCTCGTACCTCACGGGGCGCAGCAGGGTCGGGCTGCTTTCGGGCTTCGCTGCGCTCCGGCAATCCTTGCGTCACTTCAGGCCGCAAGGCAGTGCCGCCCGCTACAAGCGGGCGCCCTACGCATCCCTCACCCGCCTGCGCAAACAGCCGTTCCTCAACTTTTCATTACTTGCCAGCCAACCTGCAGCCGATTGTATGCACCACACTTCGCCATACAATGCACAAACACACTCTTGCCGTCAATAAAAAATGCTCACAACAAAATAAACACAACAACGGTCCTGGCGCATCACCGCTTCACCACGCGATGCGAAGTGTCCTTAACGTTTAACACATATACGCCTGTAACCAAACTGCTCGTATGCAACACATACTCATCTCCCAACTGAGTAACAGAAACAGGCAACCTGCGCCCCTGCAAATCATAAAGCGAAATTTCATCTGTTGTACACACACCGCATCGTATGCGGATAAACTCTTCAAACGGGTTCGGGTTGATGCGAATGACACCTGCGTGTATAGCAGCAACGGATGATACCGTTACATTTACCGGCTCTGAAATATTCTGGCATCCGTTTTCGTCTATTACCAACACTGCGTATTGTCCGCTGGCAGTGGCAATTAGTTTAGGGCCGGTAGCGCCTATTACCGGATTTCCATTAAAAAACCATTGATAGCTCACGCCTCCCTGTGTACTGAGCGTATCTCCCTTGATGGTTATGGAAACAGGCGGCACATTGTACAGGTTAACCACCTGGGTGTTAGACACCCCCGTGCAGTTGTTCACATCCGTTACGGTACATTTATAATTACCTGCGTTTTTTACCCAAATACACTGTGTGGTGGCGCCGTTGCTCCACAAGTACGATGCGTAATTGGCAGGAGCGCATAACTGTGAGGAGTCACCGGGGCAAAAGATGGTTTTCGTAATGGTGAGGGTAAAAGGCGGCAACGACCCGCCGGATACCAGGTTAAACTGAGCAGTGTCTTTGCAGAGGTTTGCATCGGTTACTTCAAAAATATACAAGCCGCCGGGTACATTGGTGAGTGAATACCCACTGCCCACCACACCTCCGCTTGCATTGAGCCATTGTACGATGTAAGGCGCTGTTCCGCCGCTTACGCTTAACCCTGAAATGCCCCCGTTTGCCTGTCCGCACGAGGGTGAAGTAAGCACCACGCCGGAGGTTTGTATCTGCGGACTCTGTGGCGAGGTGAGTGTAACGGTGCGCACCACCGAGTCGCCTGCCAGGGGAATTGAGTCGCGAAGCAGAATGTTGTTTACAGCCACCGAGGGGTCGGTACCAATACCGTCATCATTGTTTGTCCAGTTAAATCGAATGCGCAGGTTGTTGATACCCGCATACGTGTTGTTGAGCAGATAGCTGCGCTGTGTCCATCGCCCCTCACCGGAGCCGCACCCGCTATTAGATGATTTTAAAGAATTATCTAATGTATTAAAGGTCGTACCTCCGTTGTTGCTCAAATGCAATGAGGCATTGTCAATAGTACCCTGCCCGCCGCCAATAAAGTCAATGCGCAACACTAAGTTGGTCTTGCCCACGGTACTGATGTTGGGCGATGTTGCCGCCATATTCGTTTGCGGACAATACAATAAGCCACACAAACCTCCGGCATCATAGGTAGCGCCCGGTAAAAACTGTGATACGCTGGTAACGTGGAGCGTTTGATTGCCCATGTAGCCCGCGCTGCACGAGCCGGGCGGCATGCCGCTCTCAGCATCGCTCACGACCCAATAGTTATTATCCGTTCCGTTGGTACCGGTGGGTGTATTGAGGGTCCAGTTGTGTGCGCCCTCAAAGGTTTCAAAATATACGGTATCCCACTTCACTCCGCCGGCACTGTAAACCGTTACTGTGTAAGTGCCAGCCCCGAGACCCGTTATGGTGGGTGTAGTAGCTCCGGTACTCCATTTGTAAGTATAGTTGGTGCCGCCGGTTGCCGTAACGGTGGCAGAGCCGTTATTGCCGGCACACGTAGGGTTTACACTGCTAATCGTAGCATTGAGCTGTGCATACAACGTGCATTGCCATACAGTGATAATGGCTAAAGTGTACAAGAGTTTCATAAGCGATGATTGATATGTAAATATACAACAACATCAAAATATAAGGAAATTACATATACAGTCAGCCATCGGATATGTTTAATTTACTCGCTTGTCTTATTAAATTGCACCCGTGAAAATCGGTTTAACTTTTACGGAGTCACGCTGGGAAAATTATCCGGCATGGATAAAAGGTACTGACAGCGACATTGAAATCGTGGAACTGCACTGGGAAAAACACCACAAAGAAGAAGTGTGGGAGCTGATAGATGATTGCCAGGGTATTGTACTCACCGGCGGGGTGGACATACACCCGCGTTTTTACGATAATCCGCGCACCAATTACCCAAACGGAGATGGGCGTTTCAACGAACTGCGCGATGAATTTGAAATGCACGTTTTTGAAACTGCCCTGAACCTGCAACTGCCGGTACTGGCAATATGCCGCGGCCATCAGTTAGTAAATGTTGCTCTGGGCGGGCAACTCATGCAGGACTTAGAAGAAGGCGGCAACAAAGACCACCGCCGGCATGGCGATACCGATGGAGAGCATGAAATTAACGTGGTGCAACATTCTTTGCTCGCCGGTATCATTGGCAGTACCACTGCCCGCATTAACAGCGCTCACCATCAGGGCATCAGCGTGCTGGCAGATGAGTTGGCTGCAAGCGCCTACTCTCCCGACTTTGTCATTGAAGCCACCGAATGGAAAGACAAAACCGACAAACCCTGGCTGCTTACCGTACAGTGGCATCCGGAGCGAATGATTGACAAACACACCAACCCCGCCTCTTACCGCATACGGGAAGAGTTCCTAAACGAGGCGCGCAAACGGTGAAAATAACTATACATTGCCCGCCGTTCACTGCTTTATCTGGCACAGGGGTGCAGATATATATGCATTTAATATTTTTTTAATATGAAAATAATCAATCCAGCCAACGAACAGTTGTTAGCCGAGCTTAAAGAGGACAATCTGCGAACACTCTCCGTCAAGTTAGCAACCTTACGCAAAGGTCAACCTGCGTGGAGCCAAACACCCTTGAAAAAACGAATTACAGTAATCCGGAAGTTTGCAGCGCTGCTTAAGTCACGCGCTGATGATTGCGCGCTCCTCCTTACCCGCGAGGTGGGTAAACCCATACGGCAGAGTTACAACGAAATAAACGGAGCATGCTACCGAATATCCTGGCTTGCCGACAATGCCGAAAAATACCTGAGCGATGAGGTGATGTACGAAGATAAAACCCTGCGTGAGGTAATCCGTTACGAACCGCTTGGGGTGGTGTGTAACATTAGCGCCTGGAACTACCCGTATTTAGTAGGCGTTAACGTTTTTATACCCGCCCTGCTTGCCGGCAATGCCGTAATGTACAAACCCTCTGAGTACGCTACACTCACAGGCAACTTAATTGGTGAATTGCTCCACAATGCCGGAGTGCCGCACGAAGTTTTCCAGGTAGCCATAGGCGGGGGCAAAACCGGTGCCGCCCTGCTCGATATGGAGATGGACGGTTATTTTTTTACCGGCTCTTACGCTACCGGACGTTACATATACGAAAAATTAGCGCCTCGCATGGTGCCCTGTGGCCTGGAATTAGGCGGTAAAGACCCCCTCTATGTAACCGATGATGTACACATTGAAAAGGTAGCAGCGGCTGCAGCCGATGGTGCGTTTTACAACAATGGTCAAAGCTGTTGCAGTGTAGAAAGAATCTATGTGCACAAAAAGGTTTACAATGCTTTTGTGGATGCTTTTGTAAAAGAAGTGCGCGGTTTCAAAATAGGTGACCCTGAAAAAGATGACGTTTACATCGGTCCGCTCACGCGAAAAGCCCAGTTAGATGTGCTGGATGCACAGGTAAAAGACGCACTGCAAAAGGGAGCAAAACTACTCACCGGCGGCAATCGCATCAATCGCAAAGGTTATTACTACGAACCCACAGTTTTGGTTAACGTAAACCACCACATGAAAGTGATGCGCGAAGAGAGTTTCGGACCCATCATCGGCATTATGTGTGTGAATAATGATGAGCAGGCGATATCGTTGATGAACGATACCGAGTACGGATTAACCGCATCGGTTTACTCAAATTCCAAAACGCGAGCTGAAAAGATACTGGCACAAATCAACAGCGGTACCGGCTACTGGAATTGCTGCGACCGCGTAAGCCCTGCTTTGCCCTGGAGCGGTCGCAAACACTCCGGATTCGGGGCAACCTTATCGCACATCGGGCTGCGCGCCTTTACCCGCCCCAAAGGACTTCACCTGCGAAAGCCCTGATGACCGGGAATTTTAAAAAGGCAAATCGTCTGCCGGGGGCGTGTCTGTAAAATTATCGGAGTTTGGCGTGGGGCTGTTAGTACCCTGCTGCGGGGTGTACTGTTTCGGCTCGCCTTGTGCGTCAATTTTCCATGCTTTTACATCTGTAAACCAACGGCCGTTGTATTCACGGCTATTTAGGTCAAAACTCACTTGCAGTTTTGTACCAATGGGATATCCCTCCACCTGTGTACTGAGTTCGTTCCAGGCGCTCAGGCAAATCTTTCGGGGAAATTTTTCTTCTGTTTCAACCACAAACTCTGTTTTGCGCCAAGGTCCGTTTTTTCCTGTGCCCGTTTGCGCGGGCAGTATGTGTATGAGTTTTCCGGTAACTTCCATAGCGATGAATTGTAGGGCGAATGTAAATATTTTAGACGCACATCTATGCTCAGGCGTAGTTTCGCAAATCTCACTTGCTACAACCCGAGCGCTGTTTGCTAATCAGCTTTCATCGGTTTTCGATATGGCTGTTTAGTTGTTTTCAGGGGAAAAGCACTGTGGGCGATGTTGAACATCACCAGCACTTCTACTATACACGCTGCAAAAAATTTACTTTGATGACAATGTGATAAACGCATTTATGCGGTAAATAATTTCGCCTGCATGAACAACGAGCTATTTACTCTGAAACCAAACGGAGAAATTACAGTGAGGCATAATCCATACCGAAAGTATCTCCCTGGTTTAGGTCACCGGTGGTGAAGCCCTTTTTGAACCAGCGCATGCGTTGTTCGCTGGTGCCGTGTGTAAACGCATCGGGTACTACGTAGCCCTGTGCCTGCTTTTGTAACCTGTCATCGCCAATGGCATTCGCTGCGTTGAGCGCTTCCTCAATGTCACCACTTTCCAAAATCTGTTTCATCTTTTGCGCGTGATGCGCCCACACGCCTGCTAAAAAGTCGGCTTGTAATTCGAGACGTACCGAAAGCTTGTTGTACTCCTCCTGGCTTAGCCGATGCCGCTGGGCGTGTACTTTGCCCGATATACCGAGAATATTTTGTATGTGGTGACCTACCTCATGCGCCACTACATACGCCATGGCGAAATCACCGGGCGCTTTAAACCGCGAGTGAAGCTCGTCATAAAAAGAGAGGTCTATGTAAATCTTCTCATCTGCTCCGCAGTAAAAAGGACCCATAGCCGAAGATGCCGACCCGCAGGCGCTGCGAACTCCATCGCGAAAGAGCACCAGCGTGGGTTCTTTGTATTGCATGCCTGCCTCGCGGAAAAGTTTGTGCCATACATCTTCGCAATCGGCAAGCACTACTTTGACGAAAGCAGCCGCTTCATCATCGGGCTGCGGACCCTGGGGCGCTTCGGCTTGCTGGGTTTGAAGGTTGCCAACCAGTTGTAATAGTTCACCCGGGTTCTTACCCAATATAAGGGCAAGTATGATAACCAGGATGGTCCCCATGCCCCCTATGGCAATGCCGCGCCGGGCGCCTCCTCCGCGGAGGTCTTCTACATTGCTGCTTTGTCTGCGTCCTCTCCACTGCATAGTACTGAATATTTGCAAGTGGCTAACATACAATAATCACACCAAGTTTAAATGCTTTACCGTATGTTCGCGCCCAAATTTAATCTACATTACCATGGCTATTATTGAACGCATACACGCCCGCCAAGTGCTCGACTCGCGCGGTAATCCCACCGTAGAGGCAGAAGTTATCACTAACACGGGCACCATTGGCAGGGCTATAGTGCCCAGTGGCGCAAGCACCGGCCGCCACGAAGCCGTAGAATTGCGCGATGGGGACAAGAAGAAATATCTCGGCAAGGGCGTGCTTAAAGCGGTTAAGAACATCCAGACCACGCTGCATAAAGAGCTGCAGGGCATCAGTGTGTTTGAGCAAAACGCCATTGACCAAATCATGCTGCTTTTAGACGGCACACCCAACAAATCAAAGTTAGGCGCAAATGCCATACTCGCTGTATCGCTGGCTGCTGCCAAAGCCGCTGCCGAGGAGCTTGGTATGCCGCTTTACCGCTATGTGGGAGGGGTGAATGCCCACACATTGCCTGTGCCGCTAATGAACATCCTCAACGGCGGGGCACATGCCGATAACAAGATTGACTTTCAGGAGTTCATGATAATGCCCACTGGAGCCGATACGTTCAGCGATGCCTTGCGCATGGGCACCGAGGTGTTCCATCACTTAAAGCAGGTGCTTAAAAAGAAAAACTACGCCACCAACGTGGGTGATGAGGGCGGCTTTGCCCCCAACATCGGCAGCAATGAGGAGGCCATCGAGACCGTACTCGCAGCCATTGAAGCCGCGGGCTACAAACCCGGCCACGATATTTTCATTGCCATAGATGCAGCCAGCACAGAGTTTTATGATGAGAAAAACAAGGTGTATCACTTCCGCAAAAGCAATGGCAAAAAGATGAAAAGTGAAGAAATGGTGGCGTACTGGGAGACGTGGGTGAAAAAATACCCCATCCTCTCTATCGAAGACGGCATGGCCGAAGATGATTGGAAAGGATGGAAACTGCTTACCGAAAAACTCGGCAGGCGTGTGCAACTGGTAGGTGATGACCTGTTTGTTACCAACGTTACCCGTTTGCAGAAAGGCATTGACGAAAACATCGCCAATTCCATACTGGTAAAAGTTAATCAGATTGGTACACTCACCGAAACCATCAATGCCGTAAACCTGGCGCACCGCAACAGTTACACCGCGGTGATGAGCCACCGCAGCGGAGAAACAGAAGACGTGACAATAGCTGACCTCGCTGTTGCTCTGAATTGCGGGCAAATAAAAACCGGCAGTGCTTCGCGCACCGACCGCGTAGCCAAGTACAATCAACTGCTGCGGATTGAAGAAGAGCTCGGCCCGCTTGCTTATTACCCTGGTCGTAAATTCCCTTATGCCGGGCGTACTGCAAAGTAAATTGAATAAGGAAGAATGCAACCTCCTTAGGTGGCAGAAGCAAGTGTTTACACACGCAACATGAGCGCTTCAATAGCGGGCGGGTAATGACGATGCTCTAGTTCACGCACTTTGGCTGAAAGGGTATCGGGGGTATCGTCAGGGGCTATGGGTATTTTGTGTTGTTCGATGATTTTTCCCTCATCGTATTGCTCATTTACGAGGTGTATCGTAATCCCTGTTTCTTTTTCACCGGCTTCCAGTACCGCCTTGTGTACGTGAATGCCATACATACCCTTGCCACCAAACCGCGGCAACAGCGCAGGGTGTATGTTTACCATCCGTTCAGAATATTGCCGCACCATCCACTCCGGTATGCGCTGCAAAAAACCCGCCAGCGCGATAAAATCTACACTTTGCGATTGCAACAGCGCCCCCATGCGCGGAGCATCCTGAAGAAATTTGTTGCTGATAATTGCCGAAATAATCCGATGCCGATGAGCCATTGCAATCACGGGAGATGCAGGATTGTTGGTGACTACCAGCGATACGCTTACCGATGCATGTTTATCAAAGTAGCGGATAATGGCTTCGGCATTGGTGCCGGCGCCGGAGGCAAAGACAGCCAGATTTTTCATGCGTACAAAAGAATACAAACGCAGGTGAATGACGCAAGAAAATAACAACCGGCGTGAATACAATTATGGAAGTAGTCGCTTGGTTACCCCAGTGATTTTTTCATACATGCTTTACGCTGGTTATTTGGGTATGGTTTGTGAGATAAGAGAGTATCGAAATGTTAGAACAAAATTTTACGATTAAGAGCTTATAGATACGTGGTTGTATGCGGGTCGCCCCCCCAAAGGCGGGCGACCCCAGGTGTTGTGTGTT
>JANWXI010000103.1 GCA_025057415.1 Chitinophagales bacterium
CATGCGGTTCGCGCGCCGGCCGTGTGTGGGTTGCGAGCGGAACGCCCGCTGCGGCGCCCGCGCCTGTGGCGCGGGCGCGGCGAGGACTTGGAGCGGGCCAGCCAGACCCCGCTGCCTTACGGAGTTTGGCAGCGGGGGCACCCCCTATTGAAAAAAATACGATGTTGTGGATGCAATACGATTTGCCGCGCGTAGTGAGGATATGGACGTGACGTGAATGTTTTGCTAAATCAGTTTAAGCTGAAGTGGATTTGCAAGGATTCAATCTGGCGGAACAGTTCATTGCTCACGCTTATTTTTCGTGAGGTGGAGTAGAGACCTACGTAGATGCCGGTTGTGTCATCGCGGATGAGGACGCGCAGGGTGGTTTTGCCCGGGTATTTTTCGGCAAGAGATATCAGTTCGTTGATGAGGATTTCGTCCACTTCATTTACACGTAACTCGAGGGTGAGTTTTTTGATGAGTTTATCGCGCATTTCGGAAAGCAGCTCTACGGTATTGATTTTAAATTCGTATTCGTCATTGTTGTTCCAGCGCTTGACGTAGCGCCCGGTGATGTACACCATAGCATCGGGGATGGTGATGAGTTCGCGGAATTTGGCGAAGTCCTTGTTGAATACGCTGAATTCGTGGCTGCCGCCATAGTCCTCAAGGGTGAAACGGGCGTAGGGGTTGCCGTTTTTGGCATATCGGGTTTCGGTGGCTGTGATGATACCGGCAATACGGATTTCGGTGTCGCGGGGTTGGACGCTGAGGTCTTTGACAGAGCAGGTGGTAAAGTGTTTGAGCTCGAGCCGATATTCATCTAACGGGTGGCCACTCAGGTAAATGCCGATTACTTCTTTTTCTTTTTTGAGTTTTTCGAGGCGCGACCATTCTTCGCAAGGGTGGATTTGCGGTTCGGGGATATCCACCTCTGACTGCCCCGCCGCGCCAAAGAGCGACATGGTGTTTTGCTTATGCGCTGATTGCACTACGTTGCCGTATTTGGTGGCTTTTTCGATGAGTGTGAGTCCGTCTTTTTTACCGGGAGTGAAGAATACGGCACGGGGCAGGTTAAACGAGTCGAAAGCGCCGGCAAGCGCCAGCGATTCGAAAGCTTTTTTGTTGACAGTACGCAGGTTTACGCGGCGGGCAAAATCCCAGATGTTTTTGAAGGGACCGCGCTGATTTCGCTCCTGCAGTATACACTCTACGACTGACTCGCCCACGCCTTTGATGGCGGATAGCGCGTAGCTGATTTCGCCTTGCTTATTGACACTGAAGTGTATGTCGCTTTCGTTGATGTCGGGCCCTTTGACGGGGATGCCCATGCGCCTGCACTCTTCCATGAAGAAGGAGATTTTTTCGATGTTGCCCTGGTTGTGTGTGAGCACAGACGCCATGTATTCGGCAGGGTAGTTGGCTTTGAGGTAAGCGGTTTGAAAAGCCAGAAACGCATAACAGGTACTGTGCGATTTGTTGAATGCATACAGGGCGAAAGCTTCCCAATCGCTCCAGATTTTTTCCAGCTTGTTGCGGTTGTAGCCCCGTGCCGTGGCGCCTTCCATGAACTTGCTCTTCATTTTGTCAAGGGTGGCTTTATCTTTTTTGCCCATGGCTTTGCGCAGCACATCGGCATCGCCTTTGGTAAAGCCGGCTAACTTTTGCGAGAGCAACATCACCTGTTCCTGATACACTGTAATGCCGTATGTATCGCGCAGGTATTCTTCCATTTCGGGCAGGTCGTAAGTGATTTTTTCGCGGCCGTGTTTGCGGGCAATGTAACGGGGAATGTATTGCATGGGGCCGGGACGGTAGAGGGCGTTCATGGCGATGAGGTCTTCGAGGCGGTCTGGTTTCAGCTCGCGGAGGTATTTTTGCATGCCGGCACTTTCAAACTGGAAGGTGCCGTTGGTTTCGGCACGCTGGTAGAGTTCGAAGGTTTTTTTATCGTCCAGCGGGATTTCATCGGGATTGATGCGTATGCCGTGGTTTTGCTCAATGAGGCGGATGGCATCGCGGATGATGGTGAGGGTTCTGAGGCCGAGCAAATCCATCTTAACCACGCCGGCGCTTTCGATGATGTTTCCTTCGAATTGCGAGATGTAAAGGTCGGTCTCTTTAGAAACGGCTACGGGGATGATTTCGGTAATGTCTTTAGGAGAGATGATTACACCGGCGGGATGGATGCCGGTGCCGCGTATGCCGCCTTCGAGTTTTTCTGCCTCGCGGAGTACCTGCCCCTGAAGTGAGTTTTCCTGATAAATTATGCGCAGTTTTTTTACCTGCTCCAACTCTTCGTTCGTAAGGTTCTCTTTGCCTCTGAGGCCGTCCTCGCCTTCGAGCGGCGCGTGGAACAACCTGCGCAGGGTAACGCCGTTTCTTTCGGGTACCATTTTGGCGAGCGCGTTTGACTCGTCAAGGGGCAAATCCAGTACACGCGCTACATCTTTGATGCTCAATCTGGCGGCAAGGGTATTAAAGGTGACTATCTGCGCCACCTGCTGGCGGGAGTATTTATCTACTACGTACCTGATAACTTTTTCGCGCCCCTCATCGTCAAAATCGGTGTCAATATCGGGCATGCTGGTGCGGTCGGGGTTCAAAAAGCGCTCAAAGAGGAGGTTGTAGGCGATGGGGTCAATATTGGTGATGCCGAGGCAGTATGCCACAGCGCTGCCGGCAGCAGAGCCACGCCCCGGTCCTACCACTACGTTCATTTGTTTGCCGGCATTTACGAAGTCGGCTACAATAAGAAAGTAGCCGGCATAACCGGTTTTTTTGATGATGTCTAACTCAAATTGCAGGCGCTCGTCAATCTGTTGTGTAAGGACTTTGTAGCGGCGCGAGGCGCCCTGATACGTGAGGTGGCGCAGGTATTCCCACTGATTTAGCTGCTCGGCAGTGATAAATTTCTTTTCGTTTACCTGCTCGCCCCGGGTGTGAATCTGAAACTCAGGCGGTACCGAGAAGTTCGGGAGCAGGATGTCTTGTTTCAATTGCAGTATTTCGCACTTGTCAACAATCTCGTTGGTATTGTCGAGGGCTTCAGGCAAGTCGGCAAATAACTGCTGCATTTCTGCGGTGGACTTGAGGTAAAACTCGTTGTTGTAAAACGCAAATCGCTTGCCTTTTTGCACCGCATCGTCATCGCTGAACTCCCGGCTGGGCGGAGTGCTTTGTTTTTCACCGGTGTTGATGCAAAGGAGAATATCGTGGGCATTGGCATCTTCGCGCTCCACGTAGTGCGAGTCGTTGGTACAGATGATTTTAACTCCGTATTCTCTTGACCATTTCACGAGCACCTCGTTTACAAGCTCCTGCTCGGGCATGCCGTGTCGTTGCAGCTCAATGTAGTAGTCATTGCCAAAAAGGTTGAGCCACCATTCAAACTCTTTGCGGGCTTCCTCTTCGCCCTTGCGCAGGATGGTTTGCGGCACCATAGCCCCGATGCAACAGGTGGTGGCGATGAGGTTTTCGTGATATTTTACGATAAGTTCTTTGTCAATGCGCGGATATTTGCCGTACAAACCCTCAATGTAACCGAGCGAACAAAGCTTGATGAGGTTTTTATAGCCCGCAGCGTTTTTGGCAAGGAGCAACTGGTGGTAACGTTTGTCTTTATCTTCTTTGGTGAATTTGGTGCGGGTGCGGTCGGCAACGAGGTAGAACTCGCAGCCCACGATGGGTTTGATGGGGGTGCCATCGGGCAGTTTGTATCGCTCTGCCCGGGATACGAAATCAAAAACGCCATACATATTGCCGTGGTCGGTTATGGCAATGGCGGGCATGCCATCCGCGGCGGCTTTTATGAACATGGCGCTGATGTCGGCTGCTCCGTCCAGCAGGGAGTATTGGGTGTGGCAATGCAGATGGCTGAATTTGGGCATGGTGTGCTAAGATGTTTTGCGTGAAGTACGAAGCTAATAAAGAGCCCGTCAACCTGCTAAAATTAACACTGCACAAACGATGTTGAAAGTTGAAAAATACTTTACAAAATTTAAAATGGATGCTTATCCAACCCGAATTTGGAGGGGTACAATACTATGCAGGGGGTAATTTTTGAAAAGATAAAAAAGCAGCGAAAATTTTCTGCTACTTACGCATCAAACTTATAACCGATGCCCTTAATAGTTTTAAAATATTCTTCGCCAATTTTTTCGCGCAGCTTGCGGATGTGTACGTCAATGGTGCGGTCGCCCACGATGGTGTCGTTACCCCATACCTTGCTGAGGATTTCATCACGCTTGAAAACCCTGCCTGGTTTAGAGGCGAGCAGGTTCATCAATTCAAATTCTTTGCGTGGCAGGGTGATTTCTTTACCGTCTTT
The DNA here is from genome assembly GCA_025057415.1 of Chitinophagales bacterium. GTDB lineage: Bacteria > Bacteroidota > Bacteroidia > Chitinophagales > LD1 > Bog-950. The sequence continues at coordinate 4,313 of JANWXI010000103.1, forward strand.
GATAACGAGATAACGCTCGCGGTCTATTTCAATACCGCCCACCACGAGTTTGGCGACCCCGTTTTGCCCCTCCAGGCGGCGCAGCAGGGCGCGGATACGACTGATGAAAACGCGGGGTTTAATAGGTTTGGTAATATAGTCATCGGCTCCCACCTCAAAGCCGGCCACCTGGCTGTAGTCCTCATCGCGGGCTGTGAGAAAGGCAATGACGGTGTTTTTAAACTCGGGCATAGCCCGCAACTCGCGGCAGGTTTCAATACCGTCAAGCTTGGGCATCATCAAATCCAGTATGATAATATGCGGGTTTATTTTACGCGCCAGCTGGATGGCCTCCATCCCGTCACGGGCGGTGTAAACCCAAAAGCCCTCTTTCTCAAGGTTGTACTTCATGAAATCGAGCACATCGGCCTCATCGTCCACTAACAATACTTTAATATCGTTGAGTTCCATATTTGCAAAGTTAATCGTTGCAAAACTGTTTTTGGGAGTTTAAGATAATGTTAAATGGGGGTTAATATTATACGAGTGTGGATTTCGTGTACACAGCCATCGGGAACATTAACAAAATTTCAAGTGGTACACTTCCAATTACTTTATAATATTCCTAAAAAAGGCGAGAAACATTAAATGAACTCAAAAAAAATGAATTAATAAGTATCAAAATCCATCGAGGTAAACCGCATTTTCGTCAAGTCATATTTATTTGTCAAATTAATTCCACCAACGGGAAAGGTAGTCCGACAGGTTAGTAATTCTGAAAGTATTGCATCGGCAGTTGTATTGCTATGAACGTTAATATAGATGTACTTGACAAACATACTTCTGGCAAATTGTTTAATTTCATTTAACGTCAAATCAAAATTTACTTTTTTCCAATCCGAAATATCGCCTAGCCAAAAATTTCCGTCTAATCTAAAATTTATAGATACGCCGGATGGCAGCGTGTAAAAAAAGTTTTTATTGTAGGTTTTGTAGTTTATAAACTGTTGATCGTGAGGAATAAAACCGTATCCCGGATCGGTTATTCGGATGGAATTTTCAAATTTAATAGCATGAGTAACAGGTATTTTTTTTTCAATAAAGGCATTCATTAACGGCTCCAGGTGCAACCGTTTTATTACTTTTTCGGTGGGGAAAGGAAAACCGCTGTCAATTACGTATTGTTTCATATCTCCATAGTGAATCCATTTCAATTTATTCACAAATCCCGGGTAAGAATTTTTATTGGGGAAGCCAAATACAAAATGAATGTTCTCATCACGACACAAATCATAAGTCATTTTGGCTAGTTTAATAAATAGCCCTTTACCGCGGTAGTTCGGGTGTGTCATAGTATCGCCCGATTGTGCACAAAGCACTCTATCATTGCCAAATTGAGCGATCATGGGAAACACACCATAGAAAGCAGCGAAGTTTCCCGTTTGCTTATCGATGGCAAAATATCCTTGATGTAAAGCCCCGGTATAGCAAGTATCAAACTTCTTTTGTATCTGCTCTAACCGTATATTCATATTAAATGAACTGCGAAAAAGCTTTGCAAAAGCCGGATATAAGTCCTCGCGAATACGTACGTAATCAAACTCATTCATTTCAAAAAGAATTAACCTTATACTGGAAATAAAGTTTGTTGATATTAGTTTAATAGTTCGTGGTATTTGAAATGGAAAAACGGGGCTTATAATGTAACGATACGGTGCGCTCGTTTAATCTGAAATCAACGATAAGACCCTGCCGATAGCCAGTTTCCAGAGTTAGTTTAATGACGCCTTCGTTATAACTTCCATCCGGATATGCAATCGTTTCCACCTTGGTACCAAGTGTATCCTCCAGTATTTGTTTGGACGTTGTTAACTCTTGCCGCAACTCCTCTTCATTCAAATATGCCATGCAATAATGAGAATGTGAATGTGAACCAAATGTAAAAAGCCGATTGGCAGATGCCGCGCGTAGAGTATCTTTGTCAGCGGTCTTTATCAGAAAGTCAAATTCTTTGATTTCGTTTTTAATTGTGGGGATTTCCGCCATTATCTCATCAATTATCCGATAAATTCGGCTACCTGATTTTTTTATGTAATCGCGCAGAAATAGTTTTTGAACGGGGTCATACCCTTCAGGATTACTAAAATCGCCAAAAGAAAACTTACAACGTCTGTACTCTCTCAACAGGGCGTAATCCACCACATCTGTCCATAAAATGAACGATGGATCTTCTAATGTTCGAGTCACAATGTAAAATGTAGCAGGTAGTTTCAGGTCATGCAAAATGGGTGCCGCCACGGTAAAGTTATTCAAATACCCATCGTCAAACGTTATGCACAAATTTATTTTGGAATTGCGGGTTTTCGAATGATTACGGAGCATATCTTCCAACGAAATTACATTAAAATTATCTTTAAAGTATTTTACTAATCGATAGAAATGGTCAACATGTATATGACCTTTGTTAAATATATCATCACCATGGGGTGTCACTCCATGAAAATTAGCGATTAGGCTTTTTTTATCGCAAAACTTAGCAAATAATTTAGGCAGCCCGCTATAAAATACAGCGGGAGAAATTATTTGCCTTTTAAATTTTTTGATCAATGACATGGCAAAGAAATCTATTACGGCTTTTCAACACAAAATCTTTATCATGTGCATTAGCATGCTAACCTATAACTTTTACATTAAAGAAGATAATCTACAATATTTTAACAATTCGATTCATGTTAAAAAAAATTTTGAAATTATATACTTGAACTTTATATTTGTCGGAAAAGTAGTTATGAAATACACAGCATTGTTACTTTTTACTGTTTTGTTAAACCATACTTATTGTCAACTCGTTTGCACTCACCTTAAGGATTTCACCGGGTCGGGACGCTTTAAAACTGCTTCGTTTGTTGTTAATGGTAAAGGGTACATGGTTTGCGGCAGGACCAATTCCACGCCACTAACTTATGTTTCAGAATGTTGGGAATATAATCCTTCTACCGAAACGTGGGCTCAAAAGGCCGCTTTTCCTTACGCCGCTTCGCAGCCGGTGGGGTTTGCGGTAGGAAATAGAGGTTATGTTTTAGGGGGTCAGGATCAAAATTTGATTTATGCCAATACACTTTACGAATACAACGCTAATAATAACACCTGGGTACCGAAATCCCCATTCCCCGAAAATGGTGTTGGCGGATGCTTCCATTTTGTAATCAATAATAAGGCATACGTTGGGACAGGTGCAAGGAATAATGCCAATAACAGTATTACATTTTATGAGTATAACCCCGCTACCGATACATGGACAAATAAGGCAGATTTTCCCGGCAGCGCTCGCGTTAATGCAGTAGGATTTTCAATTGGTAATTTTGGTTATGCCGGCTTAGGAACTACCGGCAGTAATGTTTTGTTCAATGACTTCTACAAATACGACCCCTCCACTAATTCATGGTCATCTATTGCTCCATTTCCCGGAAGGCCGCGTTTTGAAGCTATGGCTTTTACAATAGACGGTAAAGGATACGTGGGGGGTGGAGTAGCGTATGTAAACGGATGTTATATTGCTTTGGGCGACTTTTATGAATATGACCCGGTAACAAACAAATGGACGCCTGTAACGGGTATTGCGGGTCCCGGTCGCGGTTTCTCAGCCGTGTTTGCGGTCAATAACAACGCCTATTTGGTGGGTGGAAATGATTACATAGACGATACTTATTACAAATTCATAGAGCGATTCACATCTTGTCGCGAAATATCAACCGAAAACTCAACACTACCCCCTGATGAATTTTCATTTAATCTTTCCCCAATCCTGCCCATGACCAGCTAAATGTTGAAATTCATACTTTGGAAGATTTTGATATAAATTATGAAATCACATCCATTTCGGGTAGGTTGTGTATAAAGGGGAATTCAAATACCTCAGAATTTCAGATACCAACTGAAAAACTTTCTGCTGGCACATATATTTTGACATTAAAGAACAAAAAAGGCAATTCAGTTAACAAGCTATTTGAAATTAGAAGGTAAATGCGCAAAGTGAGTAGAGATATTCTGCTACCAAAATAATCATGGTAAGCAACGAATCTCTTCACTTAACCTTCCCTTAACATACGCTTCATCTTTTGGTATTGTTGCCACAGTACGTTTGCGGCACAATACCTCAGCATGAAAGGAGCACGACTTTACACCGCTTTACTTTTTATTACATTTTCCTTTACCGCTGCCGCACAAACCGGGGTCATCTCCGGCATAATCGTGGATGGCAAAACCGGTGAAACCCTCATTGGCGCCACCGTTACCATTGACGGTAACACCTCACTCGGAGCGGCAACCGACCTGGACGGCAAATTTACCATTGCCAAAGTGCCCGTGGGCAAGCAAAAGGTGCGGGTGCGCTACATGGGCTACAAAGAGCGCGAAGAGGAAGTGACGGTTAAGCCCGATGCCGTAACCAACGTAAATCTCACGCTGTTTGAAGATAACGTTAACCTTCAGGAAGTGGTGGTGACTGCCACCGTACAGCGCAGAGATAACGAAAGCGCCGTTGTGGTGATGCAAAAAAACAGCACGGTGATGCAAAGCGGCATCAGCAGCGAAGAAATAAAACGCACCCCCGACCGTAACTCCGGGGAAGTTATCCGCCGCGTAAGCGGCTCTACCATTCAGGACGGCAAATTCGCCATCATCCGCGGGCTTGCCGACCGCTACAACATTGCCATGCTCAACAACACCATACTCCCGAGCACCGAGCCCGACCGCAAGGCATTCGCTTTTGATGTTTTTCCCGCCAACATCTTAGATAACATTATCGTTATCAAAACCGGGCAGCCCAACCTCCCCAGCGAATGGGCAGGAGGTATCATTCAGCTCAACAGCCGCGACATACCCGAAAAAAGCTTCATCAACCTTACAATTGGTCAAAGTTTTGTGGAGGGCACTACGTTTCGCCCATACAAAACCTACCAGGGCGCAAAAACCGACTTCCTGGGCTTTGACAACTCTGTGCGCAAACTACCCAAGGACTTTCCCGACATCGTACAACTTAACGACATAAAACTTGATGGTGTGAACGGGCCGGCACGGCTCGTTCAGCTCGGTCGGCAATTGCACAATAACAGTTGGCGCGTTACAGAGCGCCCTCTGGCATACCCCGGGCAGAGTTTACAATTAAGCGGGGGATTTGCCGAACGCAAAAAAGACATTCAGGTAGGAGGTGTATTTGCTCTTTCTTATAGCAACGGGCTTCGGTTTGCAGAAGGTACACGTACGCGTATAGATGCCGATGGCTCTATATACAGCGATTATGTGGATGAGCGCCACAACAACTCCGTAACTGCGGCGGCGCTGGGCAGTTTGGGACTTATCTTCAAAAACAATCACAAAATCATCTGGCGCAACATTTACACCGTTAACGCTGATGATAACGTGTTCCTGCGCAAAGGCGTGAGCTATTTCAGCGCCACGGAACAGCGCCGTGTGAGTTTAGAATTTACCAGTTCGCGTGTATTTAACACCACCCTTACAGGCGAGCACCTCTTTGCCAATCGCTATAAATGGAGATGGAACGCCGGCTTTATACAGGTGAACCGCGAACAGCCCAAAACCCTTCGTTACAGCTATGAGCGCTTTTACACAAGCGCTGATACAACACCTTACGGTCCCAATGCTTTCACGGGCGATTTCTTTTACCAGATACAAAACGGCGGCTCTGACCCCAAACTCAGCGCGCTGTTTTACAGCGACCTGCGCGAGCGCGTTTACAACGCCGGTACGGACTTCACTGTACCCTTCGAAATCAAAAACAACAAGCAGTCCGTCACCGTGGGCTACTACCTGCAGCGCCGCCATCGCGACTTTAACGCCCGCAACCTGTTCTTTGATTATACCAGCTCCGCCTACGGCAACGACTCTATGTTCTTTGACCCCAACGTAGATAACATCATCAACCAGCAAAACTTTGATAACGGCAAACTCACCCTCAATCAGGTGGCATTCCCAAGCGATTTATACACTGCCGATGCCACCACACACGCTGCCTTCGTAATGGCAGAAAACAACATCGGTTCGCGTTTTAAAGCCGTGTGGGGTTTCCGTTTTGAGCATTTCCGCCAAGACCTCACCTCGCCCGCGCAGATTGACTTCGACATCATCCCCGACCCTGAGGGCGGTCCTCCGCAAATCAAATCAAAACTTGTGGACACCACCTACACCAAAAAATACCTGAGCGGTCCCTACACAGCCGATACACTCGGCAACGTGAAAGTCAAATTCCCGCTTCTACCCTCTGTGAACCTCATTTACAAACTCACTGAAGAGATGAACCTGCGCGCATCTTATTCTCAAAGTATGAGCCGTCCGGAGTTTCGCGAAGTTTCACCCTTTGTGTACTATGATTTTGTGCGCGATGTAAACCTTACCGGTAACGTTAACCTGTTGCAAACATTCATCCACAATGCAGATCTGCGCTGGGAGTGGTTTATGGGCCGCGGGCAGATGTTCTCCATAGGTGCGTTTTACAAAAACTTCACCAACACTATTGAATTGAACGCTATTGGCGCGGGCGGTGTACCGCAGTTTGTTTACAACAACGCACAACGCGCTTATCTGGTTGGTGGCGAACTGGAGCTGCGCAAAAATTTCGCTTTTGCGCATCCCAAGCTGGAAGACCTCGTGTTTACCACTAACCTGGCATACATTTACAGCCGCGTGGACCTGCGCAACGTGAAAAACAACGCCGGTGAAGAGCAAAAACGCGGCATGCAGGGCCAATCGCCCTATATCATCAACCTCGGTTTCAGCTATCTGCATCCGAAGATCCGCACAGGCGCTACAATCCTCTATAACCACGCAGGTCACCGCCTGTATGCCATCGGTGAGGTAGGCAACCCAAGCTGGTACGAACACTGGCGTCCGCTTCTCGATTTACAACTCATCCAAAAACTCTGGAACGATAAGATTACCATCCGTTTCACCGTAAGCGACATCATCGCCCGCAGGAGTATTTTCTACCAAAATTACGTTCCCGACAAAGAGCGGTATTATCAGCGCGGCAAAGACAACATCGTGCTCAGCGAAAAAAACTACCGCACTTACACACTTAACGTAAGTTTCAATTTCTGATACTACATTCTATCCCACATCTGTTTATTCGGGTGGCGACCAGTCACCCGATTTTTTTTTACATAAAAATTGAGGCAGGCATATAAATACCCGGTAAAATAATCAC
>JANWXI010000104.1 GCA_025057415.1 Chitinophagales bacterium
ACAGGCGCGGCGGGAGCGGCAGCGTACCCCGTAACAAGCCCGACCCCGCTGCGCCCCGTGAGGTACGAGCGGGGCGCAGCGGGGGCACCCCCTGATAAATATATACAAAAATTAATTAATATAAAGTGCGTACATGCATATGCACTTTGCGGGCTACCGATGACCCGGACTGCTCAATTTTGCCTATACCCCTTTGCCAGCCACGCGGCTTTGTAACTGCGCCATAATGTTATATTTGTGCGGCCGGTATGGACATATTACTTCGCGCAGCGCGCATCGTAAATTCTTCTTCGCCACATCATTTGCAGGTCAGAGATATTCATATATGCGATGGGCAGGTGGTGAAAATTGCGCGCAGGATAGATGCTCCTTCTCGTGCAAAGGAAATTGCTTTAGATAATCTGCATATATGCCCGGGTTTGGTGTGTTTGCAAACTTATCTTGCCGACCCTGGATATGAACATCATGAAACGATTGAGAGCGGCTGTATGGCGGCGGCGGCAGGCGGTTACACGCATGTGTGTGCGGTGCCGCTCACTAAGCCCGTTACGCAAACCAAAGCGTTGATTGAGTATGTATTGCGCAAAAGCGCTGATTTGCCGGTGCAGGTGCATCCGCTGGGTGCTATTACTGAGAACGCAGAGGGGAAAGACCTCACCGAAATGTTTGATATGCACCACGCCGGTGCGGTGGCTTTCAGCGACGGGTGGCGCCCCTCGCCACCGGCAGGAGTAGTGGAGCGCGCTTTGCTGTATGCAAAGGCGTTTGACGGACTCATCATGTTGCATCCGGAAGATAAGAGCATATCTAAAAACGGTGTGATGCACGAAGGTGTGGTGAGTACGAAGTTAGGTTTACCGGCCATGCCGGCCATTGCCGAAGAAATTGCTGTACACCGCGATTTGTTTGTGCTGGAGTACACACAATCAAAACTTCATTTTTCCGATATATCGCTCAAGCGAAGTGTTGAGTTTATCCGGGCAGCCAAAAAGAAAGGCGCCCGCGTAAGCGCCTCGGTGAATTTCTATAATTTGTTGTTAACTGACGAGGCGGTGGGGCAGTACCAGACACACTGTAAGGTTAACCCACCGCTACGTGAGCAGAGCGATGTGACAGCGCTCATAAAGGGTTTGGATGACGGCACTATAGACGCTGTTTGCAGTGCCCACCTGCCGCAGGACGAAGACAGCAAAAAGACAGAATTTGATAAAGCGGGATTCGGGATGATAGGATTGGAAACGTGTTTTGCCGCCACACACACGGTGTTAAGGGAGCGTATGCCTTTGGAAAAAATCATCAGCGTACTCTCTGAAAACCCCGCGCGGATTATCGGTCTTAAGCGTGTGATTGATGAAGGAGAACCGGCAGATTTGTGCCTGTTTGACCCCGCAGCTCAATGGACTTTCACCGAAAAACATATACGGTCCAAATCACGCAATACACCGTTTATTGGGTATACGTTTACGGGCAAACCTTACGGCATAATACATCGCAATCAAATAGTATTAAATAATTATTAAATATGAAACCAGATTTCAACATTTCAGTACGCTGGGGAGTAATCGGGGGGTTAGTGATGTCGGCCATTACGGTGCTGATGTATATGTTTTACAAAACCATTTTTGGTTCGGTGTGGTTGCAGGCGATTACCGGTTTTTTAACCTTTGGGTTATTGGTGTTTTTTGCCGTGTGGGGCGGGGTATTGTATAAGCGCAGTACAGAGGACACCATAACACTTTGGCAGGCGTTTGTGGCGGTGTTTACAATTCTGATACTTACTATGCTCATCAGTACTGTGACTACCCTCTTCATTAACTATGTGCTGGATCCTGAATACTCTGCCAATTTGCGTGAACACGTGGTTTCAAGAACAGAGGCGTTTTTGGAAAAGCAGGGGTTGAGTGACGAGGTGATAGAGAAACAAATAGAGAAAATCAAAAATTCAGATGAGTTTGATTTTTCGTTGAAGGGTTCTGCAAAATCTCTATTGAAGAGCTCTGTATTTGGTGCCGTACTGTCATTCATCATCGCACTGTTTGTACGCAGACCTGTACGTACCGGCGCTTCTGATACAGCAAGTAAACCGGCAGAGGCATGACACAAATCAGCATTGTAATACCACTTTACAACGAGGAGGAGTCGCTGCCCGAATTGGCTGCATGGATAGAGCGCGTAATGCGCGAGCATAAATTTACCTATGAAGTATGGATGATAGATGACGGCAGCAGCGACAAGAGTTGGGAAATTATTCGCGCACTTGCCGCGCAAAATGAATGCATACACGGCGTGCGGTTCAGGCGCAATTACGGCAAAAGCGCGGCGCTGCAGGTGGGGTTTCAACACGCCACCGGAGAAGTAGTGATTACCATGGATGCCGACCTGCAGGATAGCCCCGATGAAATACCCGCCCTCTATCACATGATAACCCGCGAGGGTTACGACCTGGTGAGCGGATGGAAGCAAAAACGATATGACCCGATTACCAAAACCATACCCACGAAGATTTACAACGGCACCACACGCCTGCTCACGGGCATTCCGCTGCACGATATGAACTGCGGGCTAAAAGCATACCGCAACGAGGTGGTGAAAAGTATTGAAGTGTACGGAGAGATGCATCGCTATATACCCATATTGGCACGCAAAGCCGGTTTTCGCAATATTGGCGAAAAGGTAGTACAACACCAGGCGCGCAAGTACGGCTCCACGAAATTCGGCATGGAGCGTTTCCTGTACGGGTTTCTGGATTTGCTCTCTGTTTCGTTTATGACACGTTTTGCCAACCGCCCGATGCACATTTTCGGTGGGTTGGGGGTATTGAGTTTTCTGGTGGGTTTTTTGATAACGCTGTACTTGGTGATAGGTAAAATATTTTTTGCTCAATACCGCATGACGGAGCGCCCGCTGTTTTATTTCGGATTGGTGACGCTGATTGTGGGGGTACAGTTGTTTGTAGCGGGTTTTTTAGGCGAACTGATTACACGTACAGCCGCTGACCGCAACAAGTATCTCATTCGTGAAATTATTTGAATTATACACTTAGTATTTCGCTTACATGATACATTTTGAACTTACAACCCTGCCCAACGGCCTACGGGTGATTGCGCATGAAGATAACACAACGGGTATGGCCGCCGTGAATATTTTGTACAAAGTAGGTTCACGCGATGAACACGAAGATCACACCGGCTTCGCCCATCTGTTTGAGCATTTTATGTTTGAGGGTTCTGTGAATATCCCCCATTTTGATACACCGCTCCAGTATGCCGGAGGTGAAAATAATGCCTTCACCACTACTGACTTTACCAATTATTACGAGTTGCTCCCGTCAAAAAACATTGAAACGGCGCTGTGGTTGGAGAGCGACCGCATGCTATCGCTGGCATTTGATGATGCGCTGCTGGAAGTGCAAAAAAATGTGGTAATGGAGGAGTTTAAAGAATATTACATCAACCAACCCTACGGAGACGTATGGCATCGTTTAGTCGGATTGTCATATCAGGTGCACCCTTACCGATGGCCGGTGATTGGTAAGTCGCTTGAGCACATTGCGCAGGTAAAACTACAGGAAGCGAAAGACTTTTTTTACAAGTATTACCGCCCCAATAATGCAATATTGTCTATTGCAGGACCTTTGCGTGCCCCGGAAGTATTTCAATTAGCTGAGAAATGGTTTGGCGATATATCACCGGGGCAACCGGTGGAGCGGAACATTCCCGCAGAGCCGCCGCAAACTGAGCCGCGTTTTTTAGAGGTTAGGGCAAAAGTGCCGGTAAATGCCATTTACAAAGCATACAAAATGTGTGCACGAACAGACACAGGTTTTTACGCTGCCGATTTGATACGCGACTTGTTGAGTAACGGAGAGTCATCAAGATTATATCAGCAGTTAGTGAAAGAGAAGAAGATGTTCAGTATCATCAGCGCTTATCTCACCGAAACCGTTGATGAGGGGCTTTTTGTGATTGAAGGTAAAATCAGCGATGGAGTAAGTATGGATGATGCCGACAGAGCTATAACATCAGTTACTGATACGCTTATACACGATGCGGTGAGTGACCGCGAGCTTGCGAAAGTCAAGAATAAAATAGAGAGTTATATCACATTCAGCGAGGTAAATATCCTGAACCGCGCCATGAACTTAGCATACTATGATATGCTCGGAGACCCGGATGGCGTAAACAAAGAAGCAGAGAAATACAAGGCCGTGACCTCTATGCAAATTCAGGAAGCATCTGCGCGTATTTTTTCACCGAAAGTTTGCAGCACGATTTACTATTTTGCAGAAAAATAGCGCATTGCATAGGGTGGCAAAAATCATCGCAAAATTACCTGTGGCGCTGAGTTTTGTACTGGCAGCCGCGCTTTGTGTTAAAGGTTTACGAGAGCCGGATGTATGGTGGCAAATCCGCACCGGTGAGTGGATACTGGAAAACCTCAGGGTGCCGGATAAGGACATATTCAGTTACACACACGAGGGTAAACCCTGGATAAACGTCAAGTGGGGAGCAGAGTTGATTTTTGCCCTGATTTCCTCACTGCTTGGGCCCGAAGGAGTGTTGCTGCTACAGCTAATTGTTTCGGTTTGCATGTTGTATATGACATATCGCATCACTTTGTTACTAACAGGTGAAAGCAGCGGGTACTTGTCCCTGGCATTTGCGCTCAACGCGCCTTTGATGCTACTGATTGCGGAGTATCGGTTTATCGGGCGGCCGGAGATGTTTTCGCACTTACTCACACTCGTTTTTTTATACATATTGTTGAAGGGAGACCGAGAAAATACTAAGGTATTGTGGTGGTTGATACCGCTGCAAATAGCATGGGCAAACCTGCATGAAGCGTATGCAACAGGTGTAGTCCTCTCTGTGTGTTTTGCCGTACCGCCCGCAGCCACATGGTTATATCACCGGTTTCATCTAAAAGACAAAAAAGCAAAACCACCGGTAAGTTGGCTACTGCTGCCATTGGTGTTGATGCTGGTTACGGTCGTTCATCCTTATTCATTTGCAATGCTCGCGCGCCCGCTGCAAATATTCGGGCAGGTTTTTGAAAACAAATACACTACTGAATTGCTGGATATAACGCGCGTGGAATACTGGCGGTGGAACGTATATGCCCTGATTATATGGTTGCTGACGGGTGTGCTTACCTTTGTCTATTGGCAAAAGCAGGCAGCAGCTAAACGAAAGTTCAATTTTTATTGGCGCTACGGAACAGGTTATTTACTGGTAATAGTTGCGTTTTTGTATCTGGCAGCCACGGCATACCGCAACGTGATATTTGCAGCTTTAGTTTGCTCTCCGGCGCTCACGTGTATAACTGCAGAGGCGCTGAAGCGCCTGGTAACCGATCAACGATGGTTACTGCGATGGCAAATAACAGCTACAGTTGCTTTGATTGTGATATATGTGTGGGTAGTAAGCGGCACGTATTATCGCCACACGAACAGCCGCGATACATTTGGCATACGTGTACCGGAAGATTACAACCCGGTTGAAACCGCGCATTTTCTGCGCGCCGCCCATGTGAGTGGAAGGTGTTTCAGTGATTATCTTACCTCATCGTATTTGTTGTGGGCATTAAAGCCCCACTTCAAAACATTTATTGACTTGCGCGATTTGGATGTATTCAGCAGTGACTTTTTTCAGCAGTTTGCGGAGATAGTCACCGTGCCAGAAAAATTTGAACGTGCCGACAGTATATGGGGGTTTCATTACGTAGTGTTATATCGGCCGCAGTTCGCAGCTCTTCACCGTCATTTGTATCGCCATGCACAATTCCGTTTAGCACATCTGGACCCCGTGGCGGCTGTATATATGCGCAACGGAGATACTACCCGGGCGGTGCATTTTACCGGTTTGCCCCGCACAGCCGGTTATTATATAAGTAAAATATTTAATCCTCTTTACGAGCCGGCTGCCATGGCTGATGCCGATGTCGTTAAGGCAGCGTATTACCTCATGGTGGGCGATGTGGAGAAAGCCGCTTTGCATGGCACAAAAGTTTTAGCGGCTGGGAACCGCGGAGTTGGCTACCAACTGTTGGGGGAGATTTGTTACAACACACGGGACTATCAACGGGCTGATAGTTTTTATCGCCTTTCGTTGCAGGCAGATGCACGCAATGCTTCTGCCTGGTTGGGTCTCGGGGCTGTTTTATTTCAGAATCAGCATTACATAGCGGCGTTGGAAGCATTTGATAATGCTATACGCTATGATGCGCAACCGTTGCAAGCGAACCTTTTTGCAGCCGAATGTTGTAAAATGCTCATGCCATCGTATGGTGCCGATGCAACCGTGTATTTAGAAAAGGCAATACGCTACTACAGAGCAGCCGACCGGCTCAATCCGCAAAATCCCGTCATTATGCTACAGTTAGGTTTGTTGTATGCTAAAAACAGGCAATGTGGCCAAGCAGTGCGTTTGCTGCAAAAGATAAGGGCTTTTGAGGGTTTCAGTCAGCAGGAACGGATGTCAATACAACAGGCGCTTACGGCATGTGGCGGTTAAAATCCGTACTCTTTGAAATTTTCTGAAAATTCATCGGGAGCAAAAACCGGATTGATTATCAGATTGAAAAATTCATAGCGCTCAAACACGCCTTTGTCATCACTCATCTCCTGATAGATAGGGAAATGGTTTGATTTATCAATGTAAAACACGGTCTTTTTAGCATAGGAAGTGGGCACCTTGAGTGTACGCCCTCCCAGGTCTTCTTCAAAATTGCTAACGCCGTTCAGTTCGGTGATGCTGTATTCGGGGATGAGGAGTTTTTGGGAGATGGAGAAGAGCGTTTCACCCTTTGATGCTTTGTATGTGGTGATAGCCCAGGTGGGATCTTCTATTACAATCTTGTAGCAGGGTTTGTTTTGGTATGTTATTTCACCGGCGTACCTGAACACCTCATCAAATTTTTTTTCGGCATCGGCACGCTTGACGCCTGCTTCTATAATTTTTACGACCATTCCGAATCCGGCGCTCACGGGGCTGTGATGTTGGTTTTTGGTCACCTGGCTGTTGAACGGAGAGAGTTTAACGTTAAAGAACAAATTACCGGGTTTGATGAGCGCCTTGCCGTCGCGCTCGGAGGGTACGTATAATATTTCAGTGCCTTTATTGGGGTCGGTTAACATTTTCATGTAAACTTTAAATGGGTTTACCTGTACTTTTGTGTAAATGTTTCCGCCGCGAAGTCCGCTCATACCCACAATGCGCTCGTTATTGCCCATGGTAAACTTGGCGCCCTTGTGGGCACGGATGGCTTGCAGCATCTGTTGAATGATGACGCGCGCCTGGTTTTCCTCTTTCTGAAAACTCGTTGCTATGGCTGCGGCAAAAAACACAGTGATACATATAACAATGCTCTTCTTCATGTATGGTGTTTTTGGTGAAGTTGTCAAATATCATACCGACTTACAGGCGAATGCCCATGCGCGCGTATATAAAACTCATTAACCAGGCAGGTCCAATCATTAAAAATTGCAAATCTTTCAAAAAACTCGGACGGGCGCCTTCCACATTGTGTCCGTAGAACTGGAATATCCACGCAACAACAAAAATAAAGGCACAAAGCGCCCAAAGAGGTACCGGAGCAAAACTTTGAAAGAGATAACAACCCGCCAGACATACCAACAAAAAAAGCAGCATGCCGACAGAAAGCGAAGGAGACAATAAAAAATAGTATATCGTGATGAACAGCAATGCCAGATGCGCTGCGTTAAGCTGAATATTGGTTGTGATATTCAACGGCAGGGGTATGCAATACAAAAAACCGATGATAGTAAAAAAAATCAATGGCACACACACCCAATGGATTTTTTTATTGAGCGGATGCCGGTGGCTGGCGGCATACTCCTCCAGATATGAATGAATACTGCGCATCGGTTTTGTTGTTTAAACGATTTGTAATCTTCGTCAACTTATCATCAGTCGTTTAGTTTCAGTACTGCTATAAAGGCCTCCTGCGGCACCTCTACTTTACCGAACTGGCGCATGCGTTTTTTCCCTTTTTTCTGTTTCTCGAGTAGTTTGCGCTTGCGCGAAATATCACCCCCATAGCATTTGGCTGTAACGTCTTTGCGCAGTGCCGATATGTTTTCGCGTGCGATGATCTTGGAGCCGATGGCGGCTTGTATCGGTATCATGAATTGCTGGCGGGGGATAAGCTCTTTGAGTTTCTCACACATTTTGCGGCCGAAATCCTCGGCTTTACTGCGGTGAATCATGGCGCTGAAGGCATCAACCTGTTCGCCATTCAGTAAGATATCCAGTTTTACCAGGTCGCCAGGGCGGTAACCGATGGGGTGGTAATCAAAAGAAGCGTAACCGCGCGAAATGGATTTGAGGCGGTCGTAAAAGTCAAATACAATTTCGGCAAGGGGCATTTCAAAAATCATCTCTACGCGGTCTTCGGTGAGGTAATTTTGATTTATCATAATGCCGCGCTTTTCCATACACAGTTTCATGATGCTGCCGATGTATTCGGGCTTGGTGATGATTTGCGCTTTGATGTAGGGTTCCTCGATACGTTCAATACGCTGCACCGGCGGCATATCGGCAGGGTTGTTAATGATGACTTTATCACCGTTTGTGAGGTAGGCGTGATAACTCACCTGCGGTACCGTGGTGAGGATAGACATATCATACTCGCGCTCCAGACGCTCCTGTACTATCTCGAGGTGCAGCAGGCCCAGAAAGCCGCAGCGAAAACCAAAACCCAATGCAACAGAGGTTTCCGGCTCAAACACGAGGGAAGCATCGTTGAGCTGGAGTTTTTCGAGTGAGTCGCGCAGGTCGGCATAATCGTCATTATCCATAGGATAAATGCCGGCAAAAACCATCGGTTTTACATCCTCAAAACCTTGTATGGCTTCGGTACAAGGACGCTCTACGTGCGTGATGGTGTCACCCACTTTAATTTCTTTTGCGTTTTTGATACCGGTGATGATGTAGCCCACATCTCCGGTTTTGATTTCATCGCGCGGTTCCAAATCCAGTCGCAGTATGCCTACTTCATCAGCTATGTAGGATGCACCTGTATTGACAAACTTTACTTTATCATTTTTCTTAATGCTTCCATCCACTACCCGAAAGTACGCTATCACACCGCGGAAAGAATTGTATTTGGAATCAAATATCAGGGCGCGCAGAGGGGCATCGGGGTCGCCTTTGGGGGCGGGGATGCGGTCAATGATGGCATCGAATATCTTGTCAACACCGGCGCCGGTGCGCCCGCTGGCGCGGATGATTTCCTCGCGTTTACATCCGATGAGGTTCATCATCTGCTCTTCTACCAATTCGGGATTGGCGCCTTCCATATCTATCTTGTTCACTACGGGGATGATGGTAAGCCCCTGCTCCACGGCAAGGTAAAGGTTTGAAATGGTTTGTGCCTGAATGCCCTGACTGGCGTCCACCAGCAAGAGCGCTCCTTCGCAGGCGGCTAAGGAGCGCGAAACCTCGTAGCTAAAATCCACATGACCGGGGGTATCGATCAGGTTGAGGGTGTATTTTTCGCCATTGCGGTAAAAATCCATTTGAATGGCGTGGCTCTTAATAGTGATACCGCGCTCGCGCTCCAGGTCCATACTGTCCAGCACGGTATCCGTCATTTTGCGTTCGCTGATGGCTTTGGTTGTTTCAATAAGCCGGTCAGCCAGCGTGCTTTTACCGTGGTCAATGTGGGCGATGATGCAGAAATTTCGGATGTTTTTCATTGGTGGCGCTAAGATAATGGCAAAGTTGAGTTAAAGAAAATAACATAGCCGGAATAGGAATAGCAACGAGCTTGTTCGTTCATTGCGTTGAGTAGGGATAAAGTTTGTAATCCTAAAAAACTAATTGCAGTTCGCCATGTAGTTGCACAACCCGTGCATCGCCTTACTTTCGCCTCATGTTTTTTAAGCGCGACCGGAATAATCCCGAGGCAGAGATGAGTTTTTTTGAGCATGTTGAGGTGTTGCGATGGCACCTGATACGCTCCCTGTTGGCAGTGTTGATATGCGCGGTGTTGGTTGGGGTTTATTATGATGTGGTTTTTCACGACATTGTGCTGGGAGTAGCTTCGCGCGATTTCCCGACTTACCGGTTAATGTGCCGGGTGGGAGAATGGCTGGGCTTACGCGATGCCGTGTGTATTGAGAACGATATTCCTTTGCAACTGCAAAATACGGCGCTCTTTGGTCAAATTACGTTGCTGTTGCAGTACACGCTGGTATTTGGGTTTGTATTGGCTTTTCCGTATATCGTGTTGGAGATATGGTTGTTTGTGGCTCCTGCCCTCAGTGCACAGCAGCAGCGTGCTGCCATGCGCATTATACTTGCCTGTTCGTTTTTTTTCTTTTTGGGAGTTTTGTTTTGCTATTTCGTGATTATTCCATTTTCGGTAAATTTTGCCGTGAACTTTACGCTCAGTAGCGCCATTAAAAACGATTTCACGATTGACAATTACATTAATTTTTTTTCTATGATGTTGCTGGCCATGGGTGTAATGTTTGAATTGCCGATGCTGGTGTATTTTCTTTCGCGCGTGGGGATAATAGGCGCCGGAGCCATGCGCAGCGCGCGGAGATATGCCATTGTGGTGATATTGATATTGGCGGGTATCATCACTCCCTCGCCAGATGTGTTCACGCAGGCGTTGGTGGCCTTGCCTTTGTACTTGTTGTATGAATTGAGCATTTTTATAGCGGCGCGCAACGAACGCAGGCGCAATAGCGAACCCGTTGCCGCCTGATTTGTTTCATGCACATGAAATATGCCATACCCATTCAGGTCACCTCGGCTGTGCTTATCGGCATAGCAGGTATGGCCATAGCCCATTACGGGGGCTTTCGCCCGGGCAGTGAGTACTTTGCGGTGTTGTTAGCCATGACGTTTTACGTGTTGTTTAACTGTCTGTTTTCCATCACGCAGAAGAGTATTTTTCGCTACACCTTGCCTTCAATTTACAGTTATGTTGCATTTTCGGCTGTGTTGCTGTTAACAGCCAGGCGATTATCGGGCGTGAGTTTGTGGGATGCGTGGGAATACCGTATGATGATAGTATCGCTTAGTTTGTTTTATTTCATTTTGTCATTTCTGGTGCGTGTGATGCGGTTTATTATGGAGATGTCGGGTGGGGAGGATGTGACTTAACGAGGGGTTGTTATGAAATGGTGTAAGTGTGTGGTTATTTTCGGGGCTCGCGCTCCGTGATCCTCATCTAACCATACTTCACCGCAACCAACCTGCGAGCCGCCGCAGGCGGCTCGCAGGGTTACAACTAATCCTCATATACACAAAGAT
>JANWXI010000105.1 GCA_025057415.1 Chitinophagales bacterium
CCGGCGCAATCAAACACGATGGTGGCATCTGCAATGGGGCGAAGGGTTTCGGCATCAGTAAGTTGCCCCATTACGCTGCCGCCGCCTGCCAGCGCTGTGGTGTGTAACAACAAGGCGCTGAGGAGAATGCTGAATTGAGTTTTTGTTTTCATAGGTTGAGGTTTTTTATGTGATGTAAAAGGGTTCACCAGTCAGTACCCATCACGGGTTGGCCAAGGATGGGGGTGCCGTCAATGAAAAATTTCACCTTGTCGCTACCTTTGATGAACAACCTGCCGTTGCGCACGTCAATTCCCGGCTGGGCGCTGAGCGCCTCGCCCAACGGGCGGGTAGGTTGCAGGGCAGTGCTGTGAGAGAGGTTGATATTGGTTTCCCCGCTGTGTTGCCAGCGGGGTTGGTCTAACACTACGGTAACTATGGCGGGGAGGGTGGTGTCATCACTCACCGGAAAGTTAATTTCGGTGGTGTAACCGTCATAAACCGGCACTCTGTTTAATACAAACTCGCGTCCGTTGTGCTTAACGCGCATCTGGTACTTGCCGGTTGGCAGCCGGTGAGCATAGTAGTAACCGTACTCGTTGGCAGTGACGGTAATTTTATCCATGCGGTTTTCAAAAACAATTTCGGCAAAGGGGAGGGCAAGGCGGGTTTCCTGTACAAACACCCTGCCCATTACATGCCCCGTGGAGTTGGCTGCCGCGCTGAGCCAGACGCCCCATACGATAATTAAAAGAAGTACCCTTCCCGACATATTTTTGATAAAAGTAAAGAAATTTACGCACACATCCAACAAACAATTAGGGGTCATAGTTTTAATATTACAGTCGGGTGACAATTGCTGTCTTATGCCAAAGTTTATTCCGCTATTTCCGTTAGATACAGTGGTGTTTCCGCACCAGCCGCTCAACCTGCACATCTTCGAACCGCGCTACATACAGATGATAACCGAATGTATGGGGTATAATATTACGTTTGGTATTCCGCCCGTCATCAAAAAGGAGCTCTGCGAGTACGGCACCGAGATGAAAGTAACCGAACTCACCCGTGAGTACGAAGATGGCAAGATGGATGTGCGCACAGTGGGAGTGGGTATTTTTCGCATTCTGGAGGTAGTGCGAAACATGCCGAATAAACTGTACGCTGCCGCTGTGGTGCAAGAGGTTAGTTACCTGCCTTATGACACCGATGAACTTCATCCGCGCTTAGCCGAACTGATGGACCGGCTGCATGAGGTTACAGGAACCGGTTTTGATTGGCGTAAGAAATTCGACAAGCCGCTTTCGTTTCAGGTAGCTCAGTTTGCGGCGCTCGCGCCCGAGGACCAGTACCGCCTGCTGACTAATTTCTCTGAGCGAGGCAGGCAGTGGTTTTTGATACAACATTTAGAGCGGGTAATTCCCGAACTGGAAGCGGCTGAGCAGATGCGCAAAAAGGTGAAAATGAATGGACATTTCCGGAAACTCACCCCTCCTGAGATATAGCGTATGTACGTAAATCAAAACAACATACGAGAGGCATCGCTGCAACCCAACATCATGTTTGTGGACATGAACAGTTTTTTTCCGAGTTGTGAGCAGCAGGTGAATTACTGGCTTCGCGGCAGGCCGGTGGGCGTATGTGTTTATACGGGTAAGCACGGGTCGGTGATAGCCCTGTCAAAAGAAGCCAAAGCACGCGGTATAGAGCTGGGGAGGTTGTCAGATATTGTACCGCACCACCCCGATTTTGTACCGGTAGAAACAAACCCGAGGCGCTATCGGGAGTACCACGTGAAAATCATGAAGGTACTCCAGTCGTTTTGCGAGGATGTGATACCTAAAAGTATTGATGAAGCAGTGTTGAATTTTTCAAGCTACCGGCTCATACACAAAGATTTGGTGAAAGTAGCGCAAGACATCAAAAAGAAAATAAAGCAGGATGTAGGCGATTGGTTTACGTGCTCTATCGGCATAGCTCCCAATGCGTTCCTTGCCAAGTTGGCATCGGACGTGCAAAAACCCGATGGACTCACGGTTATATCGCCCGAAACGATAGACGCGGTACTTGAGAAAATGGCGCTCACCGATTTGCCCGGTATCTCTACACGCATGGCGCAACGGCTGATGATTGGCGGCATACACTCTCCGTTAGAAATTCGCTACAGCTCACCCGCGAAACTCCGCAAAGCTTGCCGCAGCATTGTGGGTGAGTACTGGTATCACCGCCTGAACTTTCGGGAGGTTGACATTAAGAATGACGAGTACAAGAGCATGCAGGCCATGCGGCAAATATCGCGCGAGCAGCGTGCATCGGTAGATACGATTTACGAAATTCTGCTGGCATTGTGCCTGCAACTGGAAAAGCGCATGGTCAAACACTCGCTCAAGGCACACACGATTGGCTTTTCGTGTCGCTACGAGTGGGGCGGCCGCTACGATGATTTTTTACATACGGATATTTCGGTGCAAGGTGCTACCGAGTTACAGGAAATTATTTTAAAACGCATCCGCCAAAAAGAAGAGGAGACGGGCTGCGAAAAAATCATCAATACCGATATCACTAAGATGAGCGTGTGGGTTACTGATTTTCACGATGCCGAACTTATACAACTCGCCCTCTTTGGCGATAATTTGCGCAAAGACAAACTTCGCAAAGTGGTGTACAGCATCAAAGAACAATTTGGCTTTGAAAAGATTAAACTGGCGGGCGAACTTACCGAAACCCCCGTCATCAAAGATTTGATAGGATTTGGTTCTATTAAAGATATGATGGAAAAACCCAAGCCAGCAAAACACTCCAAGCCGGCTGTAGGCGAGGCGTCCGATGAAGACTGTCTATTCAATTAAACAGCCCGGTTTGTACCCAAAATTTAATTTGGCAGTAGGCGGGATGTTATTACTTTCGCACCTACATTTTTAAAACCATCAACATGTCAAACATTGCCGAAAGAGTAAAGAAAATCATCGTTGACAAACTGGGTGTGGAGGAAAGTCAGGTAACTCCCGAAGCCAGTTTTACCAATGATTTGGGCGCTGATTCATTGGATACGGTTGAGCTTATCATGGAATTTGAGAAAGAATTCGGCATCTCAATTCCCGATGAGCAGGCCGAAACTATCAGCACCGTAGGCCAGGCAATAGAGTACCTGGAAAAAACTGTCAGCAAATAGCTTATTAAGGAACGGAAAAAGTCACTGCGGCAGGTTTTGGTGACCTGCCGCTTTCATTTCGAGTACATCACGGCATTGTTTTGTAACATCGCACATGAATTTTACCGAACAGGCGTCTCCTCATCGTCATCTGGAAAAGATGAGTACCCGCGAGTTGCTGGAGCGCATCAATGGCGAAGACAGCACCGTACCCGCAGCTGTAGCACGTGCCATACCGCAAATAGAAAAATTAGCTGATGCTATCACCGATAAGATGCTGGCAGGAGGACGCCTGTTTTATGTTGGTGCCGGTACCAGTGGTCGGTTAGGAATAGTGGATGCCAGTGAGTGTCCGCCCACCTACGGCGTACCGCACGGGCTGGTAGTGGGCATCATAGCCGGGGGCGATAGTGCCATTCGCAGGGCTGTAGAGCATGCCGAGGATGACCGCTCGCAGGGGTGGAAAGACCTGCAACAACACCACATTAATACCCGCGATGTGGTGGTGGGGATCACCGCTTCGGGGCGCACGCCCTATGTGGCCGGTGCATTGCAGATGTGCCGCACCAATGGCATTCTCACCGGTTGCATAACCTGCAATCTGCAAACCGAAGTAGCACAACACAGCGATTTTCCTGTAGAAGTTATCACCGGTCCTGAATTTGTGACCGGCAGTACCCGAATGAAGGCCGGTACAGCACAAAAACTCGTGCTTAATATGCTTAGCACCACGGTGATGATAAAACTTGGCAGGGTGGAGGATAACAAAATGGTGCACATGCAGCTCACCAACGATAAATTGATAGACCGGGGTGTACGCATGGTAATGGAGGCAACCGGCCTGGATTATGATACCGCACGTACGCACCTGCTTACACACGGTAGTGTAAAAAAAGCCATTGAGGTGTTGAAAGGTGAAGATTAGTTGTAAAAATTTATATATATAATTGTTTTATGATGTACAAAAACTTCTGCAACAATTTGCATGCTTATCGGTTATTTTTTGCAACATGAGAGAGTAAATTCCACATGCATTGTTGTATGAAGGTTATCTCTTCTTTAAGAAACACACTGCTGGTAAAAAAGGGTTTATATGAAATTAGATTTTTATCTCCTTCCGTACCAGGCAACTCAGTTTGTTCCCGTAAAAAATTACACCATATAACAATACATCATAACATCATCACTCTGCCCAAAACGTTTAATTTCGCGCACCCAAACTATTGAGCATGTTGCCCACTATTGATACGGTAAATTTTAACGGTAAGCGTGCCTTAATCCGGGTAGATTTTAATGTACCCTTAGATAAAAAAACGTATGCTGTTACAGACGACACCCGTTTGCGCGGTGCATTGCCCACCATACGCAAGGTACTTAACGACGGAGGCAGCGCAGTACTGATGAGCCACCTGGGTCGCCCGCTTAAAAAATTGAAAGAAGACGGGAGTATTGACTATGAAAAACACACGCTCAGGCATGTTTTACCTGCGCTTGCCGGCTTACTCGGTTGCGAGGTGAAATTTGCTGAGGATTGTATCGGAGAGCAGGCATTTGCCTTGTCTTCATCGCTCAAAAGCGGTGAAGTATTGCTGCTGGAAAATCTGCGATTTCACAAAGGTGAGGAAAAAGGCGATGAGGCATTCGCCCAAAAACTCAGCAAACATGGCGATATATATGTAAACGATGCATTCGGCACTGCACATCGCGCGCATGCATCCACCACTATCGTAGCCCGTTATTTTGAAGAGGGTAAAAAACTTTTCGGCTATTTAATGGAGGCAGAAATACGCAATGCCCGTCGCGTATTGGAGAGCGCTGAGCGACCCTTCACCGCTATACTGGGAGGCGCCAAGGTAAGCGATAAAATACTGATTATTGAAAACCTGCTCAACATAGCCGACCACATCCTCATCGGTGGGGGCATGGCTTATACGTTTTTCAAAGCCGAGGGTGGCAAGATAGGAAGTTCGCTCTGTGAAGATGACAAACTCGACATTGCACGCGATTTGCTGGACCGGGCAAAGAAGAAAGGCGTACACATTCATTTGCCGGTTGACTCCGTCATTGCGGATGCTTTTGCCAACGAAGCCCGAACTGACACTGCTCCGAGCCGTAACATACCGGATGGTTGGATGGGGCTTGACATCGGGCCGGAAGCATCAGTCGCTTTTAGCGAGATTATACGCAAGTCCAAAACTATTCTGTGGAACGGCCCCATGGGGGTGTTTGAGATGCCTAACTTTCAAAGCGGTACACGCCACATAGCCCAATCGGTGGCTGCTGCTACGGAGCAGGGAGCGTTTAGCTTGGTGGGCGGGGGCGACTCGGTTGCCGCTGTTAATCAGTTTGGCTTTGCCGATAAGGTGAGCTATGTGTCAACCGGCGGTGGTGCCATGCTTGAATATTTTGAAGGCAAGGTACTGCCGGGCATACAAGCCATAACCGGTTAAGGTTTGTCTTCTTCTACTCTGGTTTTCAGTTTGGTGAGGTAAGCGGCCTTAGCAGCATCTTTTTTATCTTTCGCTTTACCGATTTCAACGTTGAAAAGCCCGAGGTACTTTTGTTTCAACGGACGACCTTCTACAATCATATTCAGGCAAATGACTAACTCTTTTTCAAGCGCGTAGTAGCGTCCTTTGCCGGCGTACAAATCGTGCAGGAAACCCGAAAATTGCCGTTGCAGTACTGCGAGTATCACATCGGGGTATAAATCACTCACCAAATCATCACCTGTCACCCGAATGTACTGCAGGGCATCTAGATATTTTGCATCGCGGTTTGCGCTGTAAAGCTCGGCAATGCGCAAGAGCAATACCTGGCGGCAGTTAATGGTATCGTGAAAAACCCGCTTCACCTGCTGCCGAATGTAGGGCAGGTGTTTTTGTATGCTATCGGTAAGTGAACAAGGGTGCGGATGAGAGGTTTGTGCAGAGCTATGCAATACTACAGCGCACAACAAAGACCATACAAACACAGCAGAGCGACACCATACAAAAGAAAATTTTGGCGTGCATTTCTTCCCTGACGTGCCGCTTTCAAATAGTTTAAGCATGGTCATTTAAAAGTACAGGTGTATTTTTTCGATAAAAAGGTGATGGTTTCTGAGCAGATTTCAGCAAGAATATCTCTGTTGATGTCGGCTAATTTTTTTATGTATATACACGATTTACCCATCTTGAATTTCCCAAGTTGCGCCAAAAGTTTCTTGTTTTTCTCTGTCTCTGTATATATATACAACGAAATGGCATCTTTGCGGGGTGAAAAAGCGATTACGGGCGCATCTCCTTCGTGACCGCTTTCGTATTTGTAGTGGTAATTACCAAATCCAACGATAGATGAGCCCCACATGCGCGGTTTGGCGCCGGTGATTTTTTTAAAGATGTTGAGCAACGCAAGGCAATCGCTTTTCTTTTGCTGTTCTGTTACCGTATCGCCAATAAATGTCTCTACGTCAGCATTCGTATAGGTAGTTTTTGTTTTTGCCATTTGCCTTAATTAAGCTTAAGTAATTATTTACATTTAAACGACATCAAATTATCTGGGTGGACGGCTCATGATGTAGTCGTTCAGTTCATCGCTACTTGAGCTGAAGTTAAACACGCTGTTTACACGGTGATAATTCCCCGGGTCTGCGCAAAAGGGGTATGCAAACTTGGCGAATGCGAGCCGATTTTCTTCAAAGCTGAAGATTTTGCAGATATCGGCTATCTGCGTGGCGCTCAGGCAGTTTGACTGCGCTATCTGCCGGGCGGTTTTTAAGCGGGTGTCGTCAAAATTTTGTGCGCGTATGGTTGCTAATGCGCCGGTGAAATCGGCATGGCTCATGGGATAAGCATTCACACAACCCACGGCAGGTGTTGGTGTGGGTCTGATGGCGCCCGTAGTGGTCGTGGTGGTGGTCGTAGTGGTTGTAACGGTGTTTGGAGCGTTAGGGTTAGTAACGGATATGCCCACATTCACGCCGCCCACATTGACCTGAGTTCCGATGCCGCTGGTGTTGGTGGTAGTAGTGGTGGTGGTTGTAGTTTGGGTTACCTGGCCGCGTACCGGCTCATTGATAACTGCTCCTGGTGGCGGGGTGGCAGGTGCGCCCCAATGTACTACATACGTATTTGGAGGCGGTATAAAACCCGGAGTAACGGGCACAGCCGAAAACGGCAACGCACCCAATTTTGGCTTACCGGTGTTTTTATCGCGTTTAATACGATAGGTTACATCTAAATATTGTCCATCGCCATTGGCAATGAAAATATTTCGCGAGATTTCTCCGAGTGAAGTATTCTCAAAAATTATTTTAACCCGATACTGGGGTTGTGTGAGGTCTTCTACGCGAATGTTGGTTTGCGCCTCATTGTTTTGCCGCTCACCATTTATTATCAGGTAAAATTTGTCGCCATCTTCCGAAAATACTGTGAGGTGCCCTACCGGTTGGGCAAATGTACTTAATGTACAGAACGTGAAAATCCAAAACGTAAGATGTGATTTCATTGCTGTGAGTTTAGTTTTCGTAACTTCAACCTTGGTGCCAGTGAGCTGTAAAAGTATAATTCAAATTTGATTTTGACACAATTTAAGAGTTCATACCGATGCAAGGTCATTCAGCGCTAAAGGTTCGTTTCAGGTAAGTATCCACATCAATCGTAACGCCCGGTACCTCCGGTAAACTTTGCTGTTCGTTATTGATGTACAATTTCAAGTCAAGTTTGTATGGTACAAAGTAGTATATCAGCGCCTTAGCCACATTTTGCCGTGCTGCATGTAGATGTGATTTATTTTTTTCGAGCACGGGTAATATGGTTTTGTACAACTCTTGTTTCAGGGCGGGGTATTTGTTGTACGATACGGGCACTCCGTTTACTTTCATTTGGTCAATTTTTATATCGCAGAACACTAAGGCGGGGTCAGGCAGCCATACTTCCACCGTGTTTTTATCGCGGATAATCCGGAAATAACGGCTGTTTAAACCGATTTCATATCGCGCGTAATAGGGTAAGGTGATTTGCATTTCAGACGTGTTGCAGGCATTGCACAATGCCTGATACAGGGCGGTATGTTCGCTCTCTCGGATTTGCAACTGCAACACACTGTCTATCTCTGTACTGGCGCCTGCCACTACATATTTCACTACCGGGTAATTAGCTACCAGGCCATCGCGCATTATGTTGACGCCTTTCATAAACGCCAGATATGCAGCTCCGGTAACCAACAGCGCCACCGCAAGCAACACCAGAGTTATCTTAAATTTATTGTTCATAAAAATTGCTTTTTATATGAAAATTCAGCCGGAGGTTTTAATTAATATGACAGGATGTGCTCTGAGGGCTGTTGCGGCGGCGCTACGCACTGAATTTTTCATACTCCTGCAGCAAAAATTCTATCTGTGACCGGATGTAATCTTTCTCAAAATTAAATGTTATACCGGCCGCCTTATACAAATCGGGAATAGTCCTGGTATAGCCCAAACTGAGTGCATGTTTGTACGCAGCTACGGTTTCTGAGGGATTATGCATATAATTTTTCCATAATGCAATGGCTCCCAGTTGGGCAAAAGCATATTCTACATAATACAGCGGCACGATGTAAAAATGCAGAATGCGTTGGTAAGATGTCTCAAGGGCCTCGGGCACTTCACTCCACTGATAGAGGGATGAGCTGTATTGTTTATGTAACTCAACCCATTTTGCTCTGCGTTCCTCTACGGTGTGTTCGGGGTTTTCATACAGCCAATATTGAAACTTATCCCCCAGGGATATGCGTGCCAGCAAGTGTATGATGTATTTGAGGTGATTTGACTGGGCGCGCTTCAGGTCATCCGGATTTTCATAGAATACGTCCCAATGCTTAATGGTGAGCAATTCCATGCCCATAGAGGCAAGCTCAGCCATTTCAGCAGACACATCTCTTAGTATTGACAGAGGCAGTGAGTTTGTCAGAAAACTGTGAATGGCATGACCGCCCTCGTGAATAATGGTAATGAGGTCGTGTTCGCCTTTTGCGGCATTCATAAATATAAAAGGGATGCCTGTTTCGGGCATGCCCATATTGTACCCGCCGTTGCTTTTGTTCACCCGTGCTTCTATGTCTAAACTGCCGGTTTTATGCATAATAGCGATGCACTTGCCGAAATATGGGTCTAACCGGTTCAGGCATGTTATGGCCTTGTTAATCAATTCATCAGCGCTGCGGGCAGGGCATAAAGGGGGCTTGCCGCTTATATCCACTTCGGCATCCCAGGGCATAAGTTTTTCTACTCCGAGTTTGTCTTTGCGTTCCCGGGCAAATTTTTCTACAACGGGCAGTACAATTTCGCCAATCTCTTCGTGAAACTTTTCACAATCGCTTTTGGAGTAATCAAAACGCCCCAACTCTTCAAATTTATATGCCACGTAGTTCGGGTAACCCGCCTGCACAGCCACCCGATGCCGCAGACGTATCAATTCGGTAAGTAGGTCATCGAGGGCTTTTTTGTCTTGCAACCTGCGTTCGAGCATTGCACGATAAATTGTTTCGCGATGCGAACGGTCAGGACTTTTCAGCGACAGTTGCGCCTCTGTGAGAGTGACATCTTTTCCGTCTATGTTTATGGTTTGCGCGCCGGTAATTTTGTTGTACTCTTTTTGCATCACTTGCATATTGCTGAGCAGCGGCACGTTCTCCTCGCGGAAAATCTCAACACTCTTACGCGTGATTCGGATGTAAGGTCCGTAAATATTTTCGTCAAGTTGCTGCAAATGAGGCGACTCAATCAGTTTTTTGTTGAGTTGTTGTTCGTACTGTTTCATTTTGGGCTCTACATCAGTAAGGAGCCGTACCAACTGGTCTGACGCCTCTTTATCAGCTGTATTGATAGTGGTACGTACATATATGCGCCTGAAATGTTCTGATATGACTTTGTGCAGTTCATCGAAATCGTGAAGCCAACGGTGCAGTTCATTTACATCTGTAATAGTGCGGCTGTACAGTTCTTGCAAATAAGGTTCAATATCGCCCCAGTTGCCCGGGTCAAAGGTTTGTGACAAGTAGGTTCTCTTGGGCGCTGAGGGCAAATCTGATTCAACAAAAAGTTGCATAACGGGTAAAGGGATAATGATTATTGTGCTTTGCGGGGAGTGGTAACTTTTTTGGTAGTGACGGCAGGTTTTGTTCCTGCTTTACCGCCGCTTTCCTTTTTTACTTTCGCTTTTATATCAGCCGCGGGAGGCGTCTCTTTGCGTGCATCGGTATGTGCTTCTGCTTTTTCGTGGGCACTATCTGTTTCGTTGTTTTCGGCAATGAGTTCTTCAATAAGGTTTTTGTTATTGAGCACGTGATACCACTTGCACAATTTCCGCATATCGCTTACATACACTTTTTCGCGGTCGTAATTTGGCAATACTACTTCAAGCCACTTTTTGAGCGCTTCGTCATCCTTGCCATCGGGCGGGGGGCAGTTATTTTCGTTTTTCTTGATAGAAGCCAGAACATCTTTAAGCGGAACAGGGTCGCCCGTAGTGTACATGGTAATACCGTCCAGTTGTGTAAATAAATGCGTGCGGCCGGGAATAAATTGGGTCTTGTTATCAATAAGTGATGTGGCAATTAAGCCATCTGCCCTGCGGTGAACCACCTTGTAGAGCCCGGGTAAATTTGTGATAGCGACAATATCGG
Organism: Chitinophagales bacterium; assembly: GCA_025057415.1. Classification (GTDB taxonomy): domain Bacteria; phylum Bacteroidota; class Bacteroidia; order Chitinophagales; family LD1; genus Bog-950. The sequence goes on from JANWXI010000105.1 coordinate 10,775, forward strand.
CTAGGGTCATAACTGTTTATGTCATTTAGGAGTTTGCAAAAATAAACCACCCCTTGTCATTCGCAAATCTTTCACACTATCAAAAACTGCCAAAACTTACTACATAATAAGATCTACTGTTTTGGCAATAAAGATAATACGTTAAAAATAATTTCTATTGGTTTTGGAAGCATCATTATTACTCCTACTATGGTTCGTAAGCCGGTAAAACGATGCGCATTGTTGTGCCCTTGCCGGGTTCGCTGCTTTTTACGTATATCTTTCCATGATGATAATCCT
>JANWXI010000106.1 GCA_025057415.1 Chitinophagales bacterium
TCTAATACCAACCACGCAAACACGTTGCGTTAAAGTTGAACAATTTGGCAGCTACAACCGTTAACATGTGTTCAAACACCACTACATTTTTTACTGTTCAGCCACATTTTCCAAACAATCAGGTATGCCGCAAGTACTTGTATCGTTTACGTTAGCAATACGCTTTCCATTCCCCGTGCAGCCAACACAAGGGTAGGCGTTAAACCCTGTTCATCAGGAAGTGCAACAAAGCTCACGATGTATGTAAAAAAACATAAAATTGTACCGAAGTAACTCAACGCCTGCTTCAAAAAAAAATTTTTATGCTACGTGTATTCAGGCATATTTTTAACCCTTTTCAGGAAAACACCTACATCGTGGCGGACACTACCGGGGAGTGTATCATCATAGATGCCGGTTGCAGCAACTCCCGTGAGTGTAGCGAATTGTCGAAAACCATCACCGGTAACGCGCTTAAACCGGTGCGTTTACTCAATACGCATTGTCACATTGACCATTTTCCGGGAAATAAGTACGTGCACGATACGTATGGTCTGTTGCCGGAGTTTCATCCCATTGAGCTGGAAGTGATGCGGCATGCGCTGGTTTACCGCGACTTTTTTGGTTTTCACTGCGAGGCATCGCCCGAGCCGAAGAACTTTTTAAATGAGGGGGATGTGGTGACTTTTGGAAATACCACTTTGCAAGTCCTCTTCACGCCCGGCCATTCACCGGGCAGTTTGTCGTTTTACAGTGCGGAGCACCGGATGGTCTTTTCGGGCGATGTGCTTTTTTTAGGCAGCGTAGGGCGTTTTGATTTGCCCGGCGCTGATGGTGAAACACTTTACAGCACCATACAGGAAAAACTCATGACCCTGCCCGATGATACGACAGTATATAGCGGGCATGGACCCGAAACTACCATCGGCCACGAGCGCCGCACTAACCCATTTATGAACAGAGCGTACTTTTTCGGATGATGTAAAAGCCACAATACAACGGCTCAGGATAAGGGCAGCGCGACTACCGGTTGCTTTCAGCGGCTGCATTATGCCGTAACGATTTCCTCGTCCTGGTCGTCAAAAAACTTATAGTCGGTAATGCCGAAATCTTCGTTAGGATGTATAGAAATCCATTTTTTGTAACGAAAAATCCAGCGGGTGCGCAGCGAGGGAAATCCTTTTTTGAGATATGCTGCCACAATAGGATGGCAGTAAAGTTTCAGGCGGCTGTGAGTATGTAAGAGGTGTTTGAGCTCTTCCTCTATCTCCTCGATGAGTAAAATAGATGCGCTGATTTGTCCGGTACCGCCGCAACTCGGGCAACTTTCAGTGGTAGAGATGTTCACTTCGGGGCGTACGCGCTCACGCGTAATCTGCATCAGGTTGAATTTTGAGAGCGGCAGAATGGTGTGCGTGGCTCTGTCGTTTGCCATGGCCTCTTTCATTTTTTGATACACCATGGCTTTGTGTTGCGGATTTTTCATATCAATGAAATCTACCACGATGATGCCGCCAAGGTCGCGCAGGCGAAGCTGGCGTGCTATCTCCTGTGCTGCTTCGAGGTTAACTTTAAGAGCGTTTTCCTCCTGGGTGCCGTCTGAACTTATCCGGTGGCCGCTGTTTACGTCTATCACGTGCAGCGCTTCGGTTTTTTCAAATATGAGGTAACTACCGCTCTCCAGATTCACGGTTTTCCCGAAGAGGGCTTTGATTTGGCGGGTTATGCCGTACTGGTCAAATAGCGGGTTACGCCCTTTGTATATCTGTACGATGTTTTTCTTATCGGGGGCAATGCGGGCGAGGTATTGCTCCAGGTCCTGCGCCACGGTCACATCATCCGTTACTATTTTACTGAAGTCGGGCGTGAGCAGGTCGCGCAGGATGCTTTGCGTTTTATCAATTTCGCTAAGCACTTTCAGTACGGGCGTGGCATTGCGCAGGTTGCGTGTAAGTTGTTTCCATTTCTCCTGCAGCATGCGGAGGTCTTCATGTAACTCTGCCGTTCCTTTGCCGGCAGCTACCGTGCGCACAATCACACCAAAGTTTTGGGGTTTTAAGTTTTCAATCAGCGATTTGAGTCGCTTGCGCTCCTCTGCGCTGTCAATTTTCTTGGATACCCCCACTATGTTATTAAACGGCGTGAGTACCAGATAGCGCCCTGCCAGCGATATTTCGCAGGTGAGGCGGGGGCCTTTGGTCGAAATCGGCTCTTTGAGAACCTGTACGAGTATGTTTTGCCGCGCCTGCAGTACCTCGCGCACATTGCCTGTTTTTACGATCTGCGGTTGCAGCTCAAAGCCGATGAGCATTTGCTCGGGGGTGATGCTGCCGGCAATGGCTTGCGCGGTGTATTTCTGCAAAGAGCGGATGTCGGGGCTGAGGTCGGTATAGTGCAAAAATGCGTCCTTTTCGTGGCCCACGTCCACAAAAGCTGCATTGAGGCCCGGCATCACTTTCCGGATACGACCCAAGAAAATGTCACCCACGTTAAACTGGTTATTGAACCGCTCCTGATGTAACTCCACCAACTGGCGGTCTTCAAGCAGCGCAATATCCATACCATGTGGAGCGCTGCGGATAAAGAGTTCTTTTGCCACCCGTTAAAGTTTTAATGCGCGCAGCCCCGTGGGCTGCGGCATGTTCGTAAATATTGCGGGCAGGAATCGTAGGGAAAAGGAGAGAGGAAAACACAACCCGCGCGGGATGAGTAGGAGCGCTCATCGTGCCGCACTTACTTTTTCTTCTTATGACGGTTTTTTCTCAACCGTTTTTTGCGTTTGTGCGTAGCAATTTTGTGACGTTTTCTTTTTCTTCCGCAAGGCATATTGCGATTTTTGGTTTATAAATTGTTTTTATTTGTTAGTTCGCGAATGTAATCATCCACCTGCCGCTGCAGGGCGGGGTCGCTCACCGTGCTTCTGAAAATTTTCAGGGTTTCCAGAGCGCGCCGTGGCTCGCCTGCGCTCTCGTATGCCTGAGCCAAAAGCAACAAAGCGTCCTGATTACGGGGCGCCAAAGATAATACTTTTTCCAATCGGGCAATGGCTTTGTCGTATTGGCCGCTCATGATACCATACCGCGCCAGCGCTAACTGAGCATCTACGTTGGTAGAGTCGCGCGCCACCATGTCGCGCAGTATGGTAACCCCCTGCATGGGATTTGCGCTTGCTTCGATGTATGCAGTGGCAAGTTGCAGGCGCATCTTGTCGGTGGTCTGCAGTGCGTACGCCTTTTCGGCACAGTATATTCTCATATTATTGAGCCAGCGTAGCGCCCTGGCATCAGGTGCGGTTTGCGCCAGCAGCGCTGCGTACGCAGCCGCTTTGTCAAATTCATCAGCAGATTTTTTTTCTTCAGCCAATCGCACCGAGTAGTATAACACAGCCAGTGGCTTGTCTAATGTAATATAAGCTGCTACCAGCGATTTGTAGTTACCGGCACGGGTCCAATCTGCAATGTGGTTGCGCAACGTATCGTTGGTAATCTTACTGTTTATTTCTGCAATGTATTCTTCAATACGCAAGCTGTCGCCCTCAACGGCAGATGCGGTTTGCGGTGTTGTACCTGCTCCGGAAGATTTTTTTTTGACAGGAGCGAACAGGTAAACTGACAACCCAAACACTACACAACCTATCACCAGTAACCATTGCTGGCGCGACATACACTTTATCTTACCGGCGCAAACATACGTATTTCAGTGCGATAGCCAACTGCGTTGTACCCGGGCAACTTGTGCGTTTTTCGGCAACCGGAGAAAAAATTTCTGAGGTAGTCGTTTGGTCGTCCGTGTGAAATTTACACTCTTGATATATACTGATTATTTGGAAAGAGTTTCTGTGATAAGAAATTATCAAAGTGTCAGAACAAAAGTTAGCGGTAAGAGCTTATTGGAATGTGGTTGTGTCGGGTCGCCCGCCACAGGCGGGCGACCCGCGAGGTTGTGCAGGGTTAGTTGGGTCGCATCTCCGCGCCCGCGCCGCAGGCGGCTCGCAGGGCTGTGGCGGCTTGTTTGGGTCTAATGCGCACTTGGGGGCGCCCCCCACCGCCGCCCGCCCCGAAAAGCGCACTCATCACATTAGAATTATTCTTTATACAAATTATCACACACGCTCACCTTGTGCTGCCCTACACTAAACAAGGGCTGCCGGAGCGTTTGCCCGGGTGAGGGATGCGGAGGGCGCGAGCGCAGCGAAGCGGCCGCGCCCGCACCACTGAAAAAAAAAACAAAATGCGGGCGCGGCGGGAGCGACAGCGCACCCCGTAGCCAGCCCGACCCCGCTGCCTTGCAGCGCTTGGCAGCGGGGGCACCCCACAATGATAAAATCTTTGAAATTAAGCACGATTGATAATATCTACCCCACATCATTTGTCTCTACCCTAATAAATTTTTTACTACGCAAATTCATTGCGAAGTGAGGTGTGATGTTTGCCCTGCAAATCACATCGCTATGTCTGATAATCAAAACCACTTTGCATGCCGCGCCATCATCGTGCGCGAAATCATCCTGCACGACCGCACCGATGCATATCTTTTTGGTTACTATCTGAAGGGAACTCAGCAACAATATACTCAGTTTGTAATTGGTCGTAAACTGCTGCACAAGTTGCTTCGGGCAAACGGGCAAAAAGGGGAGCGGGTAATTCAATATCTGAAGGATTGCGAGCTGCATCCGCATCCTGTACCGATTACGCTCAACGTGGCAGAGCTGTTGGGTGAAATGCTCACCCTGCAGGCGGATTATATTCAGTTGCAAATACCTTTCGTGGTGCAGCATGACGGCAGCTTAGAGCCGTTGAAAAACGATAGCATATTGTTTATTGACCCCATTCATTACTCAACATAAACGCCAAATAATATGTATCGCGCACCCCAAAACCGCATCAGGCAATTGCCGAGCGATGTAGCCGCATATTTGCAGTCGCTCAGTAATGAAGAACTGCAGCGTACGTATCACACTGCCTTGAATTATAGCGCAAATATGCCTTTTTTACGCAGGTATTTACGGACAGAGCTGGCGCGCAGAAACATCCGGGATGGACGCTGGACTTCAAATGCATCACATGAAAGGCAAAGCTGAATAAGTGTAAAGTTGCCTGTGTTTTTTCGCAATCTTTTTGTATAATAAGGTATTGACAAAAGTAAAGTACAGAATTATGTAACGTATTGTGTAAATTCGCATTTTACTGGTATTTGTAAGCAATGAACGGAAGATATTGGTTACTCGCGGTCATGTATGGGGTGTGTTTAAAGATTTACGGACAAGCAGAAATTCAAAACACATCGAAACCCTGGTGGGGCACTATCGGCAATGCCGGTACTAACCCCGTCAACAATTTTATAGGCACTACCGATGCACAGGATTTTGCAGTGCGCACCCAAAACACCGAGCGCATTCGTGTACTTGCAGCGGGCAATGTGGGGATAGGCATAGCCACACCCACCGAGCGCCTGCACGTAAGCGGCAACCTGCGGATAGATAATGCCTTTATGCCTGGCAATCAGCCCGGTACGGCCGGACAGGTGCTCACTTCTACTGGCCCGGGCACAGCCCCTGTATGGAAGAGCTTTCCTTCATACGCTTTGACCGATAACGACAATGTGCCACAAAACCTGCTTGGCCCTTGCAATTTATCAACCCCCGCCGGAACTTTTTCTAACAACACCGCTCAATCCATACCCGATGTTTCAACTATTAATGTGCCCATTACGGTATCCGGAATCACCGGTAATGTTTGCAAAGTGACCATTACTATAAACATCAATCACACCTGGGACGCTGACCTGGATATATTTTTAATTGGTCCCGGCGGACAAGTTTGCGAATTGACCACCGATAACGGCGGCTCGGGCGATAATTACTCAAACACTACCTTTGACGATGCCGCACCTACATCTATCACTACCGGAATTGCGCCTTTTACGGGAACTTTTTTGCCCGAAACACCTCTCAGCGTATTTAACAATGTAAACCCGAATGGCACCTGGACCTTACAAATTACCGATGATTTAGCGGGTGATGTTGGAACTTTCCTCTCGGCTACTATCCGAATATTTACGAACACACCAGGTTCGTTTACGTATGTGGGTGAGGTGCCTGTGCAAGTATTTGCCAATGAAACTGTTATTATACAGGCAAATTACAGCAACCGTTTGAACGGCCCCCATGGAGTGGCTGTGCGTATTTCGCGCGATGCTGCCAGCGGCTCCGGCACCGTAGGTACCGTACTGGGGTATTGTGCTGACAGCGCCCCTGCCGGTAGTTACTGTGCATGTGGCGTGAGTGAACGCGATGCAGGTCTTACCCCGGGAACGTACTATTATAAACTGTGGGAGTTTGCCTCTTCACCGGTACCGGGCACCCGTAATTATTCGCTGGTTATTCACAAAGAAACGAACTAAACCGCCAAGTTTGCGGGTTAGAGTTTGCCACTATTGCATTTTGTTTTACGTTCCGCTACGTATAAATTATTAGCAGTCCAAATCCCCATACGTCATCACCGCTTATCGTAAGCTGAGATTAATATCCGCAATCAAAGGGGTGGTTAACGTATTCTTATTGTCGCATGTTACCTATTACATGGTAGCCATTTTACATCGTGAGGAGAGGTAGTGTTGAGAATTGCATTCAATCTGGTATTTGTGGCACACTTGAAATATGTGTAGCAATTAAACAAAGCATACTAAAAAATTTTCCTATTGAAAATCAATATTTTACAACAAAAAATATGGCTTAATATGGTACTATGTATTGCATAGTACACTGTTTTGTATATATCTTTGCATCGCATTACATAGATTTAAAAAGTTTATACAAATGTTATTGTATGGATATTGAAAACAGCAAAGCGCAAATGCGCAAAGGAGTGCTGGAAATGTGCATACTCAGTACGCTGAAGGAGGCGGAGTTATATCCTACCGAAATACTGGAGCGCCTGAAAGCCGCTAAGCTCTTAGTAGTAGAGGGCACGCTTTACCCCTTACTCACACGCCTCAAGAATGAAGGGCTGCTCACCTACCGATGGGCGGAGTCGCCCTCGGGTCCGCCCCGCAAGTATTATAAACTGACCCCGGCTGGAGAAACCTTTTTGCAGGAGCTTATCTATGGCTGGTACGAGCTACACGATGCGGTAGAACGAATTATTAAAAGAAATAATACAAACACCTAAAACTTCCGGTTATGAAAAAGACAGTCAACATCAACTTAGGCGGTACTCCTCTCGTAATTGATGAAGATGCCTATGAGGCACTGCACCGATACCTTGAAAACTTAAAAACCCGCCTGGGTGACCGTAGCGGGTGCGATGAAATCATGGAAGACATTGAGGCGCGACTATCGGAAATGCTCATGCAAGGACAAAAAGCCGGTAAGTCCATCGTATCGCTGAGTGAAGTAGAAGCGGCTATTGCCCAAATGGGCTCTCCGGATGATATAGCCGGTGACGAAAAGAGCGGTAAAGAAAAAGCACAGGATGCAGCAACACACCGTACAACCACCCGGCGGCTTTATCGAGATGCAGAGGATAAAGTAATTGCCGGTGTCATATCGGGGCTTTGCCACTACTTTGGCATCAGCGACCCTGTGTGGGCGCGAATCGGCACCGCGTTATTGGTAATAGCCGGATTTGGATTTCCGATACTGCTTTACATCATTTTGGCTCTGCTTGTGCCTGTTGCCGAAACACCTGCCGAAAAACTGATGATGCGCGGTGAACCGGTGACGGTAGCCAATATTGAAAAAGAAGTGAAGGAAGCCGCGGGCAGGGCCATGAACATGATCAAAAGCACCACGAATAAGTCAGGAGTAGAAAAATTCTTTTCGGGGCTGGGCACCGTTATTCTTTGGTTGATAAAGTTTTTCGTAATTTTTGTTGCCCTCGTCAGCGCCGTAGTTCTCATAGCGCTACTGGCAGCGTTGTTTGGTGTGTCGCTCGCAGGCAATGAAGTGATTTCTCTTGCACCCGACATGCTGATAAGTGACCGTTGGACTGCCCTGATGTTAAAAGCGGGCTTGATACTTTTTGTAGCAGCGCCCGTGTTGGGATTGTTTTATTGGGTAGTGCGCAATTTTTTCGGTATCAAAAAGAAAAACTATGCTCTGCGCACCGGCCTGGCTTTAATGTGGGTAACAGGCATTTTGCTCATGCTATGGGCGGGCAAGCGCATCGGCAAGGAGTTCCAATACAAATCTTCGCGTACAGAGACAATTAAGCTGCCGGTAGATGCCGACACCGCAGCCCTGCAAGTGCATGTAACAACAGCCGATGGAAGTATCGCTGAAAAGGATGAAAACCTGCACATTGCCCTGGAGCCGGGCGAAGGGCTCGTCATTAACGGTAAGCCCCTGGAGGAATGGGAAAAAATACCGGTGGGCGAACCTACCCTGTACATCACCGCTGCACATGCTGATTCATTTACCGTACAACTGAAATATACAGCGAGAGGCAACTCCAGGGCAGATGCCCTACATCACACCACCAACGTTTACTTTCCCGTAACTGTTCAACAAAATAAATTGTTGCTGCCTGAGTATGTTTATATAAACCCTAAGTCACTGTGGCGGGTGCAACACGTGAGCGTGTATCTGGGTGTGCCAGCCGGAAAAAAGGTGGCATTGGGTAACAACATAGATCGCTATGATGTACAGATAAAAGATGATGACCGATACAAAGATGCCGCGCTGCAAAATACCGTATGGACAAATACCAACGGGCGTTTGCAATGCAGCGTTTGTCCCGCTGAGCTGTTTTCTGATGCTCAGGAAGAAGAAGATAGCAAAGAGAAATAATGACATGCTGTGCAGCTGACATGAAATGTGAAGCAGCTCATTTATCTGCCTCTTTGCTCCAACCATGTGCGCTGTATGCTCGCAAATAAAGAATCCCCTCAAAGGCACTCATAATCCATGAAAAATGTCGCGTAAACTTTCCAGCAGCTACGCAGTAAAAATCACTAAGTTTGCGCCTACATGGATCTCATCCGCCTCCTGCCCGATAGTATTGCCAATCAAATTGCCGCCGGTGAAGTGATTCAACGCCCCGCCTCGGCTGTCAAAGAACTGTTGGAAAACTCCATAGACGCCGGCAGTACGCAAATCACACTTCTCATCAAAAACTCCGGCAAAACGCTCATACAGGTGATTGACAACGGATGCGGCATGAGCGAAACCGATGCGCGGATGTGTTTTGAAAAACACGCCACATCAAAAATCCGCACGGCTGAGGATCTTTTTAATATTCGCACAATGGGTTTTCGGGGCGAAGCCCTCGCCAGCATTGCGGCTATCGCACAGGTGGAACTCAAAACCCGCCTGCACAACGAACAACTCGGCACGCGCGTTGAAATAGAAGGCATGAAAGTGACTGCCCATGAGCCGTGCCAGACACCTGCAGGAACCTCCATTTCCGTAAAGAATTTATTTTACAATGTGCCTGCCCGCAGAAATTTTCTGAAAAGCGATACTGCGGAGTTACGCCACATTCTGGAAGAATTTCAGCGCATCGCGCTGGCATACCCTAAAGTGGGCTTTCGCATGTTTAACAACGACAGTGAAATTTATCACCTCAAGCCCGGTAATCTACGTCAACGTATTTGCGCTTTGTTTGGCGATGAGTACGACAGCCGCATCGTGCCCGTAGAAGAGAAAAGTTACGCGCTGCATGTATATGGCTTTGCAGGCAAGCCCGAGTTCAGCAAAAAAACACGTGGTGAACAGTTCATTTTTGTGAACCGGCGCTACATTAAATCGCCTTACCTCAACCATGCCGTGTCCCTTGCGTATCAGCAGTTGTTACCTAAAGATACCTTTCCGTTTTATGTGCTTTTTATAGATATAGACCCCTCGAAGATTGACGTAAACGTACACCCTGCCAAATACGAGGTAAAATTTGAGGACGAAAAACTTGTTTACACCTTCGTAAATCTCGGCATCAAACATGCCATGGGCGCTTACAGTATAGCGCCTACACTGGATTTCAATCAGGAGCATCATTTCAACCGTGCCGATACGTTTGGCGACTCTCCATACACAAATGTGGAGATAACGCAGCATGCCACACAGCCCAGGCAGGCAAAGCGCTTTGCCCCGCCTACCGATTTTCACCGTTACACGCAATCTCCTCAGCGCGATAACCCCACGGCTCCTACGCAGGAAGTAATTACCCAAACATCCCGGGACGAATCCCTCATCAGACATATCTCTGATACGCAGGATGTTGCCGACAGAACTACAGAGCGCGATGGTACCGCCCCGGCGCAGATTCACCGCCGCTACATTTTATCACAAATTAAAAGCGGCATCATTCTCATTGACCAACAGTTGGCACATGAGCGCATCCTTTATGAGCGTTATCTGCGCCTTTTTGAAACGAAAAAACACGCCACGCAAACACAACTCTTTCCGCAAACCCTTTGCCTGCAACCGGCCGATGCTCAGGTTATGAAAGAGATTCTCCCCGAAATCAATAAACTTGGTTTCGATATTCAGGAATTCGGCACCGATACGTTTATCATTCACGGCATGCCTGCCGACATAGGCGCCGGGGGAGAGAAGAAAATGATTGAAGAACTCCTTGAGTTGTATAAAATGAACGCCTCGTTGCAGTTGAGCAAACGCGAAAACCTTGCGCGTTCGCTGGCACACTCTTCCTGCATTAAACACGGGCGCGTGCTGAGTACCGATGAAATGAAATCGCTCATCAATGAACTTTTTGCGTGCGAAAATCCGTACCATGCCCCCAACGGCAAGCGCACCTTTGTAACCATTACACTGGAAGAATTAGCCAAGCGAATTGAGAGCGGGAAGTAAACCCTCGGTACTTTATAATTCTGTAGTATAAAACGTTACTCATTCGTAGTACTTTCTTAAAGGGTAGAGAGAGAAGAAAGCATTAATTCCAGAATTGTCATTAAGTTCAAATTTTTAATGACCGTCATCAGAAAACTTTGATAATGACAGTATGATTATAAATGAATTACGAGGTAGTATCCCAAAAAGTGTGTATGAAGTGTAGTTGTTTTTTTACAAACATAGTACTTTTTTATTTGTTACATACT
>JANWXI010000107.1 GCA_025057415.1 Chitinophagales bacterium
TGCTATCTGCACCCGCGCCGCGGGCGCACGCATGGCACATCACATAAATTCAACATACAACCTCTTGGGACGCCCGCCCGTGGCGGGCGTCCCGCACACAATCACATTCCGATAAACTTTTATCCACTAACTATTTTTCTGACACATCAATACACTCTGGTGTAACAAACTCTTTCCAAATAATCAGAATAATTGATGAGTGTAAATTTCAATAGGGTAAATAAGCAATTGCTTCAAAAAGTTATCTTTCATTACCATAAAAATTTGCTTTAAACATTATACCACTCAATTTAAAAGAGCTCACGCTGTGTTTGAAGGGTAATCAACACAAATATTGAAAAGACAAACTTATTGTTAGGACCTTGCAAACGACTGTAACACTGCCTGTTATTTTTATGCCCTTATTACTGCTCAAATTGCTCCACAATTACTCAACTCACCTGAAACACTGCACCCGGCTTTTATGGAAACAGTAAAGTTTTAACATCATTCGTCTAAATCCTTACACGATGCGACTCATTATATGGCTGCTTCTAATGCCGTGCACAGCACTTGCCAACATGGCTTCTCCGTATTTCTGGGGCACCCACAGCGCTGCTCCTTTCAGTAGCCGGCTTATCCAAATTGAGAAAGAAATACTGCGCATTAAACTAAGCTCCGATTTTTTACAAGCACATTACGATGTGGCATATCACATCATTTCGGATACCTCGGGCGTAGTGGTGCCATTATTGTTTTATGCGCAGGATTACGATTCGGGTTTTCAGGTAAGTTTTAACAACAAGCCCGTTATGTTGCAAAACTACCCATATAAAAATGCAGCGGATTTCTTATTTGGCGATGATATCACATATGCTGAAGACAGTGAACAACGGTTAGTAAAGATTTATTGGGATAAGGAGGATTTCAATTACTATCGGTTAGGTGAGTTAAAATATTTTGAAGTCCATTTACAGAAGGGCAGGCATGTTATACGGGTAAATTATACGGCTAACGCCTTTATTGACCGAAGCGGCTGGATTAACCGCTACACACACCGCTATTCACTTTCACCTGCCCGGCACTGGAAGGGATTAGACAGTTTATTTGTAGAAATAAGCACAGCCGGCTTTACAGACACGTTCAGCACGAATATTCATTTAAAAAAGCAGAGCGATAACACCCTAAGTGCCGGGTACAGCCAACTGCCAGCCGAAGCTTTGTTAATCACCTACGCCCCTACCCCATCGGGATTTGCCAAATTAATGATTGGAGTCGGGCCTTGGGGTATTACAATACTTACTATGTTGTTTACAGCCATTCTGTTTTATATATGTATCCGTAAATTACGTAACTATAGCCCCGCAATAAGTAAAATCGCGAAGATTTCGGGTGTATTGATACTGCCCATGGTAGTGGTGAGTTCTTATATTTTATCATTCCCGTTGATTTATACAATTATCGGTGAACACGCTTCCCGATACCACGATTATAACTTTTTGGCAATCTTTGCCTATCCGGTGCTGGCTCTCTTATACACATTGATATGGAGGATTGCACGTTAAAATTTTGCTGTTTAACCGCTCAGGACTACCAGATATTTAGTCATTTATCCGGGTACATAACAGACCGGAGGTTTTTTTTAACAATTAACATTTACCGTTTATTATATAATGTTATTTTTGTAATGCAATTGATATTTTTTACCTATTGATAATCAATTACTTGTGTATTTTTCCGAAAAAAAATGAAACTTTTTTTGCGAGGGGGTATTGACAACGGGACATACATATAGTATATTGTAGGTGGGTTAAAAAAAATTAATGAATTATGAACAAGCTAACCAAATTCCTGACGGGCGCTCTGATAGCCGCAACGCTCCCGGGTTTAGCCGGTGACTGCCCCGCTCTCTCAGGTGAATTTACCATCGGCAGCAGTGAAAGCGCTGATTTCAACACTATCGGTGATGCCATCAATGCTTTGAAATGCGGTGGTGTTAATGCACCGGTAACTTTTTACCTTGAGGACGGTACTTATGAAGAAAGAGTGGTCATCTCCGATATACCCGGCGCCAGCGCATACAACACCATTAAATTTGAATCAAAAAGTGGCAACAATTCTGAAGTTGTTATCTCATACCGTACAACCGATGCCACACTGGTGCTTAATGGTACTGCTTACGTTACTTTTGAAAACCTGACCATAGACCACAAAAATGCTACTTATGGCAACGCCGTACGCATAGACGGCAAAGCACACCACCTGACTTTTAAAGGGGTGGTATTTGACGGAGTAGAAGCCAACCGCACCGGTTCAAATACCGCTACCGTTTACATCACCAATACCGCTCCCAAGCATCATATCACCATACAAGATTGTGAGATAAACAACGGCAGTGTGGGTATATTCAAATCAGGCATGAGTGCCGAAAACCCTGACACTAAAACGCTGATTACCGGTACATTATTTTTTAACCAATACGAAACCGGCATCTACCTTGCCAACGAAGATGCTCCTGTAATTACCAACAATGTAATAAGCTCACTCTCTAACTTCTCATCATATAAAGCTATCAACCTCGACAATGCTTCTAACAATCTCATCGTAAGCAACAATATCATAAATGCATCTAATGGCTCCTATGGCCTGGTTATGAACAATTGCGTAGCACAAGCTACCGGCATGGGACAAATCAACAACAACTCCATTGCTGTAGGTGGTAACAACGAAACATACGGAGTATATCTTACCGGAAACACTGACAACCAAATTCTCAACTACAACCGCATTAAACTGACTATCAATAATACCCCGGGTGCCAATCAGGCATACTACCGCAACCACAGCTCTGGTAACAATATTAACATGCTTAACAACATCCTGTATGACCTGAGCACCGGTGGCTACACTATCATCGGCAACACTTACAAAGATTTCTTCAATCAATTACCATCACAAAGCAATCCTTCGCTTACTGTATCAGCCAATGGTATCATGATTGAAAAAGTTTCTCCCATTAAATGACCCAATAGCTTGTTCGTTAATTTACAAGCAGCCCTGCCAAACCGGCGGGGCTGTTTTGTGTTTAGAGGATTTATAAGTTTGCACAACTATGCATAATAAGTTGCCGGCAATATTGCTGCTGTTACTTTGCGTAAACACCTTCGCGCAATCGCAAACCCGTTGGTGCGGTACTGATGAGCGTATTAAACAATTAATCAGCCAAGACCCGTCCTTGCAGAAAGATTTAGACAAATTTCTAAACCAGCTTAACCAATACGACAATCAATACCAAAAACGCCACTTATCACAAGACCCGACAAGCGATCCAGGCGAGAGTAATGCCGTGATATACATTCCGGTGGTATTTCACATCGTGCACAATGGAGACCCTGTAGGAACGGGGGAAAACATCAGCGATGCGCAGGTGATATCGCAGATAGAAGCCTTAAACCGCGATTTTAACGCCTTAGACCCTGATGCAGCAAACATTCCTGATGCATTTAAACCCTTGCAGGCGAACTGCAGGTTCAGGTTTTGCCTTGCCCGCTTTGACCCCAACGGCAATCCCACCACGGGAATTATCCGGCATCAATTTCCTAACGCCACTTGGGACTCAGAAGATGACATTGACAACATCCTCAAGCCCGCCACCATTTGGGACAGGAACCGATATCTCAACATCTGGAGTGTGCGCATGGGTGGCGACCTAACAACTAATGGTATACTGGCATACTCATCCTTCCCGTTTTTCGGTAATGCCAATGCCGACGGTGTGGTGGCTCGTTTCAACACCATAGGTACTGTGGGTACGCTCATGACGGGTGCGAACAAAGGCAAAACCATAACCCACGAAGTAGGTCATTGGCTCGGGCTGTTACATACCTGGGGATTGGGACCAGGTTGTGGGGACCAGGGAGATTTTGTACAAGACACCCCCGACCAGGACGATGCAAATTTCAATTGCCCGAATTTTCCGAAAGTATCGTGTGCCAGCTCAGCCCCAAATGGCGATATGTTTATGAATTACATGGACTATACTACCGATGCCTGCCGCAACATGTTTACCTTAGGACAGCTAAACAACATGATGGGAATTATCAATGGTTTCCGCAATTCGCTCAACAGCGCGGCTACTCAATGTTTCTACAATGTAGATGTGTCTGCCCTGAAAATGAACCTGCCTGCAGACACCGTTTGCTCTCTGAGTTTCAAACCCTCTTTTGTGATGAAAAATGAAGGGGTAGCGACCCTTCAAACAGTGACCGTTTACTATGAAATTGACAACAGCGGCGTACAAATTTACAACTGGACTGGCAACCTTCCGATGCAACAAGAAACAAATGTATTCTTACCCACCATTACGTTGGCGCCCGGTAATTATACGCTATACATTAACCTTGCCAACCCAAACGGACAGGCCGATGGGGTACCTACCAATAATGAATTAACAACAAACTTTCACGTTTACAGCGGTGACAACCCCATACAACCACCCTTGAGCGAAAATTTTGAGGGTGGTTTCCCAGCTTCGGGGTGGACGGTAGAAAATCCCAATAATGACGTTACCTGGGGGCTTGATAATTACAGCGCTTATGGAAACGGTTACGGTTGTGCTTCAATTGATAACTACAGCTACGGCTCCAACCCAAATAAAAAACGCGATGCCATCATTTCACCCTCTGTAGATTTAAGTTCTACACCATATCCTGAACTGAGTTTTGATGTAGCATACGCTCGCAGAAACAGCACCCGATTTGACTCATTAATCGTGTATTACAGCTTAAATTGCGGTAAAACCTGGTACAGATTGTGGGGCAGGGGCGGAAGCAACCTGGCAACCTCTGCGGACATTTCCACTCCGTTTTACCCCGGCAACAACGAATGGCAAACTGTAAAAATACCTCTGCTCATGCTCAGCGGATTCGGGAAAGTAAGCTTTAAGTTTGAAAACGTAACCGGGTGGGGAAACTACCTCTACCTAGACAATATTCTGGTGAAAAACAATCCTTCCCTGCAAGCTCCTGCCTTGTCTGAAAACGTTGCGGCGGTTTTTCCTAATCCTTGCAGCACACACTGCAACATACGTTTACCGGAAAACCTCACCCCGAAACACGCTGAAATTTACGATGTAACCGGGAGGTTAATCACGCATGAAAAATTTTTAGTCAATAACACTTTACTGAATGCCAGTGACCTGAAAGAAGGCGTTTACCTTCTCCGTATCTACACTGACCGGCAAACATTTACCTCAAAACTTATTATTGCACGATAACGATAAATCAATCAAAATGACATTGCGACTCTTTTTTGTGTTGCTGATTGTTCCGTATTACAGAACAATCGCTCAGATACAACGCTGTGCCACATCAGAAGTTGTGCGATACATTCAACTATCGGACCCCGATTATGTACGCAGAGTGGACGAAGTATATACACAGGCACGCGCATTAGCCGAAAAACAACTTGCCAGCCGCAATGAGGATGACACTATTTTTCATATACGCTGTGTGTTTCATGTAGTGTATGCCGCCAACAAACCGCAGGAAAACATCCCCGACTCGGTAATTTACTCTCAAATTGAAGTTTTGAATGAAGATTACCGTCGCCTCAATGCAGACACTTCTAAAACACGTGAAGTTTTTTTGCCAGTGGCAGCTGATACCAAAATACAGTTTGAATTAGCTACGGAAGACCCCAACGGACAACCCACTAATGGCATTACCCGCCAGACCGGTAACGGGGGATTCTTTGGTTTTAACCCCATACAAGACAACGTAAAATCTAACAGTACAGGAGGCAGAGACCCCTGGCCTACTGACCGCTACCTGAACATTTGGGTGTGTAACCTGTTTGCCGGCATACTCGGGTACGCCTTTCCGCCCAGCAATGCGCCGGGCTGGCCGGCAAACGCTTCAGTGGACTCTGCCAGACAAGGGGTTGTGCTACACTATCAGGTAGTGGGCAGAAACAACCCGAATCCGATTGACCCGGCAGTTGCCCGCGGGCGAAGCGCCACGCACGAAATAGGCCACTACCTGGGTTTGCGCCACATCTGGGGTGATACCACCGGCTGTAATAAGTTTGACGGTGACGGGATACCCGATACTCCCAAACAAGCCGATGCGCATCAGCAGAACTGCGATACAACCGACAATACCTGTGCAGATAGCCCCACCGACTTTCCGGACATGCTCGAAAACTACATGGATTACAGTGACGACAGGTGTTTGAACATGTTTACACTTGGGCAAAAAGAAATTATGCGCGCTATACTACGCACCTCCCGCAGAGGTATTGCTTATACCACGCTCAGCACTACCGTAAAAAATGCAGAAGCTGACTTTACGCGGTTTACGGTATCGCCTAATCCCGCTGGTGACATCGCATGGGTGAACATAACCCTACCCAAGCACGAAAATACGTGTCAGGTACGTGTTACAGACACTGCCGGGCGTGAGGTAGCCAGTTGCCTCTATACCGGTCAGCCACTGGCGATACCTACCTATTCATTACCGGCGGGTATATATCATATACAAGCCGTATCTCATACGAAAAATCAAACCATCAGGATGATTGTTAATCCCCGGTAAGAACGGAAAGGTCACCAATTAGGATACTTTTTACCGACCTGTGACAAAAATTTTGTCAAGTACATCCGGTTTAATGCAGCCATTGTGTATAAATTTTCGTTATAAATAGTGAACGCTCTACTATTTTCCCTGCTGCGATTATTGTTGATTAAAGTGTTTGAAAATGGCTTACAAGAAGTACAAATTCAAATCGCTGAGGGTGTTTGCCAGCGATGAATGGCTTGCCAACCGCAGCCGAGAATATCGCACGGTTTTTGACCGCTCAGAAACCACGTACATCAGTGCCGAAATTGCCTTTTACAATAAACTTTTTGATGAGCAGGATTGGGAAGCCACCATTACCTTAAAAGCTTTTGCGCACATTGATGGCAAAAAGAAAGAGCTGTGCTCACAGGACGAGCGGCGCAAAATACGCATGGATGAAAACGTGGTATATATCAACAAAGGATGGGGCATGGCTACCCCGGGAGCATTTTGGGTGAGGGGCGAGTACAGCTGGGAGGCGTATATAGACGGTGAACTAATAGGTACAAAACGCTTTTATGTTGAAGATGTGGGGCGCGTAACAGCCGACAACAATCCGTTTTTTGACATTGAGTCAATACGGTTCTACACCGGTGATTACAACTCCGTAAACGATGAAAAAAAGGTTTACCTGCGCAAAATAAACCGCAACGAAACACAGTACTTATATGTAGAGTTTAAGTTCAGGAACAAACTGGAAACCGAATGGCATTGCGAGCTAGTGTTTAACTGGTACAATGCTTCGGGACTGCTCAAGGCCCGCATTGAGCGATTCCGCAAAATAGAGGCAGGCCACGAAGGTGAGATATTCACCTTCAATGAAGGGTGGGGTAACGACATTCCCGGTACCTGGAAAGACACCCGCTACCGCTTAGAGGTGGTGTTCATGGATGCTGTGATAGCCGTGTTACATTTAGAAACCGGAGACCAGGACGAGCCGGGCGATGTAGAAATGACTACCGTAGCCGGAAATGTACCCATTTTTACCACGTCGCTGCCGGGTACTCCTGACGATACGCTGGAAGCCAACCTGAAAAGATTGGATGAACTGATAGGGCTTGAAGAACTCAAAAAAGAGGTAAAAAACCATATTGACTATCTCAATTTCTTAAAACTGCGTCAGGAAAGAGGGTTCAGAGATTCAGAACGAATTAACCTTCACTCGGTTTTTACGGGTAATCCGGGTACGGGAAAAACTACTGTTGTGAAACTGCTCGGTCAGATTTACAAGAGTATGGGATTGCTGAGCAAAGGACACGTGAAAGAAGTGGACCGCTCGCAGCTTATAGGCGAGTACATCGGGCAAACTGCTCCTAAGGTAAAAAAAGCCATTGAGGAAGCCAAGGGAGGCATACTGTTTATTGATGAAGCATACTCCCTTGCCCGCGAAGCAGATGATTCCAAGGATTTCGGGAAAGAGGCCATTGAGATAATCATCAAAGAGATGAGTGATGGTTCTAAAGACCTCGCTATAATGGTGGCCGGATATCCGCACGAAATGGAGGTTTTTCTAAACTCAAATCCCGGGTTGAAATCGCGTTTTGCCAACTATTTCCATTTTGAAGATTACCTGCCTGAGGAATTGCACGCCATCGCCCTGCAGCATGCCGCGCAGAAAAACGTGTGTTTGAGCGAGGAAGCAAAAAATTACTTAGCTGAGCAATTGGTAGAGGGTTTTCGGAACCGCGACCGCTCGTTCGGAAACGCGCGTTACGCCATTTCCATAATTGATGAAGCCAAGATGAACCTCGGTTTGCGGCTCATGAAGCGCAGTGACCTGCGCGAGCTTGACACTCATACTCTCTCCACCATTGAAAAGGAGGACGTGGAACTGGTGTTTAAGCAACGCGGTAAAAGAAAATACAACATTACCATTAACGAGCGGCTGCTACACAGCGCCCTGGACGAACTGAATGCTTTGGTAGGCATCAACAACATCAAAAACGATGTGAACGAATTGGTAAAACTTGTGCGTTTTTACCATGATATTGGTAAAGATGTTCTGAACAAGTTTTCGCTTCATACGGTGTTTGTTGGCAACCCCGGTACAGGCAAAACCACAGTAGCCCGCATCATGGGGAAAATTTTTAAAGCGCTGGGGTTGCTGGAGCGCGGCCACATGGTAGAGGTTGACCGCCAGGGCCTGGTTGCCGGGTACGTGGGGCAAACTGCCCTGAAAACCGATGAACGCATCAAAGAAGCGAAAGGAGGGGTATTGTTTATTGACGAGGCATACTCATTGGGCGAGGGGAACGACTTTGGCCGCGAAGCGATAGAAACACTGCTCAAACGCATGGAAGACAGCCGGGGGGAATTTGCCGTAATCGTGGCGGGATATACAGAGCCGATGAACCGGTTTCTGGAGTCCAATCCAGGGTTGCGTTCGCGCTTTGACCGTACGTTTACCTTCGCGGATTACTCTGCTGATGAGTTATTCAAAATAGCTCTTAGTATGTTGAAAGCCGAGAACATATACCCTGATGCCGAGGCACTCGAATACCTGCAAAAATACATCCAGGCAATGTACGATTTTCGCGACAAACACTTTGGCAACGCCCGCGAAATACGGAAATTTATAACAGAAGCAATTCAAAATCAGCATCTTAGATTAGCATCATATCCTAAAGAAAAGCGTACGAAAGAGATGCTGGAAACCCTCACCATGGACGACCTGCGCGAGTTTAAAATGCCCGAGGGCAGGCGCAGCGGGCTTGGATTTAAATACTGAACTGTCAAGCCAAAGGTAGCTGCTTTCACCTGCGTTTTTTTCCTCTGTGATTATCGGAGTTTACTGACAGAAAAAAATTTTTTCAGCCGGTGTAACCATTTAGGTGTTGATTGCGTAAACGCGAATAAAACACCCCAAAATCACCGGTTATGAAAACAGTTTACACAACCCTCGCAGCCATAATGACCCTGACCGGTAGTTTACAAGCAAAAACCTACGTAATCAACTCCGGCAAGTGGAGTGATGCCAAAGTATGGAATAACGAATACATCGGCACTACCATAAAAGCAGAAGATGTTGTAATTGTAGCTGGTCACGTGACCGTAAACGTAAATATCACCGTTGAAGGTACCCTGCAAATTGAAAAAGGAGCTTCTTTCGTAGGTATGAAAGACCTCACTATAGCCAAGGGTGGCAAACTTATCAATAATGGTAACACTACCATGAAGAGCATTATCAACGAAGGCAGCATTACCAATAACATGATATTAGAAGCCATGTATGATGTTCAAAACCGTTCACAGATACTCAACAATAACAATCTGGTAGCCGGCAACAATCTTAACCTGATAAGTGGAAACGCAGGTGGTAACAATGGCGCTTACTTTGCCAATAACAGTATACAAACGGCACCAGCAGCCAAAATCAGCAACAATGTGCGTCTTTTCCAAGGTAATGGACCCACCAACACAGCCAGCACTTCAGCAACTAACCTGAGTTTAAACGCAGAAATTCAACCCAACGCTGTAGTGCTCAGTGTGTTGAACCCCGCAAAAGTGATCGTTACGGTTTTCAGCATCGAAAAGAGCTTTGATGGCAAAAACTACCAACTGGTGGACTTAGTAAACGCCAGTAACAGCGATGTAGCCATGACGTATTCCGATACAAAATTCAACAATCAACTGACTTACTACCGGGTTACAGCCATCTGCAATAATGGCAGCGAAACCACCCTGCCCATTGCTACGGTAAAAACTAACTTTGACAATGCATTGAGCATGGCTCAGTAATAAAAATACTATCCGAACAAGCTATAAAAAACACCGCCCGTAAGCGGTGTTTTTTCGTTTTACTGCGCACCGTTTAGCGCATAGGTTGCACTTGTGATTACCGGGTAATTTGTGGCAAAGCGGGCGGGTATGGTAACCTATAGAATTGTGTTGTTTGGTGATGTGAAAAAGTTACTGATGAAAGGTGAAAGTACGGTATGGATGCATTGTAACGGAGTGTTACCGGGCAGATGAGTAATAGGCAGCATAATGGAGTGCGTTGTGTATTGTATGTTGGTGTAAAGTTTAATGTAGAATTTGTTTGGGACCGGGTTGCGGCCGCCTGCGGCGGGCGCAACCCACGACAAAGTAGTAGGTGTACCGGTTAAAGGAGATTTATCAGTAAGATGCCTGCGGCGGCAAGCATGGTAGTTGTTGTAAAGTTTTGTTGGATGAGGGTTTCGGGGCGCGCGCCCCGAGCCATCCACTTATCACATTAGATTTATTCTTTATACAAATCATGAGGGCAACACCTACTCACCTGTGCCACCGTGCACAAAAAAAGGGCTGCCGGGGCGTTTGCCCGGGTGAGGGATGCGGA
>JANWXI010000108.1 GCA_025057415.1 Chitinophagales bacterium
CGGCAGCGTACCCCGTAGCAAGCCCGACCCCGCTGCAAAGCGCAGCCGCGCGGAGCGAAGCGGCGGGGGCACCCCCAAATACAAATACAAAATAATAAGCACTTACAACCGGCAATACGTGCAGATTTATATACGAAATGCGCCTTGCTTTTTCGGATAATTGAAGTATTTTTGCCGTCCATTTTTAAACCGCAAAAGCAGACAAACATGCTTCAACAGTACGAGACGGTGTTTATTCTTACCCCGGTGTTATCGGAAGATGACGCCAAGAGCATCATCAACGCTTATGTTGATTTGCTCAAATCTCACGGGGCTGAAATAGTACACCAGGAACATTGGGGGTTGCGTAATCTCCGGTACCCCATTCGCAAAAAAACAACGGGGATTTACCATTTGATTGAGTTTAAAGGCACGGGGAAAGCCGTGGAGAATCTGGAGGTGGCTTTCCGGCGCGATGAGAATGTGTTGCGTTACCTGACAGTGCGCCTCGACAAGTATGCGATTAAATACAACGAGGACAAGCGTGCGGGTCTTGTTGGCCGCAATAAAAAGGTTAACCAAAAGAAAGCTGAGGAGGTAGCTACAGAATGAAAGCAAAATCGGACATCAAGTACCTGACTGCCACTAAAATAGGGGTTACGAAGAAGAAGTACTGCCGCTTTAAGAAAAACGGTATCCGATATATTGACTACAAAGACCCCGATTACTTGCTGAACTTTGTTAACGAGCAGGGGAAGATATATCCACGACGGATTACCGGTAACTCACTGAAGTACCAACGCAAGGTAGCGAAAGCTATAAAGCGCGCCCGCCATCTGGCGCTTCTGCCATACGTAGCTGATTTATTGAAATAATTTTCATTTAGCGCTCAAAACGATACGCAATGGAAGTAATACTGCTGAAAAATGTAGAAAAGCTCGGTTATGCCGATGACATTGTGAATGTAAAACCCGGCTACGCACTGAATTATCTCATACCGAAAGGTTATGCCGTTATCAAAAACCCGGCAAATTTAGCTGCTTTGGCAGGCCGCAACAGAGCCCGCGAAAAACGCGAGGCAAAACTGCTTGAGCAAATTAACGAGATATCAAACCGCTTGCAGGCAGCACAGTTGAAAATAGGCGCCAAAGTGGGCACTTCGGGTAAGATTTTCGGCAGCGTAACGCCTTATCATTTAGCAGAAGCCATTAAAAACCAGGCATCTGTGGAGGTTGACCGCAGGAAGATAACCATTTTGGAAGGCGACATTAAAACCCCCGGCACCTATTCGGCAGAAGTGGGGCTGGGTGCCAATCACAAGGTAGTTGTGAAGTTTGAGGTGGTGGCTGAGTAATAGCTGATTTGAGTTGAATTAACACAAATTACCATACAAGACCCCGCCGTTTAATGGCGGGGTTTTATTTTCGTTGATGCGTTAAATATTTTTTTCTGTGGCAGTGTTTCGCTGGGTTGTGGCAGGGTTGTTTGCGGTAATCGTGTTTCACACACGCGCTCAACTGAACTTTCAGTATCGCGAGGGGACGTTTATGCTCAAAGGCCGCGTGGTAGATATCAAAACCAAACAGCCGGTTTCTTTGGCGAGTGTACGCATCTGCAACGGCTCAGTGCAAAAAAACTACGCCTGCGACCCCGAAGGTCAGTTTGTGGTGTATGTATCTGCGTCGGATACCCTGAAAGTGAGTGCTGTGGGTTACATAGCACGCAGTGTGGCTGTGCGCTCGATTGACTCGACCCGTTACTACACTTTGCAAATTGAGCTGATACAAGATTTTGTGAAGTTGAAGGAGGTTGTGGTGTATCCGTACCGGAGTGTAGATGAGTTCAAAGAAGCGTTTATACAAGCTAAAAACCAGAACAAGGTGACCATACACGGTATAGAGCCGCCCAAGTATTCTAACGAAGTTCCCAAGGCAAAATTCAGTAATCCGGTTACGTTTATATACGAGCGGCTGAGGCGCAAGCGCGCTGCCAATCCCGACTTTAAACCCTGAGGGGTTAGCATGGTTTTTCAAAATATGTTTTGTTTACACCGCGATGAATGTAGCCAAAAAGGTAGCGGTAGTGATACTCAGTTGGAACGGAAGAAAGTATTTAGAGCAATTTCTTCCTTCGGTAGTTAGATACACCGACCCGCATCTATGCGACATTGTGGTAGCCGATAATTGTTCGGATGATGACAGCGTGGCATTTGTGCGAAAGAATTATCCGCAAGTACGCGTGCTGGTTAATTCGCGCAATGGAGGTTACGCCGGGGGTTACAACGAGGCGCTACGGCAAACGGAAGCTACGTATTATGTATTGCTCAATCAGGACATGGAGGTGACGGAGGACTGGGTTGAGCGCGTGGTTGAGAAGATGGAAAAAGATGAACGTATAGCGGCAGCGCAGCCGAAAATACTCTCGTACCACGAGCGCGATAAATTTGAGTATGCCGGAGCTGCGGGTGGCTACCTTGATATGTGGGGGTATGCGTTTTGCCGGGGCAGGATATTTCAGGTGATAGAAAAGGACATGGGACAGTACGATGATGCAGTTAATATTTTCTGGGCGAGCGGAGCTTGTATGTTTGTGCGCGCAAAGGCATTTTGGGAGGCAGGCGGTTTTGACGAGGATTTTTTTGCGCACCAGGAGGAGGTGGATCTTTGCTGGCGACTTCAGCACAAAGGGTATCGGATAATTGCAGTGCCCGAAGCGGTGGTGTATCATGTGGGGGGAGGAAGTTTGTCGTATCAAAATCCGCACAAGACCTATCTGAATTTCCGAAACAGCATGATGATGTTATTGAAGAATTTACCCGCTGCCCAGCTATGGAAAATACCTGTTCGTTTTGTGTTTGATTTTGCTGCATTGATACACGCCACCCTCAAGGAGCGCAATCTGAAAACTGCCTGTGCGATACATCGCGCGCATCTGCATTTTTGTTTAGCAGTTCCCGAACTATGGATAAAACGGAAACAGATAACACAGCGCAACAACGGATTGTTGTACCCGGGTAGTATTGTATGGCAGCATTTTGTGTTGGGCAAAAAATACTTTTACGAATTGCCTGATAATACTAGCGCCCAAAACACTGCGCAGTAATTTCGCGTATCTCCTCTCCTACTTTGTGATTGCCGCTCACACAGTGAGCTACGGAAGAACATAGTTGATAAAACGGGTATGGCGTTTATGGGTATAATTGATATTACACACCATTTACCACAATTATCGGACGTATGTAAATCAGAAAACTGTTACACCGTAAAACAAAACCCGTTGAAAACCAGCGGGTTTTAGTATGGTTGATAATGTTTACGTAAGTGTGTCGAAATTTTGTTGCAAAGTTACTTACCTCTTTCTTCAAGGGCTTTGACAAGTCCGGCAATCTTTTGTGATGATGAGCCCTGCAGCGCACTGATGACGTTTCGGGCGGGAGATTGCAACAGACCGATGACATCGCCCAGGAGTTCTTTTTTGCTTTTGAGTTGTGAGAGCACGCTGATCTGATTGTCGCCCACATACACTTCGCTATCAATGTAGGCACCTTTAAGGATAGGGCGATCGCTCTCCTGGCGAAACTCCTTTAGTATTTTAGCAGGGGTAGCACCGTCGGCACTGAAGATAATCCCTGTGAAGCCCTTCAACAAGGGATATAATGCCTCAAAATTACGCCCTGTCTGCTCCAGCGCTTTTTTGATGAGCGTATTTTTTGAAACGCGGTACTCTACTCCGGCGTTGAAGCACAACCGGCGGAACTTATTGGTTTTCTCTACAGTCATAGTAGAGGAGTCGGTAAAGTAGAAGTATGATGAGTTGCTGAATTTTTGTTTCAGCTCAGCAATTTCCTGATTCTTGCGATTCTTATCCATGGTAACAGTCATTTAGTAGGTTATTTAATTGAGGCCGGGGACAGATTTGTAATCAATAAAGATACCCTTGCTCATGGTGCTGGCCATGCTAATGCTCTGGAAATACTGCCCTTTGGCGGTTGCGGGTTTGAGCCTGGCGAGCGTTTGTAGCAAGGCGGCGGCGTTTTCACTGATTTGCTGTGGAGTAAAGGAAATGCGACCAATGGATGTGTGCACGATGCCGAATTTATCTACCTTGAAAGCGATTTTTCCTTTTTTGACTTCCTCAATAGCTTTACCCAATTCGGTAGTTACGGTACCTGCCTTGGGGTTGGGCATAAGGTTTCGTGGACCGAGGATACGTGCAATTTTACCAAGTTTAGCCATCACGTTGGGGGTGGCTATTACCACGTCAAAATCCAACCAGTTTTCTTTTTCGATTTTGGTGATGTACTCGTCCAGGCCCACATAGTCGGCTCCGGCTTTTTTAGCTTCATCTTCTTTGTCGGGTGAAGTGAGGGCGAGTACCCGCTTGGTTTTACCTGTACCGTGGGGTAAAGCGGCAGTACCTCTTACGGCTTGGTCTGCTTTTTTAGGGTCAACACCTAGTTTAACGTGCAGGTCCACTGAGGCGTTAAATTTACAAGTGGTTACGTCTTTGATAAGCTTTGATGCTTCGCTGAGGGTATAAAGTTTGTTTTTGTCTACCAGACCCTCAATGGCTTTTCGTTTTTTGGTTAACTTCATATTGTTTGTTTTGTGGAGGTTAGGCGGGGTGAAGTGCCCCTCCCTCCGGGTTATGAAATAAAAGTTTAGTATCCTTCAACATTAAAACCCGCGCTTTTGGCTGAGCCAGCCACCATGCTCATAGCACTCTCCAACGTGAAGCAGTTCAGGTCGGGCATTTTTTCGCGGGCTATTTTTTCAATGATTTCTTTGCTCACGGTGCCGATTTTTTTACGGTTGGGCTCGGCAGAGCCGCTTTGTTTTTTGGTGTATTCCATCAGCAGGGCATGCACAGGAGGAGTTTTGATGATAAAGTCAAAACTTTTATCGGAGTAAACGGTAATAACTACCGGGAGTACCTTTCCTATGCGGTCCTGAGTTTGGGCGTTGAAACGCTTGCAAAACTCCATAATATTCACGCCTTTTGAACCCAAAGCAGGACCAATAGGCGGAGCAGGGTTGGCTTGTCCACCCTTTACTTGCAATTTGATGTAAGCAGTAACTTCTTTGGCCATGGTTGTTTGTTAAATTATTGTTATGATGATTAAGTAAGTTTTTCAACCTGCATAAAACTCACTTCCACAGGGGTTTTGCGCCCGAAAATCTTAACGATTACTTTGAGTTTTTTCTTCTCGTTGTTAATCTCTTCAATGGTGCCGATGAAGTCGTTAAACGCTCCGTCAATAATCCGCACATCTTCGTTAATGATGAATGGCTCAGCCATGCTCTCTCCTGCCTCCATCATTTCATCGGCTTTGCCAAGAAGTTTCATGGCTTCCTGATGCGACAGGGTGCCTAAGAAACCCAGCACGCCATGTATATGGCGAATTTGTTGCCACATCTCCTGTGTAACTTTTTCATCATCGGCCTCCAGATATATATATCCCGGAAAAAGGGTTTTCTCTTTAATGGTCTTTTTACCGTTTTTGATGGTATAAACTTTCTCGGTGGGTACAAGTATGTTTGTGAAGATTTTGTCCCACTTGTTGCGGTTTATCTCCAGCTGGATGTGGTCGCGTACTTTGCGCTCATGCCCGCTTATGACTCTCAGTACATGCCATTTTTTTGACTCTACCATCCTGCTAATGTTTTACATAACTATTTTCTCATAGAACCATGTCAAACCCCATTTAAAGCTGGCATCCATCACCACCACAATGAGTGAAATAAGGACGGCCGTTACAAGCACTACCACCGAGCTGTCCTGCAGTTCGTTCCAGGTGGGCCAGGTAACTTTTTGGGTCAGTTCCTGATAGGATTCTATGAAGTATTCTTTAATTTTTTCCATATATTACCAAGATGCAGGGGCAGCCAGATTCGAACTGACATCAACGGTTTTGGAGACCGCTATTCTACCCTTGAACTATGCCCCTATGAACCGTTGCCGGTCAATGAATGACAGCCCCTTCTTTTAAAGGGATGCAAATATAAGGGAATTTGCGGATATTCAAAAACAACCTCGGGAGGTTTTGTACAAGTTTCAACAGGTGATTTAAACTACAGAGGACGTAGAGGTAAATCGTAGCCGTATGTAACGATTGTACAGTTTCCAGCAGTTACTGACGCATCACCTTAACGGTACGAACAGAATTACCGGAGCGAATGGTAAGTAAGTACAGACCTGTACCGCTGAGGGATGATGTTTTTAGTTCGTAAGTATCTTCAGCGGGAGAAATTTCCTCAGACAATACGAGGCGACCGGTGATATCTCGCATTTCAACCGAACAAATACCCGAAGGTAAGTTGTGGAGTAGTAGCACGGAACCAAACGGGTTAGGCGTTACTTGAAAATGCGAGAGTGCATCTTCCTCTACCCCCACCGGTGCAGAGCCAATGTTTATGTCATCAATGTAAAAGTTGTTAGTTTTGATAGAGCTGAATACCTGAATCTTAAACCTTACATTCGGCTGTTTTAAAGATGGTGGAATGTTAATTTTAACGAATCGCCAGTATGCCTGGTCAGTTCCCGGCACATAAAAACCTTGCTGGTAACCAGCATTTATAATAGAGGCGCCACCTTTGTTATATATTTTTGTCCAGGTGCCTCCGCAATTGGCTGTTGCATAGACAACTAAAGAGTCGTATACAAACATGAAATCCTCATCCCATGAACCAAGGGAATAGTAAAATGAAAGGGTTAGTTGCTGATTAGACAAAGGAGTAAGGTCAAAAGGCGGGGAGATAAGTTCGTCAATATCTCTGTCGAAACGGGTGTAATAGTTGTTTAACATCATACATCTGGTGCCGCTTTTACCCACAAAATCTACCTGAGTAAAATATGTTTCATTTTGATCGTAATTGACTGATACCCAGCCATAGTCATTCAAAACTCCGGGGATTTCAAAATCTTCATAGTAAGGGGTAGTAAAGGGTTGATTAGGCGCTATGAAAATCCTGCGGTTGTTCACTTTTGTATTGGAACCGAATGAATTGCTAACAGTGAGCTTAACTTCCTGCCAGCCCGGAGTGTTAAAGACCACCGCGGGGCTTGAAGCTGTAGAAACAGCCGGTGTACCATTGGGGAACTCCCACAAAACGCTGTCGATAGGTCCGTTGTAAGAGGTATTGACAAATTTAACCGGATTGCCCACACAGGCAAAATGCGAATAATTGCTAACACAAAAATCGGCTATAGGGGCACAGGTTTGTGTGAAACCGTTATTGGTACCCGTGGCGATAAGGTTTGCTTCAGTATACAAGTTGTTACGTTGAGATTTGTTAGACAATAAAGCAGCGTGCACACGGTCTTTTTGTTTGAGGGTAAACATGCGCGAACAATAGGAGTAATCCATGTAGTTTTGGTAATTTTCCTTAACCCCTGAGGTGCATACAGCAGAGTTGTTGGCAGAGGGGCAAAATGTCCACCCCTTCGTAATGGGTGTATCATCTACATCATCATCTCCACATGACTCACCAGGGTTATTGTTGTCTCCCCACGGGTGTTTGAGATTTGACCAGTGACCTATTTCGTGGGTCAGAGCACGTGAACGGCCGGGGTTGCCCGTGCCTATACTTCCAACATAATCATGTAAAATCATTACACCATCACGTGCCGGTACATTGTACAATGCATTGACCGAACCGGGGTAATATGCGTAACCGGCCACTCCATCGCGCATGCGCCCTACTACCCATATGTTCAGGTATTTTTCGCGAGGCCAGCTGTTGAGTTTTGAATAATCGTTACCCATCCAAGTTTGTGAAGAGTAAATGCGTTCAATCCCATCAGTACAGTTGCCCCAGGGGTCTTTTTGTGCCAGGCGAAACTCCACCTTCATGTCGGCAATAAGATTTTTAAACTCGGGAATCACGAGAGATGTATCGGAATTCCTCTTGTTAAAATCTTCGTTCATAATACGCACCGCATCCAGCACCTGATCTTTTGAAATATTTTCATTACCGCCAAGATGTATAATGTGAAACACAACGGGAATGATGAACGGACCACTGCGTTGGTCTTTGTAATTATTTTGTATGTATTGCCTGGTAAATTCCTCCAGTTGCTCTTCGTCTATGAGAATCTCAGGATGTGAACGAATAAGCTCTTTACGCGCAGCATCCGCACCGCAATATGACTGAGCATTTATTAAATGATTGTTAGCCGCAATCATTAAAGAAAAAATGAACAGTTTTTTCATAGGTATGCGTTATTTAGTAGTTGCTGACGAAGATGTATGCAAATATATCATTGCTTTACGAATTTAATTGTATGTGAATAATCATTTGAAATAACCGTGAGCAGGTAAACTGAGTTGCCACTCAGGTTTTCGAGGTTAATGACTGACTCACCATTTGCCACCGTGAACATGACACTTTGTGCCAACCTGCCTGTCACATCACGTATTTCGGCAGTGTAATTGCCGTCAGGTAAATTACTCAAAACAAGTTTATCTAAGGCAGGATTGGGAGAGATGAAAAACGGAGCCGCATCCATATCGGTGTTGCCCACCGGAGCTGAACCGAGGTTAAAATCATCTATGTAGAAGTTGTTGGTTTTTACAGAGCTGAACACCTGAATTTTGAAACGAACGTTGGGTTGTTTCAGAGAGGAGGGAATATTAATTTTCACAAACCGCCAGTATGACTGGTCTTTGCCCGGCACATAAAAACCCTGCTGATAGCCGGCATTTATGATAGACGCTCCGCCTTTATTGTAAATTTTTACCCAATTACCCCCGCAATTAGAAGTTGCATACACCACCAGCGAATCTCGCACTCCAAAAAAGTCCTCATCCCACGAACCCAACGAGTAGTAGAAAGACAGGTTCATTTGTTGGTTAGACAAACCCGTCAAATCAAACGGGGGTGAAATGACTTCGTCAATATCGCCATTGTGACGGGTGTAATAGTTGTTAAGCATTAAGCTGCGGTTACCGCTCCTGCCTACGTAGTCAACCTGAGAGAAGTATGTTTCGTTTTCATCATAATTAACGGAAACCCATCCGTATTCATTGATTGCTCCGGGCTGTTCAAAATCATCATAGTAAGGCGCTGCAAATGGTTGGTTGGGAGCAATGAAAATTCTGCCTGAGCTTACTTTTGTACTGGAGCCGTATTGGTTACTTACGGTAAGTTTCACCTCCTGCCAGCCGGGATTATCAAACACTACCGTGGGGCTTGCTTGATTAGAGGTAGAGGGTGTACCGTTGGGAAACTCCCAAAAAATATCATCCACCGGGCCGTTGAAGGATGAGCTCACAAACTTTACCTGTTGCCCTGCACAGGCGTAACGCTGGGTGGCGTAGAAATCTGCCTTGGGAGCACATGTCTGGGTAAAACCGTCCTGCGTGCCGGTAGCTATCAGGTTGGCTTCGGTATGAATGTTATTTCTTTGTCCCTTAGTACTGTTCAATGCAGCGTGTACCCGTGCTTTTTGACCGTTTGTGAACATGTGACTGCAATACGAGTACTCCATGATGTTTTGGTAATTCTCTTTAACAGACGAGGTACAAACAGCGGCATTGTTTGCCGAGGGGCAGAAAGCCCACCCTTTGGTAACCGGTGTATCGTCCACATCATCATCCCCGCAAGAAACACCCGGTTCATTTGTATCGCCCCAGCAGTGTTTCAGATTGCTCCAGTGGCCCACCTCATGAGCGAGGGTGTGCTCATAACTAAGGTAACTGTACAGAATCATCACACCATCGCGGGCAGGCACATTCCACAATACATCTACAGAACCCGGATAGTAGGAATAACCGGCAACACCATTCCGCATTTTGCTGACTACCCATATATTCAGGTACTTGTCGCGCGGCCAGTTGTTGAGTTTAGAGTAGTCATCTCCCACCCAGGTTTGAGAGGAATATATCCGGTCAATGCCATCGGTGCAGTTTCCCCAGGGGTCAATCTGAGCCAGCCGGAATTTCACCTCCATGTTGGCGATATTGTTTTTGAACTCAGGAATAACTAAACTTGTGTCAGCGTTCATTTTGTTAAAACCACGGTTTAGCTCATCAAGAGCAAACAGTACATCGGCTTTTGAGATGTTTTCCTGACCACCCTGATGAATGATGTGAAACACCACAGGAATCACGTAAGGTCCGCTGCGTTTATTAGAGTACTGGTTGGCAATAAAATCTTTGGTAAACTCTTCTAATTCCCTTTCGTTTATCAATATTTCGGGATGCTCGCGCAGAAGTTCACGGCGCGCCTGGTCAGCGCCACAGCGCAACTGAGCTGACGCGATGGTGAAAAACAAGACAAACGGGATAGTGGAAAAAATGTAAAAATTCATTCTCTTCATAATAGCGTATCCTTTTAGTTTAGGCGCGTAAATGAACAAAATATTTTTGGTAGTTAGCAACTAACTTTTCAAATATTACAAACACCTGACAGTACAGGCGGTTCGCAGTAAAATGATTTGATTGCGGCTGGCGTTTAGTTGCACAATTACTAATTTGTATTCTGTTCATACCTTGATTGTTTGGAAGGGGTTTTCGGTAGAATATTAAATTGTTTAAAAAACCAGCGGTAGTTTGCTCATCAGAGTGTGGTTTTATTCGGGTCGCCCGCCCTTAGCGGGCGACCCGCGGTGTTGTGTTGAATTATAGTGATGCGGCATGTAAGCACGCTGCGGCGCAGGCACGGGGCTATTGGTAATGGGGATGTTAGTGTAGTGACCCATCGGGCCGCCGCAGGCGGCTCGAAGGGTAATTGCTGTATAGTTTGGCTGGATGATGATTTCGGGGCGGGGGGCCCCAGGGCGCGGCCCCCAAAAAAAAACGAAAAAAAAAAGTTTTATTTGTGATATAAAAAAAAATGGGAACAAAAGGAGAA
>JANWXI010000109.1 GCA_025057415.1 Chitinophagales bacterium
GGTTTACAGGGCTTTGGATGAGTACCAATAACATGAATTCCCCACCTATCTTCAGTTTCTAATGACAATTTTGGGATTAGGATTTTATTTAACCGCACTTGTTTTTCGTATCGCACTACTTATACGAAGGCGCTCCTGCCTCGCCATACGTTGCTGCCGGGCTGACCATTCCGGATTTGAAACGGGGCTTCACGCGCATTTATCATCGGCATATCCACAACACCGTTACACCGGCCGGTGAATTATTAAGCGCCCTGCACGAGGGAATACAGCGCCACTACGCAGCCGACCGGCAATTTCATTCATCCGTTTGGTTTAACCAACAATGCCATGATTTCTTACACATGATGGAGCATGAAGGTTTGAACCGCAGGCGCTTGCGCCTTTCTGTGCTGGCTCACCTGGGGGTAGAACTGTTACTCGAAGCCATGCTTGTGCGCTACCAAACAAGTGTTGTTGACAAATACTATGACCTATTGAACTGCATTGAAACATCCGTGTTAAGTAAATATTTTGAAAGAATGGGCATCCCCGATACAGGACAAAAAATTTTGACTAATTTTATATCGTTCAAGCAACGCAGATACATTTATTTATTGTCTGAAAACAAGCAGGTGGTGAGTGCCATGGTAAACATATACGTGCCGGTAACAGGCGTGGCGATAACCGAAGAGGAAACCCTACACTTATTGACTGCCGTGAACAATATAAACGGGCAAATTCGTTATACTTGGCGAAAAGTTTTTAACAAATAATACCAGATGAGGATAATTGTTTTAACGGGTTTCTTGTTCATTGCCCTTAATGCTGCGAATGCACAGGTAGTTCGCAAATACAGCAACGAATTTCTGAATGTAGGCGTAGGAGCCAGAGGTATGGCCATGAGTAATGCACAAACTGCATCGGTTAGCGATGTATATGCCAACTATTACAACCCGGCAGGTTTGGTGCACATTCCGCATACCATTCAGTTGGGTATTATGCACTCAGAGTATTTTGCGGGTATTGCCAAATATGACTTTGTGTCGTTTGCCGTACCGGTGCAAACGCGCAAGCGCACCATCGGTTTTTCGTTTTACCGCTTCGGGGTGGATGACATTCCCAACACGCTCTTTTTGGTGCAACCCGATGGCAGTTTAGATTACAGCAAAATAACATCCTTCAGTGCAGCCGATTACGCATTCGCGCTGCATTATGCGCAAACCCTACCTGTCAATGGGTTAAGCTTAGGGGTCAATACCAAAATAATTTACCGTCAGGTGGGCAGGTTTGCCAGGGCTTTCGGCTTCGGGCTGGATGTCGGCTTGCAATACCGCATCAAACAATGGCGCTTTGGTTTTATGGCGCGCGATGTTACGGGCACCTTCAACGCATGGCGCTTCAACTTTACCGATGAAGAAAAAATGGCGCTCACACAAGCCGGCAATGAGTTGCCGCAGAATACCACCGAAGTGACCGTTCCGATTTTTCTTCTCGGGGCTGCCTACGAAGGAAATGTAAAAAATAAATTCTACATAAATCCTGAGGTAAATTTCGCTGTTTCTACAGATGGCAAGCGCAATGTTTTGTTGCCTGCGCAGCCGCTCAGCTTAGATATGAGCGCAGGGCTTGAACTGAAATACGCGCCCGCCACTGACATAGGTGTTTGTGTACGCACCGGCGTGGGCAACCTGCAGCGCTCTGTGGACGAGATTGGGAAAAAGAAAATTTTGGTATCGCCCAACATCGGTGCAGGGCTGCTCATTAAAATCATCAGCATTGACTATGCGCTTACCAATCTCACCACACTAAAAGATGCAGACGGGGGCGGTGGGTTGTATTCACACGTTATTTCGCTGAGGGTTGACATTACGAAAAAGCGCAACTGAGCACTATGATAAAAAATTTACCTGCCTTTGTTGTGTTGTTATCAGCGCTGCTTGTTCGTGCACAGCCCTACGGCAACGAATGGGTTGACTACAATGCCGTTTATTATAAAATTCAGGTAAGTGCAGATGGTTTTTACCGCATTCCCCAAACTACGCTGGCATCGTATATACCCAGCATAAATAATGTGCCCGCTTCTGAGTGGGCGCTATATTACAGAGGCCAGCAAGTGCCTATTTACGTTTCGTACAGCGGCAGCAATTTTACCGTTAACGATTACATTGAGTTCTACGGCGTAGCAAACCGCGGTGACATTGACAGTTTGCTTTACCCTTCGGCATCTATGCAGAGCAACCCGTATTACAGTTTATTTACCGATGTTTCCACATATTATTTAACCCGCAAAGCCGGCGGTTCAAATCTGCGTTTTGTCAATACACCCAACAATATCAATAACCCTCCCCCCAAAGAAAACTACTACATGCACCGGGTAATTGATGTCAAAAGCGGTACGTTCTTTCCGGGCAGGTCATACCTGGCAGGAGGCAAAGAGGTATTCAAATCAACTTTTGAAGAGGGCGAGGGTTATGTTAACAGTACTTACTTCGGTACCCAGTCGGGGTCGGGTCAGGTTGTATCACAGGATGTAACGCTCAACTGCTCGGCTGTTTATCCGCCAGGCCCTAACGCCACCCTGCGGGTTTCTTTTATTAACCGTGCCACCGGACCCGGTGAACTGCGCGATGTACGATTAGCTTTTAACGGAACAAATCTGCCTTACAACAACCCCACCAACCAGTACCGGATAAACCTGGAAACGTTTACCATCAGCCCTTCACAAATTATCAATGGCAATAACATCGTAAACTTCAAAGACGCAGGCACTGGCATTAGTTTGCGGCAAAACACCGTTTGCTTTGTAGAGCTTACGTACCCCCGCCAGTTTAACTTTAATAATGCTAATACTTTTTACTTTCAACTGGGCGCATCGCTGGCAAGCCGTTATCTGGAAATTACCAATTTCAACGATAACGGTCT
Organism: Chitinophagales bacterium; assembly: GCA_025057415.1. GTDB lineage: Bacteria > Bacteroidota > Bacteroidia > Chitinophagales > LD1 > Bog-950. The sequence continues at coordinate 2,905 of JANWXI010000109.1, forward strand.
CAAGCCCGTTCTGTATGATTTGACAAACGGTTACCGGTTGCAATCAAACGACCCGCCCGGCACTTCGCCCCTTCGTTTCTTGTTGCCTCCCTCAACCATTGTGCGTGAACTCGCAATACTCAGCGGCGGTCAGGGTTCTTACACAACTGTCACTTCGGTTACTCCTTACGTGTTTGACAACTTAGCATCCCTTTCGCGGCAGGGCGATTACATCATTATCAGCCATAGTAAGCTGATGACGCCCTTGCAGGGCATTAATTATGTGGAGGAGTACCGAAAATTCCGCGATGTGGTGGCTAACCCTGCTACCGGCAAATACACGGCGCGCGTTATCAATATTGACACGCTGTACGACCAGTTTGCTTATGGCATACAAAAATCGCCATTGGCGATACGAAACTTTATTCGATGGGCAAGAGATAACTGGCAAATAAAACCGCGCTTTGTTTTCTTAATAGGCAAGGGGCGCGAAATGGATAAGGTGCGCAACCCCAACAGCGCTGATTATGCACAGTGCCTGATACCAAGTTTTGGTTATCCCGCCTCCGATAATTTACTCGCTGCTTCGCGCGAAAGCGATACGATGATGATACAAATAGGCAGATTGGCTGCAGAAACCCCTCAGCAGGTGAAAGATTACCTGCAAAAAGTAAAGGATTACGAGGAGCAACTGAATTTCTACCCTACTTGCGACAACATCAACGCCAAAGATTGGCAAAAACAAATCATGCACCTGGGTGGAGGCACCACGCTTACCGAACAGAACCTCTTCAAATTTTATTTATCTGAATACGAAAAAATTGCTGAAGATACCTCGTGGGGCGCCAATGTGCACACATTTACCAAACAGGGCTCGCAACCCTTGTCGCAATCAGTTTCAGATATTATCAACAATCGCATCAAAGAGGGGGTTTCTATCATCAACTTCTTCGGCCACTCGGGTAATAACGTTTTTGATTTCAGTACAGACATCCCCCAGAACTATCAGAACTACAAAAAGTATCCACTCTTTATCAGCAACGGATGCTACGCCGGAAACATACACGACAAGTTTCAGAGCAGCAGTGAACAATTTGTGTTTGAGCCCAACAAAGCCGCCATTGCGTTTCTGAGCACCACGAGTTTATCTGTATCCAGCGGGTTGCATGCTTTTGTCACTGCGTACTACCTCGCCTTTAGTCGCAGCATGTACCGAAAAACCATGGGGGAGAGTTTGGTGCGCGCATTCAACAACGTGCTCACTAAACCCTCCAGTACCCATTTTGATAAAATGGTGGCTTTTGAAATGACCTTTCACGGTGACCCTGCGTTACCTTTCAATCAACACCCCAAGCCCGATTATGCCATACAACCTTCATACATCAACATTGTACCTGCTACCGTTACACCCAATTACGATTCCTTTGAAGTGCGTTTAACGGTCATAAATCTCGGCAAGGCAATCAGGGACTCCATAGTCATTTTACTGACCCGAACCATTACGGATGCTTCGAACACGCCATCGGTGTATCAACATTTCTTCAAAGTGAAAGCTCCTTACTATCTGGATACCTTTTCGCTCAGATTACCCACACTGATTAACAACATCGGGTATGGCCAAAACACCATTCAGATACAACTTGACGCTACTAACACCTTTGACGAGATGGATGAATGTAACAATCAGCTGGTAAGCCCTATCAGTTTCAACATTCAGGGTGATGATGTGGTGCCAATCTATCCGTATGAGTTTGCAATAGTGCCCAAACAGGGTGTAACCCTCAAGGCATCCACGGTTAATCCGTTTGCACCCCTGCGCACTTACCGTTTTGAAATTGATACCTCTGAGTTGTTTTTACAGCCACTACAAAGCGGCACCGTTACGCAAACCGGCGGTGTGTTGCATTTTACCCCAACCATTGTTTACGCTGACAGTACCGTTTATTACTGGCGCGTTGCCATTGACAGTACAAACCCGCAATGGCGGTACAGCAGTTTCATATATTTAAAGGATGAATATCCGGGCTGGAACCAGAGTCATCTGTATCAATGGCAAAAAGATTTTCCGCTCAATCTTAATATTGATGCATCTGACAGGCGATTCAAATTTCCGCCTACCGTCAACACCATCAGGGTTACCGCCGGTTATACCAACGCTGTAGGCGGAAACATAGATGCCGGAGATCTCGGCTGGGAATACAACAACTACAGCATGCACAGCTACCGCATGGGCGGCTGCGGTTTCAACAACGGATTAACCTTTGCCGTGATTGACAGCGTAACCGGTGAAGCATGGGGAAGTTTCAACACAAATCCCTACGATAATTTTGGCGATAAGTTTGGCAACTATCATTGCAGCGATAAAACCAACACGCAATTCGGTTTTGATTTTCGTACGGTAGGTGTTCACCCCACCACCAACACCAATTTGCCTTATTACGGCAAAACCTGGGGCCAGGTAATACAGCGTTTTATTGACTCTATACCTAACGGGCATTATATACTTGTGTACTCCAATAACATTGTGCCATATACCTCCTGGGATAGTACGGTTATTCAGGCCTTGTCGTCCATCGGGTTTCCGGCTCTGTTCCTCAAGAGCGGTAACGGCACAGGCAACTGTGTTTATTTTACGCAAAAAGGGAAAGGCAGCGGGTCGTTCAGTTACAGCAACAATTTCTGGTCGCCTTTAGACACCACCATCACTTTTACGGGAAACTGGTTCAGCGGAACTTTTACCTCTACGCTGATTGGTCCTGCATTGGAGTGGGGCAGTTTACACTGGAGGCGCACGCCCGTAGAATTACCTGATAATGATTCAACTCATCTGGAGGTAATTGGGGTAAACGCAGCCGGTGCGGAAACACTACTCTTTACCACTTCGCAACCCGACCATATTTTTGATACAAACATCGTTAAAGCTTCTGTCTATCCTTATTTGAAACTACGATGGAGAGCTACAGACCTGGTACACCGCACCCCCCCTCAGATGCAGTACTGGCGCGTGTTGTATAAAAAAGCTCCCGAGGCGGCCGTGAATCCGGCAGCACATTTTGTCATCAGCAATAACCTGGCTGCCGGGGGCACCCTTCACATGGAAATGGCGCTTGAGAGTATCACCGAGGCAGATATGGACAGCATGCTGGTAAAATACACTCTGCGCGATGCGCAACTAAACAACATCACCTCATACATACGTCACAGCCCGTTGCCCGGTTTAGATACGCTCATCATGGAATATAACGCTCCGCTCAACTCTACTTCGTATGTGGGCGTAAACAAATTAAGCTTAGAGGCAAACCCCGATAACGACCAACCCGAGCAGTTTCATTTCAACAACTTTGCAGAAATCAGTTTCCAGGTTTCGGGCGATGAAACCAATCCGTTACTTGACGTAACCTTTGACGGGCAACACATCTTTAATGGCGACATTGTGTCTGCCAAGCCACACATACTGATTACCTTGCGTGATGAAAACAAGTTTTTAGCTCTTAATGATACTTCAGTGATAGATGTATATATCCGTTATCCGAACGAGACCGAACTGCGCAGAATAGGATATGCAAGTGGGGAACTAACATTTTACCCTGCTGATGTAAACCTTCTGCACAAAGAAAACAGGGCGCGTGTAAGCTACTCGCCTCATTTTGCCGTTGACGGGCGATACGAGCTGGTGGTGCGCGCCGCTGACCGCAGCGGCAATCATCCTACGGTAAATGCGCGTTTGGAGGGTTTTACCTACTATGATTACAAAATAAGTTTTGAGGTGATAAACAAAATGACAATCACCCATGTACTGAATTATCCGAATCCGTTCAGCACCGCCACCCAGTTTATTTTTACACTCACCGGCAGCGAAGTACCTGATTTCATGAAAATACAAATCATGAACGTAAAGGGCACAGTCGTTAAAGAAATTTACAAGGATGAGTTAGGTCCCCTTCGCATCGGTGTAAACCGCACTGAGTACAAATGGGACGGACGCGACCAGTACGGTGACCTGCTTGCCAACGGAGTGTATTTTTACCGGGTGGTTGCCAAAAATGACGGAGAGAAAGTAGAACATAACCCCGAAAACTACGACAAGTACTTCAAAAAGGGCTTCGGCAAAATGGTAATCTTGCGGTGAGCGAGTGTTGATTTGCGCAGAGTTTACGTACTATGAAGGTAACCGGTTTCAGCTTTATACGCAATGCCATCCGGTGCGACTATCCGATTTGTGAGGCCATAAGGTCTATACTGCCGGTGTGTGATGAGGTGGTAGTTGCCGTTGGCGAAAGTGATGACGGTACTTTGGATTTAGTGCGGCAGATACATCCCGCTAAAGTACTCATACTACCCACTGTGTGGGACGAAAACCTTCGCACAGGCGGGCGTGTATTTGCAGCCGAAACCGACAAGGCGTTTCATGCCATAGGAGAGGATACCGACTGGTGTTTTTACATACAGGCCGATGAGGTAGTACATGAAAATTCGCTCAACACGATTCATGAAAACATGAAAAAGTATCTGCACCGTAAACAGGTTGAGGGGTTATTGTTTGATTTCATACACTTTTGGGGCAGTTACCGGTATGTGGTAAACTCTCCCCATTGGCACAAACGCGAAATACGTATTATCCGAAATGACAAACGCATTTTCAGCTACAAGGATTCCATGGGATTTCGCAAAATGCCCAACCGAAAGTTGCGCGTTTTACACTCCGGAGGGATTATCTACCATTACGGGCACGTGAAACCCCCGCATGCCATGATGCAGAAGAGTATTGAGATGGATAAACAGTGGCATGACGATGCCTGGATAAGCCGGAAGTATTCCGGAGTAGATTTGCAAACGTACGATTACGGAATCATAGAGGCGCTCGACCATTTTGAAGGTACGCACCCGGCAGTCATGCAGGCGCGCATTGCTAAAGCAAATTGGGTATTTACGTATGATACTTCACAAAACAAATTGCCCTGGAAGCAAAAGATAAAGCAATGGATTTATGAAAAAACGGGGTGGGAGATAGGAACCTACAAAAACTATATATTACTTAAAGATGAATAGACATTGCTGCACACCGAAATTATTTGGTATTACTTTACTTGCGCGTAAAACTTTATACCGTTTATTTTTTCATTTTCGCACCGTAATCACTGAGTAATGATTTTACTGCGATGTTATCCGCGCCTCACCGATTGGCTGTACTTCACACTTGGGCAACACCCATCGTTTGATTACCGTTTTTTACCGGTTTACAGTTACGGTTTTTTTGTGGCTTTGGGTTTTTTATTTGCGGCTGCTGTTGCATCACATGAAATGCGCCGCCGCGAGAAGCTCGGACTCATGAGAGGAGTAGAGGCAGAGATTACCGTAGGCGAGGCCCCCCGCTATTTGGACATGGCCGTGTACTTTTTAACCGGATTTGTATTGTTATTTAAAGCTGCAGGCATTGTCAGCTATCAGAAACTGCTCAGTACAGGACAAATGACTTTGCGCGAGTACATGATGCCCGGGCAAGGCAATATTATCTCTGCTGTTATTTCTATTTTTCAATACGGAAATGTATGGGCGGGTTTGCTGGGCGGGGTTGCATTTGCCGCGTTGTATTACTACCAGCGCAATAAAGATAAACTGCCAAAGCCCGTCAAGAAAAAGTTTGTGGACATGCCCAGCAATCATTTGGGCGATATGGTAGTGCTTGCAGCTATATTCGGAGTATTGGGTTCAAATTTTTTCAACTACCTGGAAAACCCGGATGACTACCGGCAGTTTTGGGATGACCCCTTTGGCTCCATTTTTAGCGGATTATCCATTTACGGCGGCTTGATTTGCGCTGCGGCTGCTATTGCCGTGTATGCGCGTATCAAGAAAATTCAGGTTGGTTATTTGTTTGACTCCATAGCGCCCGGTTTCATACTGGCTAACGGTATCGGTCGCATAGGTTGCCATGTGAGTGGAGACGGTGACTGGGGCATAACCAATACATCGCCCAAGCCCTCTTTTATACCGCAATGGTTGTGGAGCAGCTACTATGAGCACAACATCATAGACGAAGGGGTGCCTATTCCGGGATGTGTGGAGGAACATTGTTTTAGGTTGGCTGAACCGGCTTACCCTACCCCCTTGTACGAATTTGCCATGTGTTTTACGATTTTTCTGATACTGTGGGCATTGCGCAAACGACTTACGCATGCGCCGTTTATGCTCACATCTGTATTTGCCGTACTGATAGGAATACAGCGGTTAACCATCGAGCAACTTCGCGACCTCTCGGGGCGCGATACGTACCGGTTGCCTTTTGGGGAATTTCGGCAAAGTGAAATCATATCCATGCTCATGATAACAGCGGGTATTACCGGAATTGTATTTCTTTGGAGAAAATACCGAACGATACTATCAAAAACCGAAGCTGTATGAGTTTGTTGTTGCCTAAAATCAGTGAAGATGCACCGCCTGTACCTGATGGCGCTCACTGGATGTACGGTCACGCGCTGATGCTCAAGCGCGACCCTATCCGTACCATTACCGATTTTGCCGAGCGTTACGGAGATATTTTTTCGCTGGTATTGCCGCTAAACCGCGCCGTTGTAGCAACTAACCCCGAGTATGCGCGTTATGTACTGGTTGACAACAACCGCAATTACCGGAAGAGCATGGCGTATGAAATTTTGAAGCTGTTGCTTGGCAACGGCCTGCTGACCAGCGAAGGCGAGTTTTGGAAAAAACAACGTAAACTGTTGCAACCCGCGTTTCACAAACAGAAACTTGCTCTGCTCACCACCATGATGTGCGAGCGCTCTGCACAACTGACCGATAAACTGCTGCACGCTTCCGGCAAAGACGAAGCAGTTGACATGCTGCCCGAGATGACCAGTATTACGTTAGACATTATCGCCAAAGCTATTTTCAGCAGTGGTATCAGCGAAGAAACCGCAAAGTTTATCGGTGAGCAGATGTTTACGCTCAACGAGATGGCTATAGAGCGTCTTAATAATCCCTTTACGCTGCCGCCTTACTTCCCTACTCCATTTAACCTAAAGTGGCAGGGAATTATTGCCAATTTAGACAAGCTCATATTGGGTGTAATTGAAAAACGAAGGAAGGAAGGAGTATCTAAAGATGACTTGCTATCGATGCTGCTTGATGCCCGCGATGAAGAAACGGGAGAGGCAATGGATGACAAACAGTTGCGCGATGAGGTTATGACCATATTTATTGCGGGCAATGAAACTTCTGCCAATGCCCTGTGCTGGACTCTGTATCTTCTCTCTCAAAACGAAGAAGCAGAGCAAAAAATGATACGGGAAATACAGGAAAAATTTGACGAGGGCAAAACGCTGACCTTTGACAGGGTGATGGAGTTTCAGTATGTGCGTATGGTGATAGAGGAGAGTATGCGGCTATACCCTCCTGCCTGGGCAGTGGGCCGCAGAAATTACGAAGACGACACGATAGGGAAATACCGCATCCCATCGGGCACGAATGTGCTGATACCAATTTTGTACTATCACAGAAACAAACAATACTGGCAGGAGCCGATGAAATTTATGCCGGAGCGCTTTGCCCCCGAAATACGCAACCAGATTGACAGGTTTGTGTATTTCCCGTTTGGTGGCGGTCCTCGTTTGTGCATCGGGAATCACTTTGCCATGCTTGAGATGATGATTATTTTGATACACTTATACAAGCGGTTGAAGTTTCGCCTGCAGCCGGGATTCCGCGTGGTGGCAGAGCCGCTTATTACGCTTAAACCCCGCTACGGTTTAAAGATGAGGGTGATAGCGGCTTAGAGCTATGCGGGAAGCGGAGTTTTACCAGATACTTCAGGTGTAGTGCAGTAAAGTATTATGGATGTGCCCGCCATAAGCTGAGGGAAGTAGGGGAGTAATTTACACAAGTGGATGCGGGGAAAGGAT
>JANWXI010000010.1 GCA_025057415.1 Chitinophagales bacterium
CGCGGGCGGGGGCGGGGCGGGGGGGGGTTTTGCTTTGGGCTGCTAGCGGTTTTGGGCCCGCCCCCCCCCCCCCCCCCGCCCCGTGACATCCACTCAACACATTATATTTATTCTTTATACAAATCGTTACTGCCACACGTGCTCATCTGTGCTGCTTTGCGCAAAACAAGGGCTGCCGGAGCGCTTGCCCGGGTGAGGGATGCGAAGGGCACGAGCGCAGCGAAGTGGCCGCACCCGCACCGTTGAAAAACATTCAACGCGCGGGCGCGGCGGGAGCGAAAGCGTACCCCGTAGTAAGCCCGACCCCGCTTCTGCGCGTAGCTATGCGAAGCGCAGCAGCGGGGGCACCCCACAACAATTAAAATGCCATTGGGTGCAGCGTTGTACTTTAAAACATTTGAGATTGCACTGCTATGGAGAGCGCTCTTCCTGCTGACTGAGTGTACCGTGGAAGTACTTGCGCCATTTTTCCAGCACTGTTGCGAAGTCATCGGGCAGGGGACATTCAAAGTACATTTCGCGGCCGGTTCGCGGGTGTACAAAACCTAACGTGGCAGCATGCAGGGCTTGCCGGGGCATGATGGCGAAGCAGTTTTCGATGAATTGTTTGTAACGGGTGTAAACGGTGCCTTTTAGTATCTTGTTACCCCCGTACCGCTCATCGTTAAAAAGCGTGTGCCCGATGTGTTTCATGTGTACACGTATTTGGTGAGTGCGGCCTGTTTCAAGCTCGCACGATACGAGGGTTACGTAGTGAAATCGCTCCAGCACGCGATAGTGGGTGATGGCCGGCTTGCCAAAGTCGCCTTCGGGAAACGCCTGAAACTGCCGGTGCTCGCGACCGTGCCTGCCGATGTTGACGGAGATAGTACCTGAGTCGTTTTTTATATCGCCCCATACGAGGGCGAGGTACTGGCGTTTTGTGGTTTTGTGATAAAACTGCCCAGCAAGGTGCGCCAGCGCCAACTCGCTTTTTGCCACTACCACCACGCCGCTGGTGCCTTTATCTATGCGGTGCACCAGTCCCGGCCGCAAGGGTTCACCGTCTTTTGGCGGTAGATCTTTGAAATGCCACAAGAGGGCGTTGATGAGTGTGCCCGAAGGGTTGCCAAGACCCGGGTGCATTACCATGTAAGGGTCTTTGTTGATAACGATTACGTCTTCGTCTTCGTACAGAATGTTGAGGGGTATGTTTTCGGGAATTAAATCGTACGAGGGAGGGCGGGGTATGATGAGGTCTATCACATCGCCTCCGCGTACTTTGTAGTTTTGTTTTACAGGTTTGCCGTTTACGGTGATGTTGCCGGCATCGGCTGCGTAGCGAATTTTGGTGCGGCTTATATTGCCCCCTATGAGGTGATGGAGGTACTTGTCTATGCGAAGAAGTTGCTGACCTTTATCAACCGTAAAGGTCATTCGCTCTATGAGCTCGTCTTGTAACAAGTCCGGCTCACAGGTATCGTCTTCGTTACGTATAGTCATAACCGCAATACCGGAGTGTGTGAGACGTTGGCTGGCAAATGGTTAATCAGTCGTGGTGGTGGTTGCCGTGCGGATGTACGTGACCATGTTGAATTTCCATGGGGTGTGCATCGCGAACGTCAACCACTTCGCCACTAAAGTAGAGCGTTTTGCCGGCGAGGGGGTGGTTGAGGTCAACCGTTACGTTATCGTTTACGATGTTGACAATGCGCCCGTGGAAAGGATTGCCGTCCTGGTCCATAAGCGGAATTACATTTCCGACAAAAATCATGTCTTCCTGAATAACGCCATTGTGGCTGAAGAAACTGCGGTTGAGTTGCAAAACGGCTTCTTCTTCGTAATCGCCATACCCTTCTGCCGGAGACAGTACGAAGTCAAATTTATTACCAACGGATTTACCTGCCAGGTTTTCCTCAAATTTTTCCAAAACGTTTTGATGGCCGAAAAGAAAAGAGAAGGGATTTTGCCGGTCAGCGCGGTCAACTACATCGCCATCTGGTTCGAGACGTAGTTCGTAAGTTATACTGACTACTTTGTTGTGAGAAATTTGCATTATAATGAGATTTGGCGCAAAGCTAAAGATAATAATTCAGGCGGCATAAAAAAGTTATGCGCCAACTTCTGCCGCTTGCTTTTCGCGTTTGAAAGTGGTGCGGTAAACCATATCCCAAAACGTTGTGCTGACTCCGAAACCGTTGTGGGGGTCGCTGTAGTGGTGTATCATGTGGTGTTGCTTCAGTTGAAGCCAGAATTTGCTTTTGAAGTTTGCATGATGAAGGGCGTAGTGCGTCATATCGTAAAACAAATAACCGGTTACAAACCCTACAAAAAAAGGATTGATAAAGTGTGGGTTGCCGAAAAGTTTCGTCAGTATAAATTTGAAGGAGAAATAAAACACCACGGCAAGCGGCACACTTACAACAGGTACCATCACGAGGCGCTTGCTATCGCGCGGGTAGGCGTGATGCACTCCATGGAACATGAAATGCAACCTGGCGCCTAATTTGCCCGGCGGTTGCCAATGAAAAACAAAACGGTGCAGGTTGTACTCTGTGAAAGTCCATACAATCAGACCAATTACTATCAGGGGAGTGATGTACCAAAGGTTTACGGTTGTAAATGACAGGTAAAGGAAGTAAATAACAACCGGTACAAAGATGTAAAGCGGTACTTTGTAATCAACACGGCTCAGGTAGTCCATCCAGTCCTTCTCAAACATCCGAACACTTACGTCAGCATTTGAGATATAGTGTTTGGCCACGTAAAATAATTTTAACAGCCGCAAATGTAGGTAAAGTAAAAGATAAAATATTAGAAGGTTTGTGAACAATGCTGCACTGGGGGACATCAAAAGAGGGCGGGACAATGGCCAGGACGCGGTTTTTTGCGATAACATCCCTGGTAAGTAAGAGCTATTTCGGGCGCTCCGATAGTTCCCGAGGCGGGTACAAGGCGCGATACGTTGATATCGTAACTCAAGCCGGCGCTGAAGCCCTTTACCTCAAAACGTGTGACAAGTATAACGGCATCATAAAAGTTGTTATGGAAAATGCCCCTGTATTGCATGCCAAAGGTAAGAGCCATTTTGCTGGTTTTGGTGTTGTTGCCCAGCATTGAGCGCATGCCCAGCCCCACGTTAAACTGATTGGCGGGACCTTGTACCAGTACCAAAAAGTTAGGCAGAAGTGATGTGCGGTTGTTTTTCCCGACGTTTATGGATGAGCCCCCGTGCAGCGTTATTTTCATTCTGAGGCGTTCATTACCCAAATCACCGCTGGGGCGGAATGAAATTTTCGGTTGATTGAGGTGATGCAAGGCAAAGCCTAGGTAAAAATTATCGTTGCGGTTTGTGAGAGCACTGTAGAGCGCTCCTAATCCGGCATCACCGAATATAATACGTGTGCGAGCAAAATTCTCTTTAAGACCGGTAGGATTCACCGTGCCAGTGGTGGGGTCATATTGTGAGTCGAAAGTAGCTTTAGAGTCGTCAATGGTGCGGAAATTAAAGGCGCCCTGAATGCCGGTAGAAATCTGCATGGTGCCCTTGCGGTTTAGCATAAAGTGATAAGCGAAGTTCAGGTCAGCATGATAGTTGGAAAAATTGAGCGCTCCGGCCTGGTCCATGAAAAGTTGCAGCCCTAATCCGGCAAAACTGTTGTACTTAGTAACCTTACCAATGGTCATGTCGGCTCCGGCAGATAAGGTTCGGTAAGTATTACCCACTGAAACCGTAGGCCACTGTATGCGAAAGTTGGCATACACCCGGTAGTCACAGTTGTTCATACCTGCCAGTGCAGGGTTCAGCAACAAAGGCGCTGCGTTGTATTGAGAAAAGTGAATATCCTGAGCTGTTGCCACACAGGCAATCAAGAACGCAGTGGCAGAGGCATGAAAATTTAATAATGTTTTCATACGCAATTATCTTATAAGTGTAACATTACCTTTGCCGGATACGGTATCTCCGTTTATACATTCAATCTCATACGTGTAAACGAAAACTGCCGGATTAAGTTGCTCACCGCTGCGGCTGGTGCCGTCCCAGCCCCATTTGGTTTCGTTGGGTACACCATCTACAGCTTCAAATACGAGTTTCCCCCATCTATCGTAAATGCGGAAGTAATTGATTTTAACGGCGGCTAAGCCGCGTATCATAAAGATGTCATTTAAGCCGTCACCGTTGGGAGTAAAGGTATTGGGTAAAAATATAACGCTCTCTTCACAACGCCCGAGCACGGTGATAGTTACACTGTCCACCTGGGTACAGGTTACACCGTTTCGGCTATAATAAACTGTGGCGGTGTAAGTAGTGGTTTGGGTAGGTTGTGCAATCGGGTTGGGACAATCGCGGCAATCAAGGGTATTGTAGGGGCTCCAGATAATGCTGTCTATTTGCGCGGGTATTTGCGAGGTGATGTTAGACGTGAGTCCCAATACAATTTTATCGGGGGCAGCGCTGACATCAAACGGTATGGGTTGAATTACAAAAACACTGAAAGTGCTGGTATCTGCCGGGCATACTCCGTTTGTAGCTGTAATGTTATAACCGATACTCGCCAATGGGGTGATATTTACGGTGCCCGAGTTGGGGTTATCTATCCAGGTGGTGGGTGTCCATGTGAGATTATCATATACCCCGGCAACGGTATAAGTCAGTGTTTCACCCAAGCAGATAGTAGTATCGCCCGGGTTGATATATAACTCGGTTTGAGCATCTATGTTGAAAGATTTCACGATGGAATCGGAGCAGTTGTTTTGATCGGTCACTACCAACAGTACACTGTAGTTGCCCGGAGGAAACTGGAATGAGGTGTTACAGTTGTTATCAAAAACCGGATTTGGGGCACCGAGCCAGAATGTCCATTGGCAGGATACAATTTGAGCATCTCCTGGAAGAGATATGTTGTTGAAAGGTACCGGCTCAATTTCGCAGCCCGTTTTTACGTTGAAATTGGCAGTTGGCGCCTCGTGTAACGTTAAAGAGAGAGTAGTAGTGTCAAAACAACCATTTTGGTCGGTGACAGTCAGGCTTATAGTATATGTGGGCAAATAAGGAGGGTTGTAGGTGTGGCATATCGGGCCAGTGCCTGTAGCGGTGAACCCGTCGCCAAAGTTAAATACAGTAGATGTAATGTTTACAGCGCTGGTAGATTGACTTGTAACACACACTCCTTCGTAAGAGCATATTTCAGATTCACTGAGTGTGAATACTGCATTCGGGCTGGGTAAAATATTAACCGTACGGAAAGCAGAGTCAATACAACCATTATTGTTAACGGCTATCAGTTTGATGGTATAATTAGTGCCTGGAGCTGAGTAATAGTGACAAGCATAGGCGGTGTTGTACGTAGTATTATCGCCAAAATCATATAACCAGCCAACGGTAGTGCCGTTTACGTTCGTACTTGCATCTACAACACACACACTGTCATCCAAACAATAGTTGACCCCAGTGTTGAATGCTGCATCTATCAGCGAATGGGTTAAGTAAGCATAGTCGGTGTCGCGGCACCCGTATTGGTCTCCTACATAAAGTGCAATAAGTGTATCATAACAAATCGTTACTGAAGGATTAGGTATGCTGGGGTCAGAGAATAGCCCGGCGGGCTCCCATTGATAGGTTACACCTCCGCTGCCAATGAGTGTGGTAGTAACACCACAACATACAAACTTGTCTCCACCTGCATTTGCTACAGGGTTGTCAATAACTCTGATGACTACGTTGGAGTCGCAGTCAGGGCACCCCACACTGTCAAACACACACATAGTAACCCGATAGTAGCCACCGGTATCATATGTGTGACATGCGAATGGAATACCTTTTACCGTATCAATTTGTCCATCACCCCAGTACCAAATCCAGTAATCGGCACCGGTTAGCGGGTAAATCCACGATGTGTCGTAAAAACATATCGGAGTGTTCTGACAAACAATTGAGTCCTGTGCATAAAAACCAGCAATGGGATACTCAGGTATAACCACTATTACACCTACAGAGGAATCAATACAACCATGGTTACTCTCAATATATAGTTTTACGTTGTAACCACCAACGTTGGCATAATAGTGACACGGAGCGGGGTTTTGCGATGAATCAATCGGAGAACCGTCTCCAAAATCCCAGTACCTTTTCACGGTGTAGGAGTGGGTGGATGGTAGCGAGTAAGTAGTCATATCCTGAAAGCAAACTGTACCATTTACACACACACCATAGTTGTTAAACGTAAATTGAACAGACGGGGAGTCAATGTATAAGTAAGCGGAGTCAATGTAAACCTGACAACCTGACGCATCGCCAAGTACTACTTGAGGGAGACACGAGTCAACATAACAGTAAGGTAATTTAGTTGAGATGCACTGCGGGTTACTTTCTGTGCCAACAGGATTAAAATTGTAGAACAGCGTAAATAAGCTACAACCGGAGAGCAATGCAAGATTGGTAGCTTTTATGGTGCACACATTAAATTCTACCGAGTCGTTGCAGGCACAGATATAGGGGGAAGGGTTAAGGTTAAATGTACCGGAAGGTCCTAATACAATCACAGTATCTACGTAAGAGCTGTCGCAACAACCCGCGTTGCAAACAGTTAAATGAACGGGGTAATTTCCGGCGGAATTATAGATATGTGAAGGATTTTCTTGATTAGAAACACTTCCATCACCAAAGTCCCACAAATATGTTGAATTGGCATCAGCGTAAAGTGATGAGTTTATAAAAGAGAGTACTTGTGGAGGGTTAGGACAAGTAAGTGTATCATTACTGACTGTGCCCATTGCTTCAGGGTATTGTGCATATATCATTATGCTATCCTCTTTTGTGCAAGCGTTTGCGCCACCTACAGTTGCCACTACTTTGATTAAATAATTGCCTGGCGTTGGGAAATTAAAACAGGGAGCTACAGCAGTTGATGAGGAGGGTATTGCTCCCGGACAAGTCCATAAATAACTAACATTCTGAGCAACTGTGTTGTTTGTAATGCACCGCGATTGGCCCGGGCAAATTAACGTGTCAATACTGTAGTTTAAATAAAGAGGAGCGCCCACTTGAACCTGCTTTGTTATAGAACTGACGCAACCTTGTGGATTTTGAGGCGTTTGGTTGCTTCTGACTGTTAGCGTTACATTGTAAGTGCCCTGTGAGGGGAATTGATAGTTGGGCTCCCAATCGGTTGAAGTAGCAGGGGGATTTCCACCGAAATTCCACAGCACTGAAGTAATCTGACAGTTGGTAGTGTCAGAACTTAAGTTTACGAAATTGGTAGAGTCAGGCAGGCAGGCAATGTTTGATGAGAAGTTGGCATTGGGTTTACACACATACACATAACCATAAACGGTATCTTTACAACCACTTTGATTAGTAGAAATCATTCTGACGCACCACCTGCCTAAGAAGTTGAAAATTTTTGTCACTGTATTGGTGGTGTGAGTAGAGGAGAGCGCAGCACAATTATTTCCTAATGTGAATCGCCAAGACGTACTTACAGCGTTGGGTGTTAAATTAGTAAATGTAACCGAGTTGTTTAAGCATATGGTGGTATCGAGTGGAGTAAAACTGCCTAAGTTACAGGGACCGGTGACCGAGCTATCTACAACTCTGTGTACACAACCAAATGTGTCATTGTAAGCAATTAACTCTATGGGGCAACTTATACATGCTGGTAAGTTAACGTTGACATCTCCTGTTGGGTTGATGTTTTTGGAGGCATCAATGGTGTCATTTGTACATTGTAGTACCCAATACAGCCGGTTATATCTCTCTGATTTGTTGTCCAGAAATACGGAACCTTGATTTCCGCTACATGGGATGGTAAAATCAAAATCAGCTCTTGGAGGATTAACCGTTATTGGTAAAAATGTAGTATCACTGTAACAGCTATCTCTCATCGTTATTATCTTGGCTTGAAATTGTCCGATGGATGAGTAGGGCAAGCAGAAAGTAAATGGGTATAAATTTTGGGGACAGTTGGGATAATTCGGACAAACGGTGAAACATGACCAGTTCCCATCCCCGTAGGGATCAATGCACACTTCATTAACTGTATCCGGGCATGACAGGGTAAAACAAACTGTGTCTTCGTAACAAACGGTAGTAGGATTTGCAGTAATACCGCAGTTTATTTTTTTACCGACACAAACAGCTTTTATCTTTTTTACAGTATCCACGCAACCGCCTACTGTTCGGGCTATAACCCATACGTCATAACATCCCGGGTTATTGAAGCACTGCTGATGTGTGTAGGGAGGAGATGTGTAGCATGCCAGAGGAGTACCGGTGTTAGGAAAGTACCAGCAAACTTGCTGTATAGCATCACCCGGAGGTATGTTTTGAGCAGGTATTTGCGCTGAAAAATTTACACATAACGGAGAACATCCCTTAACTTTGTTTTGAATTATAGTGGGTTGTAGCTTTCTGATTTTAATGTAGTTTGATTTTCTTAATGTATCTGAACATCCAGACGGTGAAGTTACTACATGCTGAACCGTGTAAAAAGTGAAACTGTTAAGAGTAATAGATGGGTTTGGTGAAGTTGAAAACACAGAAGCAAGTGACGGAGGTGAAATCATCCATTGATGAGTGCAGTTAGGGCAGTTAGATAAATCAGTAAGTTGAACTGTATGAGGAACTTTGCAAGCTATGGTGTCTGCCGTAGTGAATTCGGCAATGGGTTTGGCAGAAGTGCTGAATTGTTGGGAGTAGCTATTCTGACAACCTGGGGCAAAGATAACAGTATGTGTTACCGTGTAAGTACCTTGAGCATTAACACAGTAAGTGGCATTTTGTGTATTGTAAGTAACATTTCCGGGGGTGATGTTCCAAACATGTTGTGCATTACTGCTTCCGGGTGTATTGTCTGTAAAGGTTATACAACCAGGAGTGAAAGGATTTACACAGAAATTGTTACCGGATGCAGTAAAAGATGTATTTGGTGTGGGACGGTTACAGATCATATTTGTATAGACAATAGAATCAGCACAACCGGATGGGTGATATGCGACCAGTTTAACTGTATAACAATCCGGATTTACAGGGAAGACATGCTGGTAAGTTTTTGCAGTATCATCTTTTACAACAACATTGTTAATAATAATTTTATATTTAGTGAGTGGGCTGGGAGATGGATTGCAAATTGTAAAATTTGTGGTCAATGGAGTTGTTGAGCAGTTCTTTGTGGTACTGTCAGCAGTTAAACATGCCACGGGTGGAGGTATTTTACAAGTAACGTCATCTAATCTTTTACGGCCTACACAACCAATATTGTCAATTGCAATAAGTGTAAGATCCTGACATCCATAAGGACAATAAGCCGGAAAAGTGTAACTGGTAAGAGCAGCACCCTGAGTAGTAACCGGTGCACCGCAACTAGGTTGGAAAATAGTAGAGGCCAACGAACCAACAGGAATGTTGATTGACGGAGTGATGGTAATGGTATGCGGCGGACAACTCTCGTAAGGGCTTACGGTAAAATTCACAGTGGGTGTATCGCGCACTACAATATTGTTTACCACTTTCGTGCAGGACTGTCCATTACTCCCGGTCACGGTGGCTGTAAGCCGGAATGTACCGGGAGTTGTAATCACGTATGAGAAGTTCTTTTGTAAGCTTGTGGCGACTACAGTGCCCCCTGGTACCGTTACTAATTGCCAATTGTATGTAGGATTAGGCAATGGTGGTACTATACTGACAAATGAATCAACCAGTAGATATGGACTACAGGTGTTTGTATCTTTTGAAAGTATCACACAGTTAATCTGCGATTTAACTGTGTAGGTAATGGAAAGCAATGAAAAAAAAACTACAATCGCTATGAAACAAATTGACTTGTTGGTCTGTCTCATGAAACTCAGGGTTGGGTTACTGACAATGCAAAATAGACAATAATTAGATAATTCTCATAAACAATTCGTTGCATCGCAAAAACCACAAAACAATCCTAGTGAACTCAAATAAAATGATAATCCGGTGATTCACAAAACCCTGTTGAAAATTATTTCTACATAAATCTTATTGGTTGGTTATGTACTCGTATAATTGAGAAAATGACTGGATGTTGTACGCTTAGTGCTGTGCCTGTACGGGCAGAACCGGGTCACCGAAGTGAAATGATCAATCAGCTTCTGTTTGCCGATACTTATCATGTACTGTCAGAGCAAAATGGCTGGCTGAGAATTGCCACTTTTCACGATGGCTACGAGGGCTGGATACACAGCAATCAGCATACCCCGCTTAAAACAAAACCGGAAAAAGAAACTGTTGCACGCCAACCGGCAGTAGTATATGATTTGGTAAGCCTAATATCTTATCAAGGTCGTACGGTTTTGATAACATGCGGTACTTCCTTGCCCGAATTTGATGGTTTGAATTTTCGCCTTGTTAAAGAAAAAATAACATTCAACGGGCAGGCGGTTAAAGCCGGGCAGTCAAATATCACCATGGTAGAGAAAATTGCCTCCCGTTTTCTCGGAGTACCTTACCTGTGGGGTGGCCGCAGCCCTTTTGGGATAGATTGCTCGGGCTTTACACAAGTGGTGTTCAAATTTATGGGAGTTAACATGCCCCGCGATGCCTATCAGCAAGCCGTGCAGGGTGAAATTGTTAATTTTGTATCGGAGACAAAGCCCGGTGACCTGGCTTTTTTCTCAAATGAAGAAGGTAAAATTATTCATGTGGGCATCGTATTGAGCGATGAGCGCATAATTCACGCATCGGGCAGAGTTCGTATCGACCGGCTGGACCATTTCGGGATATTCAACCAAGAGATAGGTAAATACACCCACCAACTAAAAATTATTAAGCGCGTTGTATGAAGAAAAAAATCGCGGTACTTACAGGGGCCGGTATCAGTGCAGAAAGCGGTATTAAAACTTTCCGCGACTCGGGCGGTTTATGGGAAGAACACCGTATTGAAGATGTGGCAAGCCCCGAGGGTTGGAGGCGAAACCCCCAACTTGTGCTTGATTTTTACAATCAACGCAGGCGACAGCTACTGCAGGTAGCTCCTAACCGCGCGCATTATGCTTTAGCTGAGTTAGAGAGTAAGTATAGCGTCACCATCATTACACAAAATGTTGACGACCTGCACGAGCGCGCAGGCAGCACACAGGTGATTCATCTGCACGGTGAATTGCTCAAAGCGCGAAGTGTACTGAATGAACATTGTATTGTTCCCTGCCACTCGGATATTAAACTGGGCGACAAGGCGCCCGATGGTGCGCAGCTTCGCCCGCATATCGTATGGTTTGGCGAGGCAGTGCCGGAAATTGAAAACGCTATCCCGAAAGTACGCGAGGCAGATATTTTTATCATAATCGGCACTTCACTGGTCGTTTATCCTGCTGCCGGGCTTGTAAACTACGCCCGTTATGAAGCGAGAAAATGGCTTATTGACCCCAATGATACCCCCATGCCCCTTGTACCAAACCTTCGGTTTATACAACAAAAAGCGACTGTGGGTGTAGATATGCTGGTTAAGCAACTTTTGGCAGATGTCTGAAATTTCCGTAAGTGACGCATGGTTTGTTCCCTACCGGCTGAAGTTCGTCAGCCCTATCCTTACCTCGCGTGGGTCAATGCAGTATAAAACGGGCTTTTATGTGTTTTTAAAACACGGCGCCCGTATCGGCACAGGTGAGTGTAGCATTATAGAGGGTCTAAGTTTGGAGAGTCATGCTGAAGCACGCAATGAATTGGAAGAACTATGTCATTGGGTGAAAAAAACTCAGCGTGCAGAGGAGGGTAAATGCCGGTATGCCTCAGTACAGTTTGCATGGGATAGCGCCATAGCAGACCTTAAAAACGGTGGTAATAAAATATTGTATCCTTCTGATTTTACTGCCGGTAAGGGGAAGATTCCCATTAACGGTTTGATATGGATGGGAGATGAGGAGTTTATGGCACGGCAGATACAGGAAAGAGCCGGAGCGGGTTTTCGGTGCATAAAAATGAAGATAGGCGCTCTGCCTTTTGAACGTGAAGTGCAGTTGCTGGATAATTTCCGTAGAAATTATCCACCCGGCAAAACAGAGTTGCGTTTAGATGCCAACGGCGCTTTTACAGAAAAAGACGTTTGGGAAAAACTCCAACAACTGGCGGTGTTTGACGTACATTCCCTCGAGCAGCCCGTGCCACCGGGTCAGCATGAATTGATGCGCGAAATTTGTAAATCATCACCCATACCCATAGCACTGGATGAGGAGCTTATACACATAGCTGCGGAGCGGGCATATGATGTGATTGATTATCTAAAACCGGCTTACCTTGTCATCAAACCATCTTTGGTCGGTGGTTTCAAAGTAGCGGAGGAGTTTGTACAGCGAGCTGAGCGATTACGCATCGGCTGGTGGGTTACCAGCGCGCTGGAGTCAAACATAGGTTTGAATGCTTTAGCGCAGTGGGTGGCTAATCGAAATGTCAGCGCAGTTCAAGGATTAGGCACGGGTTTGTTATACACTAACAATGTCTCATCACCCCTCTGTGTGAAGGATGGATACCTGCTGTATGATTGCAGCAAGGAGTGGGGTGATATTTCCGTTACTTTTGATAATCCGTAAGTGAAGATGCAGTCATTCATTTCTGTTCCCTGCCACCAGCTCGCACAGGCACAACTGCATGCCCTGGCAAAAGAGAACCTGTTGAACGTAACAGAGGAATGGCAAAGAGCGTGCTGGAACCTCATACTTCACTTTACAGATCCTCAGCAACATTCGATTACATTTACTACCTCAGGCAGCACCGGTGCACCCAAAGTCATCTCCATCAGCAAAACTCATATTACCCGCAGTGCGCGAGAGACCATTGCATTTTTAAACATTAAAGAAAATATTAATACTTTATGTTGCCTGCCGGTTGATAAAATTGGCGGAGCGATGGTGGTATTGCGCGCCATAGTATGCCGCTTACAGCTGATTGTTGTAAAACCTTCGCTCAACCCTTTTCTATGTGAGTTGCCCGTCAAAATTCACCTGACGTCTCTTACCCCCATGCAATTGAATGCTACATTGCAAGATGTACGCACAAGCCATATTCCTGCCGGTATTCACACTGTACTTTTAGGTGGGAGTGATGTGCCACGTACGCTGCTTGATAAAATTGCCGGATTTAGTAACCGGATATACGCCACGTATGGCATGACAGAAACTATCAGCCACATCGCATTGCGCAGATTAACTGCACCCGCGCAGGAGTATTATGTCCCTTTACCTGGCGTGCGCTGCTTGCTGAACGAGCATAAATGCCTGGTGATTGATGCCCCACACCTTGGTGTTCACAACCTCAACACCCGTGATGTAGCAGAGTTGCGTGATGACGGTTCGTTTAAATGGATTGGGAGATTAGACCTTGTTATTAACTCAGGCGGAGTAAAAATTCACCCGGAAATTCTGGAAGAAAAACTGCAACCGCTCATACCATATCCTTTTTTTGTGGGAGGAGTGAGCGATGATGTAAGCGGTGAGAGGCCGGTGTTGTTTGTTGAAACCGATGAAGGCGTGCATGAAGACATGATGCGTGGGTGGTACACATTCATGAATAAGAATTTTACTAAATACGAAGTGCCTGTAAAAATTGTTTTTGTCCGTGAGTTTGTTCGCACGCCCACCGGGAAAATAAACCGCAAAGCCACTATCAACAAGTTGCAGGAGATGAATGAGTTGTAGGCAGACAGTTCCACGGAAGGCAGCGGGTAAATGGTATGCACACAGTAAATAAAACCTATGCTAACAAACCGGTGCGCCGGAGGGTTAACCCCAGGTAATTACCTGATAAAGTATATTGGTTATTGAAAATGACGGTGGGGTCAATTAACAGCGCAAGGAGCGTTGGCGGGCATGCTTGTAATCCACTCCCGGATGAGCGCTACCCCTTCGGTGTGTACAAGATTTTTGCCGACCTCTGGCATTTTTACCCCCGGGTCTTCTGACTCCATTCGGTGCACCATAATGGAGGCATCGGGTTTGCCGGGTACAATGCCGTAAAGTCGCCCTCCGGTGGCTTTGCCCGCGGCAACGGGTGGCTTGCAAACTCCGAGGTTTTCGGGATTTGTATTTTCTAAGTTTAGGTGTAGCCCCGAAGTGTAAGCCGGTCCGTTGGGGCTGTGACAGTGGCCGCAGTTTACTTCCAGGTAAGCCCGGGCGCGTTCGTTAACGTTGTAACGGGTTTTATCAGCCCAATCGGCAATTTTCGGGCAGGCATCGGGTGCGGGGGCTCCTTGCAGAATACCGGCTTTTGTCCAATACACAAGTTGGTTGTACTCGCCCTCGGTGTAGCGCAAGTTACAGTTCAGGTTGCGAACCTTAGGTCCTATGGGGGTAATGGCGGAGAGGTCGTTTCGCCAGTGACAGCTTTTGCATTGGTTTTTGTTGGGAACTATGTAGGTAGATGTGCGACGGTTGCCATCGTAGTGTTTCCATGATACTTCGGTAAGTGCGCCTGTATTTTCTAAAAATGCTTCGGTTTGTTCCTCGTTCCAGATGTAATCGAGCGCTTCCCAACCGCTTTGGCGGTGTACGAGCAGGCGCGTTTCGATAATGCGGCGTTTACCCTCGGGTTTGCTGAAATCTTCGGGATAGTAGAAATTTTTAATAAGACACGAACCCACCGGGAACTGCAAAACCTGTGAGGTATCGTAAACCACCGATTTGCCCTCAGGTACATATACAAAGCGCGCCTTGAAGGCATAGTCGGTAAACAGAGGAGTGATGAGCTCGTAAGGGATAACGCGGTCGTTCGGTTTTAAATCTGCCAGAGGCCACTTAAAGAAACCGTAATCGGATAATTTTTCGTAGGGCTGCCGGGTAACATCCAACATTACCTTTTTGGGAGTTCCTTTTGTACATGATGATAGATGGAACCCATACACCAACAAGGCAAATGGTAAAGAATAAGCAATAATTCTGCACAGTGACATAGCGAGCCGGTTTCTTTATGCAAATATGCAATAAACAAATTATAGTTTTCAGATTTCATCACCCGGCCCGGTGCCTGAAAGTGGTAAGCGGTAGTGACGAGGTTTAAGTGGTTAGGCAAATGTTGTATGCCGGTGTATGTGATTAAGGCATGATAAGTTTTTACACCGCCGGTTAAGGGAGTAGCGTAAGACATGAGCGTATGAAATTTAACCGGATGAAATGCAAAGGGCGGTGAGGTAGCGTGCGCCAGCGGGTGAGGGATGCGTAGGGCGCGAACGGAGTGAGCGGTGCGTAACGCAGTGGAGCACGGGAGCGAAGCGCACCCCGCAGCAAGCCCGACCCCCTGCGCGGCGCGTGAGGTACGAGCGCGGCGCGCAGGGGGGCACCCCAAAATGTAAAAATAATGTATTCAGGTATTTTGTCTTTGGCAGTGGTGTGAGGTATGTGCGGTAGAATATTTTGTGCACACAATATCATAGTGTCGCGAGCGTTGGGGTTCATGCCTTCGTGCATTTGGCTATCTTTGCGGGCGCTTAGGTAAAATGAGAGTAAATTTATCTGCGTGAGTTACAAGGATAAAATTGATTTGACGCGCTTGCCACGACATATTGCCGTGATTATGGACGGAAACGGGCGGTGGGCGAAGGCGCGTGGCAAGAACCGGATATTCGGGCATACGAACGGGGTTCGTGCCGTGCGCGAAACGGCCGAGGCGTGTGCGGAATTGGGAGTGGAGTACCTTACGGTGTACGCATTCAGTACCGAAAACTGGAGCCGACCCGAAAGGGAGGTAAATGCGCTGATGTCGCTGCTGGTGAAAACGATAGATAAAGAAATTGATACATTGTTAAAAAATGATATACGATTGGGCATGATTGGCGATATGAGCGCTTTGCCTAAATCTGTGGCTGACAAGCTGCGACACGCCATAGAAACTACGGCACACTGCAAGCGCATGCAACTTACGCTTGCGCTAAGTTACAGCGGCAAAGCTGAGTTGGAACGTGCCATAAAGCTGATAGCTAAGGATGTATTGAACGGCTCTCTGATACCCGAAGACATTACGCAAGAACTCATTGAGCAGTATTTATATACGTATGGCATGCCCGACCCGGAGTTGCTCATACGCACCAGCGGAGAGCAACGGCTGAGTAATTTTTTGCTGTGGCAGATGGCGTATGCCGAGTTTTATTTTACGGATGTGATGTGGCCCGACTTTGACCGCGAAGAGCTTTACAAAGCGGTGTATGATTTTCAGCATCGTGAAAGGAGGTTTGGTAAAACCAGTGAGCAGTTGGCAGTTTCATAAAATTTGTCCACGAGTTGTGCCTGCAAGCCGATTGTATATAAAGTATTTACTATTTGTGTGGGGATTTGCCTGCCACCTGTTTGTGCAGGCACAGCTTGATACCAATTTGATTGATTACAGCCGCACGTATGAATTTGAGATAGCCGATGTACGGGTAGAGGGCGCCCGTTTTTTAGACCCCCGCATACTGGCCACTCTCTCGGGGCTGGTGCCGGGCGATAAGCTGAAAGTTCCCGGTGAGCAAATTCCGAAAGCCATTAAAACGCTCTGGAGGCAACGCTTGTTCACGAACGTATCTATTGAAGTAGAGAAGTTTCAAGGAAACAAAGCGTATTTGGTTATTAAGGTTGAAGAACGTCCGCGAATATCGCGATACAGCATCAAAGGCATCAAGAACAGTGAGAGCGAGGAATTGCGGAAGAAATTAGAGCTGCGCGCGGGGCAGATTTTTACCGAAAACCTGCGAAGTTTGACAATTAACACCTGCAAAAATTATTTTATTGATAAGGGATTTTTAGGTGTAACCGTGGAAGTGACGGAGACACCCGATACGCTGCTCGCCAACAGTGTGTTGGTGAAAATCAACATCCGTAAGGGGGAGAAAGTAAAGATAGACCACATTAATTTTTACGGCAATCATCAGTTGAATGAAGCGAAGCTGCGCCGGCAAATGAAAGAAACCCGTGAGCGGGTTAAGTTTGATATTGACGGGCTACTGCGCGTGAAACAAAACCTGCTTCGCGACTCTGTGCGGTTGCGTTGGTATGCAGTGCCGGGGGGAATATCGCCTTCGGTATTGTGGGAGTACGCATCGCGATATGTAAACCTGAATATTTTTAAGCAGTCGAAATTTAAACGTGATGATTACGAGGCAGACAAGCGAAAAATCATCGAGTATTACAATAACAAAGGGTATCGCGATGCAAAAATCGTGTGGGACAGTGTGTATCAAACCGATGCCAAAAACCTGAACATTGACATTGAGGTGAGCGAAGGAAGGCGGTACTACTTCCGCAACATCTACTTTAAAGGCAATACCAAATACCCCGACTCATTGCTGGCGCGCATTGTTAACATAAAACGCGGAGAGGTTTACAGTCAAAAACTACTGGAAGAGCGGATATTTATGAACCCCAACGGTGGTGATTTGAGTTCGTTGTATATGGATGACGGGTATTTGTTTTTCAATGTTACGCCCCTGGAGGTGTTGGTGGAGAATGACTCGGTGGATATAGAGTTGCGCATACACGAAGGCGCTCAGGCCACTATTCGCGATGTGCGTATTGTAGGTAATACGAAGACGAACGAAAAAGTCATTCGCAGAGAACTTCGCACTTTGCCCGGAAACAAATTTTCGCGCACTGACCTCATACGCTCGCAGCGCGAAATCGTAAACCTCGGTTACTTTGATCCTGCGCAATTGGATGTGGTGCCGATGCCAAACCCCGAAAACGGCACGGTGGATATTGAATACCGCGTTACCGAAAAGCCATCTGACCAGTTGGAGCTTTCAGCCGGTTGGGGCGGCAGAGCTACCGCCAACACGGCAGGCGGCTTATTTGGTACGCTCGGGGTAAATTTTACCAATTTCTCTGTCCGAAACATAATTGATAAAAAAGCATGGACACCCTTGCCTGCCGGTGACGGACAGCGGCTGAGTGTGCGCATTAACAGTAACGGGAGGGCTTTTCAGAGCTATATTGTATCGTTTACGGAGCCATGGCTGGGTGGTCGCAAGCCCTTATCGCTCGATTTTGCATTTAACCGGTTCCGCGCCAACAACTTCGCCACAACTGATTTTTCAAAAATCATAGGGCGGTACTTCTCAACGAGCGTTTATTTAGGTTTAGCGACGCGCGTAAAATGGCCGGATGACTGGTTTACCGTTTCAGCGGGGTTAGAGTTTCAGCACTACATATTGGATAACTATGGAGCATTTTTCATTTTCAGTAACGGGCGCTCTACCAATCTGAACGCGCAGTTTACGTTAGCCCGTGATTCGCGTGCCCTGGCGGCACCCACGTTTTATGAAAGCGGTACCTTTCTCTCGGCACAGGTCAAAGTTACACTACCGTATTCTTACATATTCCCCTCCATCAGGCGACTGCCTTTTGAAAGCGACACGCTTTCCACCGCGTTGCGTTACCGGTTTGTTGAATACCACAAATGGAAATTGTTATTTGAATGGTACATGCCGGTGATACGCAACAAAAAACTCGTATTTAAGGCATCGGCATTGATGGGATTTCTGGGCTTGTATAATCCACGCATCGGTTATTCACCCTTTGAGCGTGTAGAATTTGGGGGTGATGGTTTGAGCAACCTCAACATGGGCACGCAGCTCGGTCGCGACATTGTGTCGTTTCGCGGTTATCAGATTATGACCCCCCAGGGCGGCTCGCCTATTTATAATAAATACAGTTTGGAATTGCGTTATCTTTTCACCGGCTCGCAGCAAGCCACTATTTACGGGTTGATATTTGCCGATGCCGGAAATTACTGGAACAATATTCGCGATTATCGCCCTTATGATCTGGCGCGCAGTTTTGGCGCGGGTGTAAGGGTGTTTCTGCCGATGTTTGGTCTTTTGGGCTTCGATTACGGCTTGGGCATAGACCGCGCACGGTACGGTCAACTTAACCAGGGTAACAGTATTTTTGCTAAGTATGGGGCGTTCCGCATCATACTTGGACGTGAGCCGGAGTAGTTATGCTTTTATTGAGCAATGTTGCGTGCAATGGCATGCGCAATGTGCCAAGGTGATACATATTGGCATGGTTTGCTGTTACTTTTTGCTCTTCAGGTTGTGTAGCAGTCCCGTGATAGGTTTGCCGATGCATCCGTTGGGTTCTTGTATTTTCAACATAGCGGCAAGGGTGGGGGCAATGTCAGTAATGTGCACCTCCGAAAAATCGGTGCCGCGTTTTACACCCCATCCGTACCATATCAAAGGGATGTGTGTATCGTATGGATACACGGTGCCGTGTGTTGTTCCCCGAGGCATATCTTCAAACCAGTTTGGCTTAACAAGTACGTACATATCGCCAGACCGTAGCGGATAAATACTGTTGACGATTTTCTCCTTAATAGTTGAAGGGATGTTTTCGTTGCAAAGTGCTTGCAGGTCGTAAACATTGGCAACGCCCGGTAATTGCATCAGCCAGCGTCTGATACTTTGTTTTATTTCTGATTCGTTCAGCCGGAAATGCTGCAGGCGTTTCTTATTAAAATAAATGTGCATATTTTCGTAAGCGAGTACGAGAGAGTCGTGTCCGGTGGCCATGCGCAATGAGTCGTTCAGTAGTTTTACCAGTGCATCTGATTCATATACGCCGCCGTGCATTTTTTTCTTTTTCAGGTAGTCGGGTATGTGGGCTACGCCATGATCAGCCGTAATGAAAAGCAGGTAATGACCTTTTCCTACGTGTTTGTCTAAAAACGCGAAAAACTGCTCCAGCTCCCTGTCCAGTCGCAGGTAGCAATCTTCAATTTCTACGCTATTAGGGCCGAAGTTGTGACCGATATAATCGGTTGAAGATAAGCTTATGGCTAAGAAATCGGTGTATGCGTCTTTTCCTAACGCTTCATGCAGAATGGCACTTTCAGCAAACCTGAGGGTGAATGAATTGCCGTATGGCGTAGTCAA
Organism: Chitinophagales bacterium; assembly: GCA_025057415.1. Classification (GTDB taxonomy): domain Bacteria; phylum Bacteroidota; class Bacteroidia; order Chitinophagales; family LD1; genus Bog-950. Next base: position 19,839 of record JANWXI010000010.1, read on the forward strand.
TAAAATTTTGTAAGCAGGGCTAAGCCGCGAGGTGGTGTGCTGAAAACACGGACGTTCCTCCCCGGGCAACGGATTTTCATAGGGGACATCGTCCTCATCGCTTTCCCAATATTGCAGTATGGGCAGCAGTGTATTCCAGTTTTGCTGCAGGTATTTTTCGGGTAATTTTTGTTCGTTGAACTGAGTTACCCATTCAGGTAAGGATGAGAGATTGTAGTAGGTAGAAGTGACCCATTTACCTTCTGCCGGGTCATAAAAATAGGCAGCGTTGGCGGAGTGTCCGGCGGGCAGAATAGAGCCGCGGTCTTTGAGGGCTATTCCGATGCATTTGGAGCGAAAGTTGGTTGCCAGCCGAAGTTCATCCGTAATGGTGCTCACTTGCATGCGCCCGGGCGACATTTGCCCTGCTTTGGATGCACTACCCACGGTGTTACATTTAGTATCAGCCGTACAGTAAACGTACTTTCCCTCTGTGTAATCGTACCAATTATTACCTACTATGCCATGAACGGCCGGCACTGTGCCTGAATAGATACTCGCATGTCCGCAACCAGTATATGTAGGAGAGTAATTAATTTGGGTGTAGGCACAATGATAGCCCTCATTTAGCAGGCGTTTGAAACCCCCGCCGGTATATTTTTCGGCATAACGATACAAAAAGTCCCAGCGCATTTGGTCCACAACCAGCCCCACCACTAACTGAGGACGCGAGGCAACCGATTGAGCATTTGCAAAAAGCGTATATGAGCAGATCAAAAGAGCAAGACACCTCATTATTAACATTTACCGCAATATTAATATCATTCATTTAATTGTATTTTTGTATTTCAGAAATAACGATATTTTAGCACAAACAAAATACAACACAACCATGAAAAGAATTTTTACTACACTTTCGGCCGTAGTCGGTCTTTATTATCTGAGTTTTGCTCAGCTTCAGTTACAGAATGGGGGATTTGAACAGTGGACAGGCGACAACCCCAATAACTGGTACCACATTGAGCAACTGCTAAGCAATTTTGGTTTGAGCGCTGATTTGGTTAGAAAAGAAACCACTGGTGTTCCACAAGGCACCGCTTGTGTTAAGTTAATTAATCAAACTGTTACTGTACCCGGTCAAGGAAGCATTGTATTACCCGGTCTTATCTCGTTAGGTCAACTTGACTTTTCACAAAGTCAAGGTATAGTATGGGGTAAAATACCATTTGCCGCGCGTCCTGATACCATTAAGTTCTATTACAAATTTGAAACAGCCGGCCCTGATACAAACGGTTTTAACTTTGTTTTCAGCAAAGGAGGTAATGATATTGGTGGGTCAGGTTCAAATAGCTTCTTCATATTACCACCAGCTGCCAATTTTACCCAGGTTGCTATTCCTATCAGTTACTCCAGCTCTCAAACTCCTGATTCTTTGAGTTTGGTAATTATTTCTACACTTGAAGAAGATGCTACCGAAGGCACTCAGCTTCTTATAGATGATATAAGATTTGTTTATGCAGGGGGGGGTAGCGTTAGTCTTCAGGATGTGCTGCTCTCGGGTAGTGTGCGGGTTTATCCCAACCCGGCATCTGAGGGGTTACATGTTAATGTTCCTGCCGAATTTATCGGTTACGTTATAGAAATAGCAGATTTGCAAGGTCGTGTTTTGTTATCTGCATCTATAAGCGATACACATAACACAATTTCATTGACAAACATACCCAACGGACAATACGTAACGCGCATTATCAGTAAGGATAAAGGTATTGTTCGCACAGAATCTATCCAAGTAGCACACTAACAAAACGCGTCACTCATTAAGGAGCCATCCGGTTAGGATGGCTTTTTTTATGTCTATATTTGGCTTATGCAACATTCATACCGCACGGTTGTATCCCCTTCACCCGCACCTTTTACAATACATCACGACCATAAGATTTTGACTGTCGGTTCGTGTTTTTCAGAGAATATCGGCAACAAATTCAAGCAGTATAAGTTTAACATTTGCATAAATCCTTTCGGTCAGCAATACAACCCATATTCTATCGCGCAGGCGCTGGTTCGGCTGGTAGATGCACAGCCCTATTGCGAAGAAGATTTGGTTTTTCACGATGAGTTGTATCATTCTTTTGATCATCATGGATGTTTCTCAGCCCCTACAATTTCTGCAGCTTTAGAAAATATCAATACCCGTTTAAAATCTGACGCAGCATTTTTACGCCATGCCGATTATATTTTTCTGACATTTGGTACATCGCATTACTTCTCACTTAAAGAAAACGGCCGCATAGTGTCTAATTGTCATAAACTCTCCGGAAATTTTTTTGACAGGAAACTATTCGCCCCTACCGAGATAACTGCCTGTATGCGTGAGGCGATCAGTAAAGTGAAGTCCGTAAATCCGGGAGTGAAATTTATCCTTACTATCAGTCCGGTTCGTTATTTCGCTTTTGGTGTTTATGAAAATTCAGTGAGCAAAGCCCACTTGTTTACCGCATTGCATGAACTTCTCCAATCCATTGACAACCTGTTCTACTTTCCTGCTTATGAGCTTGTGATTGACGACCTTCGCGACTATCGTTTTTATGCTGAAGACATGCTGCATCCCAATTATCTCGCCACGCAATACGTATGGGAGAAAATATGTGAAACCTTTCTGAGCGAAAATACACGCAGTTTACTGCAAAAAATTGACGATGTGCTTATGGCAGCCCGACATCGCCCGCGCAACCCGAGCAGCGCTGCACACCGGAAATTTGTACAAAAGTATTTACAACTAATACAGGAATTACAAGTTAAGCACAATCTGCAATTTGACGATGAGGCAACCCAACTGAGAAATTCGCTTTCAGAAGCGACATCCAAACCTCAGGTAGAGTGAAGCGCCCGGAATAACAGCAGGTGCCATGAAGCCCGGCAGGTTATTACTGCCAAACGTAATGTCAAAGTATTTCCACTGTTTGGTGAACTCTGCTCCCAAATGAAGCATGTTGTAGGTACCGGCGCCTGCAGTTCCGGATACAACCATATCCGGACGTATGAAATAATTGGTTTTGATGAAGCAAAAGAAGTAATTGGGAATTAGGATGTAATTCAATCCGGCATTTAACACGAGCTTACTGCGCAGCAGTGATTTTGAAAAAACTAACTGTGCCTGCATGGGAGTCATGGTGCCGTACTCACGGTTGCTTCGCTGGGGTAAGTTAGCCCTAACGGCGCTGTCGAGGTTAAGGGTATCAAATGTACCCGGGCTTAGTTTGAGTAGGTCGGGTAATACGATTCCTTGAAAACGTACCGTGTTGGCAGCGGTGTAGTTGTAAGGTGCTTTTCGGAAATATAAGTGACCGACATCACGTAAATCAACACCCACGCGCCAGTTGCCGGGTTTTTTTAACGCAAGATGTAAATCGCCCGATACTCCCTTACCGTTAAGTTGATAGAAACCCACTGCTCCTTCGCGCGCCCCGTTGAATGTCAGGTCATACTGAATATCTAAATACTCCCCGTCGGGAGCAGTGTATAAACTGGATTGGCGTGTAAATATCTGTTGGTGATTGGCACACTGTAAAAACGATAAGCTCACACCAAATTCCATCCACAGGCGGGGGTATTGAAACTCTTTGAAAACACCCAGAGAATATTGGTTATAAATGAAATTTTGTACCCGAATGTTGCTCAGGTCAATGGTCTTGTCTTCAAATTGCGCATTACCGTAAAAAACCAGTTCATAAGCTTGTTTTCCTGCGCTCAGGTTACGGAATTGACGGTGGTGATAACCGAGGAACACCTCTCCATCAAAATTTTTCAGATAGCGCCGGTAAACAATGCCTGTTTTCATTTGGTCATAGAACCGTATCTGTTTCCTGATACGTTGATGCGTACGGTCAATTATTTTCTGTTTCACCTGAGCGCCAAATAACATGCCGGCAGCAAACTGAAAGGGCGCAGTGTTGGAGCCGGTAATGTAATCAAAATCAATCGTGATTCGGTTTAAAGCGCTGTCGCCAATGTGCTCGTTGAACGGGTTTGAAAGGGAAGGAGAGGAGAAGTCAAAAATACCCGCATGAACTTTATGGGAATGATTGGTAGAGTCGGGAAAGGCAAAAGCGATATTTACGTAAAGAAAGCAAAACAGTATGCAATATACGCGGAGACCTCTGTTCATGGCAGAGGGCTAAAGTAAATGAAATAGTGAAAGTAATAACGGGGAATTCAAATAAATCAACAATTGCGTGTTAACGTATCAGCGTTACATTACCCTGCACCTCTACTGAACTTCCGTTGGTACATTCACCTTTGGCTGTATAGGCATACACGGCAATATCGGCCGGCTTACCGTTAATGGTGCCGTCCCATCCGTTGTTAATAGCATCGGTTTCAAATACGAGTTTACCCCAACGGTCATAAATGCGCAGATAATCTAATTTGCGCAGCCCGATACCGCGCACGTACAGCACATCATTCAGTCCATCTCCGTTTGGTGTAAATGTGTTAGGTACAAACACCATTGTGGGAGAACATTCCACAACTTTCAGCACGACTGAGTCAAGCGTTTGACATCCCCACTGGTTGGTTGCCACCACATAAGCAGTTTGGTTTTGATTAACAGTGATGTATGGTCTGCGGCAATTTGTACAACTGAGTGGGTCAATGGCGGTCCAGGTGTACGTTACCTGATCGGGCGAGGCAGCATAAATCTGTACTTGTGTGCCGGGAGTAACTACCTGATCATCTCCTGCCTCCAGGTTGGGCAGAGGCGCAACCGTGATATTGACACTTTCCGTGTCGGGTGTACAGGTAGAGCTACTAACGATTACCGTGTAGGTATAATTTCCGAAAGGGGCATTCACTACCGGATCTTCTATGATGGTGGAGCTAAGGTATTGAGCCGGTGACCATAGGAAAGAAGTATCATTGTAAGATGCCTCGCGTACCCTTAAGTCCAGTTGCACGGGGCCGCCTTCGCATACCAACGTGTCGCTGATATTCAGGTCAGCAACCACTTTGTCTATCACATACACCCGCACTATACGTGATATAGAACAGCCCGTACTATTGCTGCCTGTTACTCTGTAAATCATGGTATCGGGAGGGAAAACTTTCGGGTTCACGCTCAGGGAGTCATCCATGTAAAGTCCCGGGGTCCAGGTGGCGGCAAGCACCCCCTGCCCGGCGCTGAGTTGCAGCGTATCGCCCGGGCAAATGCGGTAAAAGATGCCGGGGAAAATTGGCGGCAACGGGTCAACATTTACCGTTATGGTGTCGCGAGCCACGCATCCGATGGAAGTAGTAACTGTAACGTAGTACGTAATTGTGTCGGGCGCTGTGCTTAGCGGATTGCGGCAGGTATCACAGGTTAAGTATTTGGGATTTTGGTCGGCTTCCCACAAAAAATAATCCCCAAGCGGTAAGTAAAACTGCACGTAATTTCCTTTGCATATAGCCGTATCAGTTGGCAGATTTGGGTACGGTATCAGTCCTACCACGATGGTATCTACCGGATACGCCACCACACAACCTAAGCTGTCGGTGAGGGTAAAAACCGGGTAGTACTTGCCGGGTTGTGTGTATGTGTAAACTATATTAACCGTGTCTTCAAATACCTGGCCCGTACCTACATCGGCTTTAATGTCAATAGTATTGGAGCTATATGTACCACTGTAAGTAACTGTGAGAGGGACACAACCGGTGTCAGGAGTAGCAAGGAAGTTTCCGAGCGGGCCTCCCACTTTGATGTATTTAAGTTTTATGATGGAATCGCGACAGCCCGAAGAGTCATAAGCTACCATGGCTACATCATACTCGCCCGGAAACTTGTACACATGCAGCGGATTGTAATCGGTGCTGGTGTCTCCATCGCCAAAGTACCACACCCACAAAAGGTCTGTTCTGTTGGTAGTGTTGAAAAACTTAACCGGAAAAGGAGGGCATGAAGCGAATATGGAATTTGCGTAGAAGTCGGCTACGGGGGTATCTACATTGATGTAGTTGGGTTTAATGATGGTGTCAATGCATCCTGCGTTGCTACTTTTGATAATCAACATTACAGTATATGTACCCGCGTTGATGTATGTGTATGTAGGATTTTTTTGTGTTGAGGTGCCACCATCGCCAAAATACCACTGGTAGGTTAAGCCGGTGGTTGGGAATGATGTGTTTGTGAAACTCACGGCTTCGCCAGGGCATACCACGGTATCGGATGTAAAATCCGGGATGTAATCCTGTGAAACGGACTGTTTACTGATGCTGGCCGAGCATCCGTTGTTATCGGTTACCGTGAGCGTTACAGCAAAATTACCCACTTGCGTAAACGTGTACGTGGGGTTGGGTACGGTGGCACTGTCGCCTGTACCGAATTTGTACTTCCACGACACGACACTCCCCATAAATGATGTGCTGGTGTTGGTGAACTGCACCTGGAAGGGTGCACATCCGATGATAGGGTTTCTCGTAAAATCCGCTATTACACCATTTACTCTTATGTATTGCGTTCTGACGAGCGTATCGGAGCATGCCTGGCCGGGATTTATAATCAGGCGCACTGTGTATAAACCGGTATCTGTATATGTGTATGTTGGATTTTGAACTGAAGATGTAGCGCCTGTACCAAAATTCCACAGCCAAGAGCTGGCAAAAGTAGAGCTATCGGTAAACTTAACGGTTAGCGGCCGGCAACCCACCAGCGTATCAGCAAAAAACAGCGCGTTGGGAGTGCCGATGGGTAATGTTTTTTTAATTGAATCAACACATCCGGTGGTAAAGTTGGTAACCACTAATGTGACGGTGTATGAACTTTGCGTTGGGAATGTGTGTACCGGATGCTGTTGGGTGGAGGTGGTGCCATCGCCAAAATCCCAAAACCATGTGTCTGCTCCCTGCGATGTATCGCGAAATGTAACCGTGGTTGGATTTGTACAATCAAACTCAAAGTTGAAGTCAGCTTTGGGCACTACGATGATAATATAATCAACCCGCTCGGTATCGGTAGCGCACCCCTGATTGATAACCGTAAGGGAGATGGAATATGTTCCTGTATCTGAATATTGGTGAGTAGGGTTGGGCAGGTTACTTGTTTGACCATCGCCAAACTCCCAGAAAAAAATGGTTTGTGAAGTGGTGCCGGATACGTTATGAGTAAAATTGATAGGCAAATTTACACATTGTACCAACGGAGTAGCCGTAAAGTTAGGGACCAGCGATTGACCCACGATTATGCTGCCGTTGTAATCAAAGGTGTCTTTACATCCCGATGCAGTTTGAATAATCAGTCGGGGCACATAAGTACCTGCGTTTAGGTAGGTGTATTGCGGATTGGGTTGTGTAGAGGTGCCGCCATCGCCAAATAACCACAGGTAGCTAACTATCGGCTCTGCTGCTGTAGATGTGTTGGTAAATTTTACTACGTGGGGAGTACAACCTTGCGGTGAGTCAAGTGTAAATGATGCATTCAACACGCCAATATCTATCAGGTTGGGAGCAGTAATGGTGTTTACGCAACCTGATGCGTTTGTGAGTTGCAGCGTGACTGTGAAGCTCCCTGTGCTGGTGTATGTATGGGAGGGGTTGGGTAAATTGGAGGTGCCTCCATCGCCAAAGTTCCAGTTGTAAGCTACGGCTCCTGATGCATTGGTGCTAAAATTTACAGTATGTGGTGCATTGCATTCAAAAGTATCACTGGCAGTGATGTTGCCGGTAGCGGGGCTGGATACATTGATAAAAGCGGTTTTGGTTTCAGAATCGGAGCAGTTGCCGTAGGTGACTGTCAGGGTTACGGTATAGGTACCGTTGGTAGTGTAAGTGTGTGTAGGGTTTTGCAAGTTTGAAGTGCCCCCGTCACCAAAATTCCAGCTCCAGGAGGTGGCAAAGTTTGATGAGTCGATAAACTGAATGGGAATGTTAGTACAAGCGTTTGTATTGGATACAGAAAAATTTGCCTGCACGTTTGTTACGGATACTACAATGGTATCTTTTGCCGTGCAACCGTAAGGGTCCGTAACCGTTACAACAGATTGATATATACCGGTTTGAAATAGTTGTGTGGGGTTTTGCTGCGATGACGTGCCGTTTCCGAAATTCCAACTGTATGATACCGGTCCGTTAGATGATGAACCGTTGGCGGTGAAATTAACCAATAGCGAGCTGTTGCAGGTAGTAGGGGGATTTGGGTTACTATTAGCAGTTACCTGCGGCTGAGGCCCTATGGTAACAAAATTGTTTTTGGTGATGCTTGATTGGCAACCGTTGCTATCAATCGTCACCAGAATAACATTAAATGAACCGCTGATGTTGTAACAATGCGAAATATTATAGCCGGTATCTGCCGGCGTGCCATCTCCAAAATCCCATACGTATTGCACTATACCACTTTCACCAGGTATGGTTTGGTTAATAAAGCTCACGTTAAAGCACGGTTGAATACATCCGTTGGGGTCAGGTGAAGTAAAATTTGCCGTGGGCGGTTGAAAAACCCTGATTTGTGTAAAGCATGAATCAACACTGGAGCCGTTGCTTACGATATGTTTTACATTATAAATGCCCGGCAATGGATAAGACGTGGTTGGGTTCGGTAAGGTGGAAGTATTCCCGTTGTCAAAATCCCAAAAGTGGCTGGTGGGATTACCACTCGAAAGGTCGGTAAATGTAACGGCCGATAAAGGGGCACATCCCGTTTGTTGACTAACTGTAAAGAAACATTGTACCTGCTGCGCCTGGGCCCCGCAGTGTAATACTACAATCAAAATCAGAGCGTAAACCTTTATTTGCATTTTTGGGGGTGTATCTGATAAAACAGATGCGAAAATAACCCTTTGTTGTTGCATCGGTACCTGCCTTAATCACATAATGTGTTTATACGTATACAGAGCACATAAAGTTTTAAGAAATTTGGCAGATTATTTTGTTACTACTACTACTGCTAAGAAAATGTACATAGTTTTTCCTTTATCATAACAAGTTTCGGAGCACGAGCAAGTTAAATTTTGAAGGGTGTAATGCTGGTTACTGATGAAATTATTTGGAAGTTTATGGCGAATAATTGTTTCTGAAAATATGATATAACTTATAGAAAATCAACAAAATATGTATCTAATAAGTTTTTGGCATAACAATGCAAAAAGCGGATGTGCTACTACTTTAAAATCATGCATCTTGTGGGTGCTTTAGTGGCCCTATTACGACCACAAATTCACCCTTTGGAGTATTTTTTGAAAAATATTGTAACAAGTTGTTGGCGGTGTCGCGGACGGTTTCCTCGTACACTTTGGAAATTTCACGCGATACTGACAAAGTTCGGGTGTCACCAATATGTTGGCTGAGTTCCTGTAGTAATTTCAGGATACGGTGTGGCGATTCGTATAGAATGACAGTGTAGGGCATTTCTGCTATACGGCGTAGGGCAGTTTGCCTTCCTTTCTTATGCGGCAAAAAGCCCATAAAGTGAAATTCACCGATGTCAAAACCTGAATTTATAAGGGCAGGGATAAGAGCAGTTGCGCCAGGCAGAGTTTCTACCGAAATACCCTCAGATATACATAGCTGCACGAGCTTCAAACCGGGGTCAGATATACAGGGTGTGCCCCCATCGCTCACCAGTGCCCCGCTTGCGCCTGCTTTTAGTTTCTGGATAATAGAAACAGACGATTTGTGCTCATTGAATTTATGGTAGGGGTATAGGGTCTTGTGCAGTTGATAGTGTTTGAGCAATTTTGATGTCTGCCGTGTGTCTTCGGCTAAAATAAAATCAACCCCACGCAACACTTCCAGTGCGCGCAGTGTTATGTCTTGAAGGTTCCCGATAGGGGTAGGTACGATGTATAATTTCAATTTGCTATGAATAAAGACAACGCACTGCGGGTGTATAGCTCACCTGCAGTACGTTTTTACTCCTGTTTTTTAGGACAAATGCTTATTGAGCATTGCTACAAGGTGTGACTTGGGCACAGCCCCTACCTGCTTGTCCACCACCTGACCGTTTTTAATAAACAATATGGTGGGTATGTTGCGAATGCCGTATTTCATGGCGGTTTCGGGGTTGTTGTCCACATCTAATTTACCGATGATGGCTTTGCCCTCATACTCGCGGGCAATTTCCTCAATTACCGGAGCGATGGCCTTGCAAGGTCCACACCACTCAGCCCAAAAGTCCACCATAGCTAATTTGTCGGAATTCAGTACCTCTTGCTGAAAATTGCTGTCAGTTAAATGTTTTGCCATAGTATAGAATGTTTATGCTATAAGTAATACGTTTCCCAAAAGTAGCAATTCGCGTGCCCTTACCTAAATTTGTTTATCAACATAGAATTTCAGGTCAATCTGTCGGTTGATTGAGTAATTTTTCTGTAAAGGCAGTAATCTTGTCATGTGTTACACGTCTGAGCGGATTGAACCATCCAGCCACATTACCTTTACGATCAATAAAATATTTGTGAAAATTCCAAAAGGGATAAACGCCGGATTGTTGTTTCAGCCACCTGTATAGTGGTTGGGCGCCTGAACCCCGCACAGGTGCTTTTTCAAACACAACAAAAGGAGAGCGGTAGTTTATTTCACATACTTGCTGTACCTCTGAGCTGCTCTTTGGCTCCTGATAAAATGAGTTGGAAGGGAAAAGTAGTACTTCAAAGCCCCTCTCATGATACTTTTCGCGCATCATTTCTAAATCTTTCATTTGTGGCCAAAGTCCGCATCCTGTGGCGGTGTTTACAATCAGTAGTACCTTTCCCCGATATGTGCTCATATCAACTTCTTTGCCCGAGGCATCTTTAAGCCGAAAATCGTAAATTGTTTTGTTAGAGCCGTTCATATAAGTGTTTCAAAAAGATATGAATGATGTGTTAACAAATTATTGCATACAACAACACGCAATATCATGAAGTTGTTTTTAGCCGGTTTACTAAAAAATTTTCGTGTTCGCATATTTCGTTTAATACAATTTTTCGCAAAACACCAAAAATATTCACTTTTGATGAATGAATTTAGTAACGGGAGCTACGGGATTTTTGGGGTCGTATCTGGTAAAGCATTTGCTGAAACATGGCGAAAAGGTTCGTGCCACTTACCGCCCCGGCTCTGATTTTTCTTTATTGGGTGATGCTAAAGAACAAGTAGAGTGGGTTGAAGCAGATGTATTGGATGTATGTGCGCTGCAAGAAGCTATGCGTGGTATTAACCACCTGTACCATTGTGCTGCCGTAGTAAGCTTTTTGCCTCGTGAGTATGAGGTGATGATGAAAGTGAACGTTGAGGGTACAGCCAATGTAATGAATATTGCCATGTATGCCGGAGTTAAGAAAGTTATGCATGTAAGCTCAGTAGCGGCGTTGGGTTTTCCTAATAGCAACAAAGTGATAGATGAAAACCACATTGACCCTTCTATTAACAATCGACCGGCTTATTACGTGAGCAAACACTACGGTGAGCGTGAAGCGTGGCGCGCAGCCGCAGAAGGACTTGAGGTTGTGGTAGTTTGTCCATCAACTATTCTTGGCGCCGGTTGGTGGGATGAACCACCCAACTCGATTTTCCGGTTGGTACACGAGGGTTTAAATTTCTACACAGGCGCTACACATGGATTTGTGGATGTGCGTGATACAGCAGCATGTATGTATGAGCTTATGCAAAGCGGACAAAGCAGCAGGAAAAGATTTATTATAACCTCTGCCAACATGACGTTAAAATCCATTATTGATTTGATTTCTGAGTCATTGGGTGTTTCGCCACCCCGCGTACATGCTGGAGATGTGTTGTTGGGTGTTGCCTGGCGTTTAGAAGGTATTAAGAGTTTGATTACAGGAAAATCTCCGGTTATTACCCGCGATATGGCAAATATCTCAGCAACTTCATTTTCATTTTCCAACCGAAAAATATCTGAATTTCTGGGTTACACTTTTCGCCCTGTTGAAGACACTATCCGTCAAACGGCTGCAGCTTACTTAGACAGTGTGCGCAGCGGTAAAAATTACGGTACTTTTACTTAAACTGCATTTCGCGTTCACCCGCCCTGCGCGCCGGCAGGTACGATGCCAGCAATGCAATGCACACTATAATCACCAGAGTAAGCACAAAATCACGCGCGTGTAACTCAACCGGGTAGTAGTCAATTACAAAAGTACTGCCTGCACCGCCAAGTTTTAAAAAGTGAAACTTCATTTGCAGCAGGCAGATTATGTAACCGATAAACATACCTGCTCCTGCACCGAGCATTGCTGCAAAAAGGCCGTTGAGCAAGTATATGTGCTTAATAAGACGTTGAGTGCCACCCATAGCTTTCAGAATGGCGATGTCTTTGGTTTTATCTATCACCAACATGGTAAGTGACCCGATGATATTGAAGGATATGATGAGCAGAATAAACGTTAGTATGGCTGTGGTGACCCATCGCTCTATTTTCATGATGCGGTACATTTCGGCCTTTTGTTCGTAACGCGCGAGTACCCGGTAGTCGGTTCCGAGGGATTTTTGCAACGATACCTTTACCTGTTCTATATCCTCTTCCTGATTGACTTTTACTTCGTAAGCGCTGAGCGTATTTTCTGATTCCGTGAGCCGTTGTACAAAATGTAAGTCGGTTATAACATATTTACTGTCAAATTCCTGTTGGATAGAGAATACACCTGCCGGAATCGTAAACATTGTGTTGAATAATTCTCCGGGCAACAGAGCGTTTCGCACACCTTTGCGCGGCACCGTTATGCGCAGAGGTTCAAAACTTTCCTCTACATCAATATTCATCGGGAAACTGATGTTAGCGCCTATAACAGCGCAAAACAGCGAGTCGCGGCGCAGGCGGTACTCTCCCAGTCGTACAAACTCGTGCACGCGGGTAACCTGCGTGTAATTATCATCTACACCTTTTATTACGCCTAGTTTTTTCTCATCGCCATACTCAAAATACGCATTTTCTTCTAGTGTGCGCGAAACAGCTACAACACCGCTCACGCTCAGTATTTTTTTGATGACATCCGGTTTTTCTTCAAACGTTTTGCCCGCTTCTGCACGAACCTCAATATCCGGGTAAAAAGAGTTATACAGCGATAATACCAACCCTTCAAAACCATTAAACACCGAAAGCACGCACACCAATGCCATAGCGCCAAACCCCATTCCCAGCATACTTACCCATGTAATGAGATTTATTACATGTGTGCTCTTGGGTGAAAACAGATAGCGGAAAGCGATGCGGGCAGCAAGCATCGAACTAACTCTTTTTTATTTTTTGTTTGGTGCTTTTTTCTCCTGGTTTACCTCATGGGCTTCGCGAAGAGCAGATATACGGGCATCCTCTTCTTTTATTTTTTTAAAAACGTTCTCCAGGTGAAATACCTGGTCGAGTGTATCGTCACGGTAAAACTCTATTTCAGGAATCCGGCGCAATTCATGTCGCAGTTTGGCGGCAAGAGCGCGTTTGATTTCGAAAGTATGCTCTTCAAATTTTTGCAGCACCACGTCTGGCTCGCGGGTGTTGTATATACTCAGATAAAAACGGGCGATGGTAAGGTCAGGAGTGACTTTGACATTCGTAACAGTAACCAGGGCATTTCCGTATATGTGCTTGCCCTCGCGCAGTAAGTAATCGGTAAAAACCTCGCGAATCACCGACCCGATTTTAAGTTGCCTGCGCGTATCCATACCTCGTGAATTTCGTGCAAAAATAAAATTAAACGGCAGCGATAACGTTACCTGTACCATACATGCTATATTTACGCCCATGCAGAATCTGCTACGCCTGTTACGTTACCTGAGTAATTACCGGTATCATATCATATGTAACATCGTCTTTAATCTACTCACAGTAATTTTCTCGCTTTTTTCTGTAATGATGATTATTCCCTTTCTGCAGCTTCTTTTTGGAAAAGTGCCCATGGTGATGGAACCACCTGCCTGGCAGCTTTCGGCATCCTATCTGCTGGAATATTTAAAGTATGTGCTCAGTCGTGAAATCAGCACATCTGGTCATTTATCAGCACTTGTAAAGTTTTGTGTTTTTATAGCGCTGCTCTTTTTTTTAAAAAATCTGTTCCGTTTTCTTGCCGTGTTTTTTTTGGCGCCTATCCGCAATGGAGTAATTACCGACCTCAGAAATGACCTATACCAAAAGTTGGTTACCCTGCCGCTTTCTTATTACTCCAAAGAGCGAAAAGGCGACATTATTGCGCGATTAAGTGATGATGTGCGCGAAGTGGAATACAGCATCATCAGTTTTGCTGAAGTTACCGTACGTGAACCGTTAAACATTATTATTTTTTTGGTTGCGCTGCTAATGCTGAACGCTTCACTTACGGCATTCGTGCTGGTAATGTTGCTAATTACGGGTCTGATAATCGGCAGAGTGGGCAAAACACTGAAACATCAGTCAAATGAGGCACAGTTTATTTACGGCCGGCTGCTTTCGGTGGTTGATGAAACCCTCAGCGGGTTGCGCATCGTGCAGGCATTCAATGCTGAAAAATTCATGACGGAACAATTTCGCAAAATCAACAACCGGCTCTATCAGGTTTCCACCCTCATACAGGCACGCAGGGAACTATCTTCTCCGCTAACTGAATTTCTGGCGATATGTGTAGTTTGTATGGTGCTTTACTACGGGGGTAGTTTGGTAATTGAAGGCAAAAATCTGGAGGCAGAGACATTTATCGGCTTTATGGTGTTATTTGCGCAACTCATACCTCCCGCCAAAAATTTTTCGAGCGCTTCATACAACATCCGCAAGGGTCTGGCTTCGGCTCAGCGAATATTTGAGGTGATTGATGCAGAGATAAAAATTACAGAAAAACCCGATGCCCTACCGATTAAACAGTTTCAATCATCAATAACATTGCGAAATGTATCCTTCAGTTATCACCATTACGATGATAAAAAAATACTGAACAATATAAACTTAACTCTGCAAAAAGGAAAAGTTATTGCGCTGGTGGGGCAAAGCGGGGCAGGTAAAACAACTCTCGTTGATTTATTGCCTCGCTTTTATGATGTGAGTGAGGGGGAAATATGTATTGACGGTATTAATATCAAAGAGTATCGCCTCAAAGACCTCCGCAACCTTTTCGGTATTGTGAGTCAGGAGTCGATACTTTTTAACGATACCGTACACAATAATATTGCTTTTGGTCATGAACGAGCCACCCGCCAGCAAGTAGAAGAAGCTGCCCGTATCGCCAATGCACATGATTTTATCATGAAATTAGCCAACGGGTACGACACGGAAATTGGCGACCGGGGCAGCAAACTAAGCGGAGGAGAGAGGCAACGCCTTACTATCGCACGGGCTGTACTGAAAAATCCTCCTATCCTGATTTTGGATGAAGCCACTTCCTCTCTTGATTCAGAAAGTGAGAAACTTGTACAGGACGCCATAACTAAACTTATGAGGGGACGTACAACGATCGTAATAGCGCATCGACTCTCAACCATCCAGTATGCTGATGAAATTATTGTATTACAAGAAGGTCAAATTGTTGAACGCGGTAATCACTTAGGACTTTTAGCCAAAGGAGGTATTTACAAGAAATTAGTGGACCTGCAGGCATTTTGAAGACATTCCCTCATGCTGCTTCTTGCTCCGTAAACAGTGCTATGTTGCATTGCACAAATGGTATTAAGAAATTTTTCTTGAAAATTAACGGAAACGAAAAAACTTTTTTTTGTTTCCTACGTTTCTTGCCTTAGATTTGCCCTGAATTTGGTATATGTCTTCAGCTGAAGCAACACTTTTACTCAAATCGCGCGAAATGTTTATGCGCAGTGGTGTCAAAAGTATGACGATGGATGACATTGCCCGCGAGTTAGGCATGAGTAAAAAAACCTTATATCAATATGTTAACAACAAAGCCGACCTTGTTTGCAAGGTTTTGCGAAAATACCTGCACGATGAGCGGCAACAGGTGGAGAATATCCTCCTTCAAAGCGATAACTCCATTGACGGCATGATTAAAATGATTGAATACTTACTCAATATTCTTCATGATTTTAATCCGGCATCGCTCAACGATTTGCAAAAATATTACCCCGAGGCATGGAAAATGTTTAACGATTATCGCTACCAGTATGTATTTACGCGCATCCTTGAAAATCTTGAGAACGGTGTCAGACAGGGAGTTTACCGCGATGATATGAATCCGGAAATTATTGCACGCATCTATGTACGTGCTGTAGATATGATACTGGATCAGCAGATGTTTCCCTTCAAAAAATATTCATTTTATAGCTTATATAAAGAATTTATTAAGTATCATTTGCGCGGCATTGTATCAGCCAAAGGATTGAGAATACTGGAGAAACACGCTTTATTCAAAAGTAAGATATGAGAGTTTCAACATTGCTTGTGTTGTTTTACATACTTGCATTAGTGCCACCTCTGGCTGCTCAGCAAGCGGAGGTCAAAGCCCTTACACTTCAGGAAGCCGTACGGTTTGCGCTACAGAATACCAACACAGCTAAAAATGCGCGTTTGAATGAAGAGCTGGTTAGGGCCCGAAACTGGGAAATTACCGCAACGGGGCTGCCTACCTTAAACGCTGAATTTGGTTACGCCTATTACTACAGGCGTCCTATTTCGCCTGCCTTTAACATGTTTTTTGCTGATACTACCAGTGCACAATCTAAAATTTTTCGCCATCTTGCTCAGCAGGATCCTGTTATAGGACAAATACTCTATCAAAATGCTATTGCTTCCAAAGATATGGAGTTTTCCTTTGTACTGCCGCATAATATCAACTCCTCACTTACGATTTCACAACTACTGTTTGACGGTCGCTACTTAATAGGACTCAAAGCCACACGTGACTTTAGTAAAACCGCCCGGCTACAAACCGAGTTGAGTGATATAGAGATCAAGTACAATGTTACCAAAGCATATTATCAGGCTGCTGCGGCATCGGAAATTGTGCGTTTACTGAATCAGAATCTGCAAATCATCGAAAAGTTACTCAGCGATACGCGGGCAGTTTATAAAGAAGGTTTATTAGAAGAACTGGATGTTAATCGCCTTGAGCTGGCAGAGGCACAATTAAAGAGTCAGATCAACCTGCAAAAGCAATTGGCAAAGGTGGCTTTAGATAATCTCAAATTTCAAATGGGCATGCGCCTTAACGATGAACTCGTGTTAAAAGATAATCTCGAAGATTTACGCGCCGCGATCACCCTTGAAGTGGAACCGAAGTTTGATATAAACAAGCGACCGGAAAAGGAACTCCTTGAAACCGCCATTAAGTTACGCGGGTATGATGTAGCACAACGCAGAAGCGGTCATTTCCCCACCTTATTTGCCTACTTGAATTACGGCTGGCAGGCACAGGCCAATTCCCTCAGGCAGATTTTTGAAACAACCGTAATTACGTATCCCGATGGGGACACCCGCCGCCAGAACCAATGGTTTGACCAGGGCCTTGTAGGTGTCACCCTAAAAGTGCCCATCTTTGACTCGGGCAGTCGTATGGCTAGTGTAAAACAAGCCAAGCTGGAACTTCAGAAAATGCAAAACGACCTGGAGAACTTTAAAAACGCAGCAGAGCTACAATATCGTGCTTACCGCTCGGCATTTGATGCAGCGCTTATTGAAGAGGTCAATCAGCAACGCGCAGCCGAGCTGAGCGAAAAAATTTTCAAAACTAACCAGATTAAGTACAAAGAAGGAGTGGGCAATAGCTTTGAATTGGTGCAAAGTGAAAATGACTTTGCCACAAACCAAATCAAAAGAGTGCAAAGCGTATTGAACCTCCTGAATGCCAAAGCCGACTTAGACAAAGCCATGGGTATTCGTTAACAGTAATTATTTTACATATTTATGAAAAACATTATATGCGTTGTTTTAGTGGCTGTCGTAGTTGCTGGTTGCAGTGAGTCAGAAATAGATAAAAAAAAGCGCGAGCTCAATAATGCCCGCAAGCAAGTTAAGTTATTGAATGAGAAAATTGCCAAGCTTGAACATGAAATCGCAAAACTGGATACCACCTATCTCCCCCAGGTAAAACCGAAACTGGTGCAGGTGCAACCACTAATACGCGAGGATTTCAGACATTATATTGAAGCACAGGGTATAGTGGATGCAGAAGAGAATGTGCTTGTATTGCCCCAACAACCCGGCATTGTTACCGCTATTTATGTGAAAGAAGGCGATAGGGTTTCAAAAGGGCAGGTGCTTGGCATTACTGAAACTACTGCCTCGTTAGAGGCAGCCATTGCCACACTGCAAACACAATACGAATTGGCAAAAACTGCCTTTGAAAAACAGGAGCGACTCTGGAACCAAAAGATAGGAAGTGAGATTCAGTATCTTTCAGCAAAAACGCAAAAGGAAGCCCTGGAGAAGCAAATTGCCGTGCAGCGCACGCAACTGCAAATGACAAAATTCATATCACCCATCAATGGTGTGGTAGATCAGGTAAACCTGAAAGTTGGCGATATGGCTGTCGGCTCACAACTGATGCCCGGCATTCGGGTAATCAACCACGCAAAGCTGACTGTAAAAGCTAAATTAGCTGACAGTGATTTCGGGAAAGTAAAACCGGGCGATGCTGTGGAAATTGAGTTCCCCGATATAAACAAAACCATAACTGCCAAGGTTTCGCATGTTACCAAAACCATTGATCCACGTAGCAGAACGTTTACGGTTGAAGTGAAACTTCCAAATCCCGGGGGAGAATATGCAGCCAACATGGTAGCCAAAGTGAAAATAAACGACCTTACTCTGAATGATGCCTTAGTAGTGCCTACCAATATCATTCAAAAGAGTGAAGAAGGTTATTATGTGATGACAGCCGAGCAAAAAAATGGCAGCGCCACAGCCCGTAAAAATCTTATTGAAAAGTCAGTAGAATACAATGGTCGTACTGTCATAGCCAGGGGGCTTAGCGAAGGGCAGCAAATTATCGTGAATGGTTACACCGATGTGGTGGACGGGCAAAAAATCACATTTTGATCAAATCTGCATGCAGCACTCCTATTCCCTAAACCACGCAACGCATGAATCAGGAACACCCGGATATGAGTAACATGGGCTTTGCGGAGAAGCTCAAAGAATTGCGATTTACAAGTTGGTGTATTGAAAATGCTACCAGTGTTTATGTATTCACCGTGCTGATTATAGTGGCGGGTCTTTTCGTGTATCGCAGTTTACCCAAAGAGTTATTTCCGGATGTGGTAGTGCCTACTATTTCCATAGTCACCATTTATCCTGGGGCAACACCCGCTGATATAGAAAATGTTATTACCAAGCCAATTGAGAAACAGGTAAAAAGTTTGAATGGCGTTAAAAAAATTACCAGCAACTCGCTTTCAGATGTATCTATCATTACTGTTGAGTTTTCAACCGATCTAAAACCCTCTGAATGTAAACAGCGTGTTACCGATGCGGTAGCTAAAGGTAAAAAGGATTTACCCAGTGACCTGAAATCAGACCCGCAGATACAGGAGTTCGACATCAACGAGTTGCCCATCATGAATATCAACCTGGCCGGTGACTTGCCTCTTGACCAGATAAAAAAGTATGCCGAGCAGTTGAAAGACCGCATTGAGAGCTTGAAGGAAATTACCCGCGTAGATATTGTGGGTGGCTTAGACAGAGAAATACAAATCAACGTAGATCTTTACAAAATGACCTCAGCCGGTATAGCTTTCATGGATATTGAAAATGCTGTGCAAAGGCAGAACCTGAACATCAGCGGGGGTGATTTGCGGGTAGGAGAGTTGCGCAGAAATCTGCGCGTAACCGGTGAATTCAGAGATCCCAAACAGCTAGAAAACCTCATTGTGCGTTCATTCACCGGCACTACGGTATTTCTTCGTGATATTGCAACCATTGAAGATAACTTTGCCGAAAAACAGGATTTTGCCCGACTTGACGGGAAAAAGGTTGTAACGCTGAATGTGGTGAAGCGGGCAGGCGAAAACCTCATTAATGCAACCGATCAGATATACGAAATTATTGATGAGTACAAACGTACGCGGTTCCCGCAGGGGTTAGATATCCGCATTACGGGCGATACTTCTGAAAATACCCGCATACAGTTGCATGATTTACTCAATACGGTTGTACTTGGGTTCATATTTGTGGTGTTTATCCTGATGTTTTTCATGGGTTTTACGAACGCATTTTTTGTAGGTCTTAGCGTACCGTTGGCCACGCTCGTAGCATTTCTTTTTATGCCCGGCCTCGGTATGACAATGAACGTTATTGTGCTTTTCTCGCTTCTATTAGCACTTGGCATTATTGTAGATGATGCCATAGTAGTAATCGAAAATAC
Organism: Chitinophagales bacterium; assembly: GCA_025057415.1. GTDB lineage: Bacteria > Bacteroidota > Bacteroidia > Chitinophagales > LD1 > Bog-950. Next base: position 40,055 of record JANWXI010000010.1, read on the forward strand.
TCATCGCATTTTTCATCAAACCGAGTTGGACATTAAGCGGAGCGCTAAGTTTGCGGCCGGTGAGGTATTCATACCCGTACTCTCAGGTACGCTCACCACGTTGGCGCCCTTTTTCCCCTTGTTATTCTGGCCGGGTATTGTTGGGAAGTTTATGAAAAATCTGCCGGTTACGCTCATTATTACCCTTGGCGCTTCTCTTTTCGTGGCTTTTGTGATGAATCCGGTTTTTGCTGTATCATTTATGAAGAAAGAGGAAATGGGGCACTCACGGCTTCGCGATTACAAGTGGGGTTTTATCATCTTCGGGCTTGTAGCACTGCTGGCTTACCTTACCGGGCATCATGGTGTCGGAAATTTTTGCGTCCTATGTCTGTTCCTTATTTTAATTTACCATTTTGTGTTTCACCGGATGATTATATGGTGGCAAACTAAGTTTTGGGTTGGCGTTAAGAATTTATACCGAAAGGTGTTGCAATCTTTTATTGTAGGCAAACGTCCCGCTCTGGTGGTAGGAATGACCGTAATGTTACTTGTGGCAAGCTGGATATTTTTTTATTTGTCAAAACCCGATGTAGTGTTTTTCCCCAGCGGAGACCCTAACTTCGTATATGTGTATTGCAAACTAGCGGACGGCACCGATGCAAATGTGACTGATTCCATTACGCGTATCATTGAAGAAAAAGTTTACAAGGTAATCGGGCGCAACAATCCCGATGTTACCAGTGTGATTACAAATGTAGGAATTGGAGCAGGTGACCCGCAAAACCCCGATAAAGTAGCCACGCCTCATAAAAGCAAGGTAACGGTTGCCTTTAAAAAATATGCTGACCGCAAATATCCTTACACCCGTGTCTGGTTAGACAGTATTCAAAAAGAATTCCGTAAGGTCGCAATACCGGGGGCGCAAATCTCTGTAGAGCCAGAGCGCAAAGGCCCCCCTGTAGGTAAGCCAATTAATATAGAGATAAGCGGGGATGATTATATCCGTTTGGCAGAGCTGTCAAATCAACTGAAAGAAAAAATAATTTCATCCGGCATCAAGGGTATTGATGAACTGAAAAGTGATTTGCAAATCAGCAAACCCGAAATAATTGTTGACCTTGACGAGGAAAAAATGCAGCGCGAAGGCATATCGCTGGGGCAGGTAGCGGCTGAATTGCGCACAGCGCTATTTGGAAAAGAGGTTTCTAAGTTTCGGGACGCGAACGATGATGCCCCCATCCAGTTGCGCCTTCGTGCTGAAGACCGGCGTAGCTTAGAGCAGCTACTTAACGTTTATATTTCCTACATGGATTTCAGCACCGGTAGCTTCCGGCAGGTGCCGGTTTCGGCAATTGCCAAAGTGCGTTATGAAAACACCATCACCGCCATTAATCGTAAAAATCAGCGCCGTGTGGTTACTCTCTCCAGTGATGTTAGTAGCGGATACAATTCCAATAACATCATTCCACAAATACAGGAAATTATCAACAATATGAACTGGCCCGAAGGGTATGAAGCCCGTATTACCGGTGAGCAGGAACAACAACAGGAAACCAGCTCATTCCTGAGTGTGGCATTTCTGGGCGCGTTGGCGCTCATGTTTCTTATCATGGTGTTGCAATTCAATTCTGTTGTAAAACCCTTTATCATCTTCGGTACTGTTATTTTTTCATTGATAGGAGTGGCATTGGGTTTTGGCTTTACCGGTATGACGTTCAGCGTAGTGATGTGTGGAGTGGGGGTGTTTTCGTTAGCCGGTATAGTGATACGCAATGGTATTCTGCTCATTGAGTTCATAGACGAATTGCGTGCACGCGGTGTGCGTGTAGAAAAAGCTGTAGTGGAAGGCGGTGCAACACGGATGACTCCTGTTATCCTGACTGCAAGTGCTGCCATTCTTGGCTTAATACCCTTGGCAATTGGTTTGAATATTGACTTTGAAACAATGTTCACCAATTTTGACCCCAAGTTCTATCTGGGAGGCGATAACGTAATGTTCTGGGGGCCGCTTTCGTGGACAATGATTTTCGGGTTGATTGTAGCAACATTCCTGACCCTGCTGGTGGTACCAACTATGTACATGCTGGGTTACAAGGTTAAACATCGTTTGCTGCAGTTCGTGAATAAGTGAATAATAATCAATGATTGACTACCTGATGCAATCCCTATCTAATGATAATGGAACATTGCTGCAGGCATTGTGATTTACGGATAGCGAACGGTTAATCTTCTGGCAAAAAGTACGCAATCATGCCTATACAACAATACCTCCGCTAGTTAGTTTCTGCTACTTAAGTTTAAAGCCAAAAAAAAATACTTGTTGAAGTAGTCGCTTATTTGCCCCGATGAAATTTATATTCCGGTGTACACTTATTGTATGGAAAGAATGTAGATGGTAGGAGTGTATCGGAGGTGTTAGAACGAAATTTTACGATTAAGAGATTATTGGAATGTGGTTGTATGCGGGTCGCCCGCCACAGGCGGGCGACCCGAAATGTTGTGTGTTGAATTTATGTGACGTGCCATGCAGGCGCTGGGCTATTGGGAACGGGGAAATTTGTGTAGTAACCCTGCGAGCCGCCGCAGGCGGCTCGCAGGATGGTTGTTGTGATGTTTAGTTGGGTGAAGATTTCTGGGCGCGCGCCTTTGGCGCGCGCCCAGAAACATCCACTTATCACATTAGATTTATTCATTATACAAATCATCGCGGGAACGCCTGCTTACTTGTGCTGCTCTGCGCCATACAAGGGCTGCCGGAGCGCTTGCCCGGGTGAGGGATGCGAAGGGCGCGAGCGCAGCGAAGCGGCCGCGCCCGTGCCTTTGAAAATAAACATCACACGGGCGCGGCGGAAGCGGCAGCGTACCCCGTAGCAAGCCCGACCCCGCTGCTGCGCGCAGCCCTGCGAAGCGCAGCAGCGGGGCACCCCATAATAAAAAGCATGCAATCATTTGCCCCGTGGGGATTTGGATAGTTCCCACACAAATTTTAAAGCTAATCTACTGGCAGTATTCGGCATTTTAATTTTATGTGCCTAATTAAATCGTTTAAATAACATTCATTTGTTGCTTATAAGCACAACTGCAAATCCTTCTCAATGAGCGCTAAGGTCATATTTGCGGGTCGTAAACTCCTGATAGCCACCAAACACGGCAAAGAACGCCAGATAGCCCCGGTGCTGGAAAAAGAACTTGGAGTGAAGCCATTTGTGATCCCTGATCTGGATACGGATGTGCTCGGTACCTTTACCGGAGAAATTGAACGAAAAGACGACCCGCTCACTACGTTGCGCAAAAAATGCCGTATGGGATACGAAGCCAGTGGCTGCGATTTGGTGGTGGCAAGCGAAGGCACTTTCACCACGCATCCGGTGAGCGGGTTTATTCCGTTTCATTTTGAGTTGCTCATGCTGTGCGACTTCTCTAACGGACTTGAAGTAACCGTGCAGGAAACCACAACCGACACCAACATTTCTAAAGAGGAGATAAAGAATTGGGAGCAGTTGCAAAACTTTGCAGCGCGCACAGGATTTCCGCGCCATGCGTTGATTTTGCGCCTGCCCGATGACAACCGGCACCTATACAAAGGTATTACCGATACCGAAACCCTCTCGAAGTGTTACATAGCGCTGCGCGCGATGCGCGAAGTAGTTGTTGCCGAAACTGATATGCGCGCTATGCACAACCCCAAGCGCATGCAGGTGATAGCGCGCGCTGCAAAAGAACTGGTGAAAAAAATAAAAAGCGAATGTCCGGTTTGCCAATGGCCGGGCTATGGTGTAACCGATGCGCGCAAAGGATTGCCGTGTGCGCAATGCGGCGCTCCTACGCGCACCACGTTTTCATACATACTCCGGTGCGCCAGGTGCTCCCACAGTGAAGAAAAACTATACCCACAGGGCAAAACAACCGAAGACCCCATGTACTGCGACCTGTGCAATCCCTGAGCCGTTAAAACTTGACCTGATAGGCAACCCCGTAGTGGTCTGAAAGGTCTTTGCCTTTTTTGCGTGGGCCGGCTTTCCATAGCCGGGTAAAAATGGTCACTACGCGCTTAGAACTTTTGATTTTGGCGCCGTTAGTGCGCACCAACACGTAGTCAAGCTGATGGCGGTACTTTTTCTTACCTGCCATAGCGCGAGCTATCTCGTTGCGCTCGCTATCGTGTGTGTATTTGTGAATGCCGCTCAACTCACCGTCCTCGGCATCCAGACAGTGAAGCATGTCGCAATACGCCTCCTCAAACTCGCGCTCGGTATTCATGTCGCCACATATTATCTGCACTACGCTGTCTCTGCGGTGAGGTAAAATAAGCTCAGTAAAAAGTTGTTCAAACTGTTTTTTGCGGATGCGGGGCTGTGCATCGGCTTGCAGGTGTGTGCCCAATATCTGAAACGGACGGCAGTTCCACTCCCCTTCAAGCATGATGGCGCCCTTGCGGGCAAAGGCATCGGGGCCCGCCTTATCGCGAAATTCAATGGTGCCAAGTACCTTTAAGGGTATGCTGCTGATAACATATACACCGCTGTTTGTTCTTATTTTGTTTTGAGCAGGATTGGCAGGGCCGTACTGATACGGAAATTTAGCGCGCAAACCCTCGCTGATGATACGGCGGGCTTTTTCCAAAAACGCCTCCTGAAATACAATAATATCGTAATCGGTGTGGAGCAGCGTATCTACAATAGCATGCGCCCGGCTAATACGGCCACGAAGCGGTACAAACTTGGGTAGCATGTAGATATTCCACGAAAGTATGTTAAGCTGCCGGTCGCAATCACCGCCGGATAGCTCAATCCTGTCTGTACCGGTAGCGGGACTGGGCTCAACCTGTGCGCAAACCATTCCAACTGCCAAAATCAAAAAAAAGGCATTGAAAATAAACGCTTTCATCCCGTAATTTGCACTTGACAAAATTAACGATTGACCTTAAAAATTAGTGTTGACATCTTTAAATTTTTTTTAAGATATCAACGCAACCGGCAACATGAATAAAATACGCCTCACGCAATGCATCAAAGACGAAGCCCTCCGCCTGGGTTTTGATGCCTGTGGCATTGCCAAAGCCGAAAAATTAGATAAAGAGGCGCTGTGGCTGGAGCAATGGCTCAACCAAAACCAACACGGAGCCATGAAATACATGGAGAATTACTTTGATAAGCGCATAGACCCCCGGCTACTGGTTGAGGGGGCGCGCAGTGTCATATCGCTGGCGTGCAACTACTACACTGATGCCAAACAAGCCGACCCGAAAGCTCCCAAAATAGCCATGTACGCTCTCGGCAAAGATTACCACGAGGTTGTAAAAGAAAAAACCGAAAAACTGCTTTCCTACATCCGCAGCATTGCCGGAAACATAAACGCACGCTGTTTTGTGGATAGCGCTCCGGTGATGGAAAAAGCATGGGCTGTCCGCAGCGGAATAGGTTGGATTGGAAAAAATTCTAATATATTAAGCAAGCGTCGCGGTTCGTATTTCTTTTTGGCTGAAATCATCACCGACCTGGAGTTGCACTACGACTCGCCCGTAAAGGACTACTGCGGACGTTGCACGCGTTGCATTGACGCCTGCCCCACAGGAGCTATCGAAAAGCCCTACTCCGTCAACGCCTCCAGGTGCATTTCATACTTTACCATCGAGTGGCGGGGCGACACAATCCCCGATGAACTCAAAGGCAAATTCGAAAACTGGATGTTTGGCTGCGACATCTGCCAGCAAGTATGCCCCATCAACGCTCAGGCAAAACCGCACAACGAACCGGAGTTAAGCCCCTTGCCCGCGTTGCTCCAAATGACAGCCGATGACTGGAAACAACTCAACGAAGAAACCTACCGGCTCATCACCCGGCGCTCTCCGCTTAAACGCGCAAAATTCAAAGGCATAAAACGAAACATCACATTTCTGCAGCAACACAAACCATCCCCCGAAAATTTGTCATAACAAGCGGACGCAAACACATTATACTTATTAAATATATAAATTTTTAAGTATTTGTTTGGGGGTGCCCCAGCTGCGTCCCGCTCGTACC
>JANWXI010000110.1 GCA_025057415.1 Chitinophagales bacterium
AAGTATGTAACAAATAAAAAAGTACTATGTTTGTAAAAAAACAACTACACTTCATACACACTTTTTGGGATACTACCGTTGCCTTTCGCAGAAAAATGTATCATTCCATAGAAGATTTGCAAAACGATTTAGATGAATGGATAGCGGCCTACAACGAAGAAAGAACCCACAGTGGGAAATATTGTTTTGGAAAAACACCCATGCAAACCTTTAAAGATTCCCTATGTTTAGCTAAAGAAAAGATGCTTGAAACAAAATTTTCAAACCATCAAAAAACAACCCAACTGTCAGATTAAGTCGCAACTATTACAAATTATATGTTTTTTAATTACATCAAGAGTGCAGTTGTATCTCCTAATGAATAGTATTTATCGCTACCTTTGAGTTTACTGCGAGGGCAATAGAAAGCGTTTTGTTAACGTAAACGATGTAAACACCCACAGCATGCCTGATTGTTTGGAAAGTGTTTCTGAAAAATACCAATAAAGTAAAGCTTGAAAGTATGTTGGCAGCTTTAGCCGCCAAATTATTTTGCGTCAATGTAAAGTATTTGCGCAGTTAGTATTTTGGGGTGTAAATGTACGGTTAATTGAATGAGGTTATTTGCGGGTCGCCCGCTAAAAGGCGGACGACCCGCAAGATTGTATAAAGTTTCAATAAATTATCTACGTTTCTGCATCAGCGCGTGTGGCAGCTCTAAGGATAGTAGCTGTGTGACCGGAATGGATGAGTATGACTTGTTATGTGCCACGTGCCACGCATATAAAACATTGGATATATTCATTAAACAAATTACGTATAAAACACCTGCATAGCTTTTCTGCTCTGCACAAAACAAGGGCTGCCGTAGCGCTAGCCCGGGTGAGGGATGCGTAGGGTGCGACCATCGGGAGCGGTGCGAAACGCAGTGGAGCACGAAAGCGAAGCGAACCCCGAAGCAAGCCCGACCCCGCTGCTGAGTGTGAGGGACGAGCGCGACGCAGCGGGGGCACCCCATAATATGAATATTAAATCAGGCAACTAATTGCCCCTTAGGGGCTTAAATTTTTCAAGTAGCAATTAATTGATAACACCCCGCAGACGTAATAATTAACACGGCAGTATTCGATGTTATTACGGAGGTATTGATGTGCGAGCCTTTAAAGTTTATTTGATTGAAAGGTGCATGTAAAGGTCTTTATCAGGTAATGTATTAAACCGGAAGTGTTGCACTTATATTAGTTTAATCTGCACACACATTATCAGAGCATTGTAAAATAAAACGTAAGTCATACGGATAGAATCAAAATTTTCTAATGGCGTACATTAGAGGTAGTGGTTAATGACGGTATTGCGTTCTGTTACGCTTGCTTTTTGCAGGCAAATGAAGAATTTGAATGCCTCACTCAGCAATAGCTACGGAGCTGAGCGATTTTGCATGAGTATTTTTTTACATATTTCTTCTGTACTGCCCTCCTACTTCATACAGCGCATGGGTTATTTGGCCGAGCGAACAGTGCTTGACGGTTTCCATCAGCTCTTCAAACAAATTTCCGTTGTTAACAGCCACTTCCTGTAAGCGCGCAAGCGTTGCTACGCTTTTGGCGGCATGGCGCTTTTTAAAAGCATTGAGAGCTGCAATCTGGTATTCTTTTTCTTCGGTGGTGGAGCGTATTACCTCTCCGGGCACCACAGTGGGTGAACCGTTTTTACTCAAAAAGGTATTAACACCTACTATAGGGAGTTCGCCCGTATGTTTCAGGTGTTCGTAGTATAAACTTTCCTCTTGTATTTTATTGCGCTGATACATGCGCTCCATGGCGCCAAGCACTCCGCCGCGTTCGGTAATACGCCTGAACTCCATCAACACAGCTTCTTCTACCAGATCGGTGAGCTCTTCAATTAAGAACGAGCCCTGGTTTGGGTTTTCGTTTTTAGCTGTGCCCAGCTCGCGGTTGATGATGAGTTGAATGGCCATGGCCCGGCGCACACTTTCTTCGGTGGGTGTGGTGATAGCTTCATCATAAGCGTTGGTGTGCAGAGAATTGCAGTTATCATAGATAGCATATAGCGCCTGCAATGTAGTGCGGATGTCATTAAAGTCAATTTCCTGCGCGTGCAAACTGCGCCCCGAGGTTTGAATGTGGTATTTCAGTTTTTGCGAGCGCTCGTTGCCTTTGTATTTATACTTCATGGCTTTAGCCCATATCCTGCGTGCTACACGGCCGATTACCGAATACTCCGGGTCCATGCCATTGCTGAAAAAGAAGGAAAGGTTGGGCGCAAAGTCGTCAATCTTCATCCCGCGACTCAGATAGTATTCCACATACGTAAAACCATTAGCCAATGTAAATGCAAGTTGCGTAATGGGATTGGCGCCCGCTTCGGCAATATGATACCCGCTGATGCTCACCGAGTAAAAATTGCGCACGTTGTGTCGGATGAAATACTCCTGTACATCGCCCATCATTTTCAGGGCAAATTCCGTACTGAAAATGCAGGTGTTTTGCGCCTGGTCTTCTTTCAGAATATCGGCCTGTACGGTGCCGCGCACCGTAGAGAGTGCACTGGCTTTTATCTTTTCATAAATTTCGCGGGGGAGCACATCGCTTCCGCTCAGCCCGAGGAGCATCAGACCAAGGCCGTTGTTGCCTTGCGGAAGCGCCCCGTTGTATTGCGGCAAATCTCCGATTTGCGCCTTGCGCTTTTCTACTTCGGCTTCCAGCCCGTTTTCGCGGATGTATTTTTCACACTCCTGGTCAATGACTGCATTCATGAAAAACGCCAGAATGATGGGCGCCGGGCCATTGATGGTCATGCTCACCGAAGTTTTGGGGTTGCAAAGGTCAAAGCCGCTGTAAAGTTTTTTGGCATCGTCCACCGTGGCTATGCTCACACCGCTATTGCCGATTTTACCGTAAATATCGGGGCGGTAGTCGGGGTCCTCGCCATAGAGAGTTACACTGTCAAAAGCAGTTGACAAGCGATGCGCCGGCTGATCTAGGGATACGTAGTGAAATCGTTTGTTGGTGCGCTCCGGACCTCCCTCGCCTGCAAACATACGGGTGGGGTCTTCGCCTTCGCGCTTGAGCGGGAACACGCCCGCGGTGTAAGGAAATTCTCCGGGCACATTCTCCTGCAACTGCCATTTAAGAATATCGCCCCAGTCGTGGTAACGCGGCAGGTAAACTTTTTTGATGCGCGTGCCGCTCAGCGATTTGTACGTAAAAGGTAATTGTATGGTTTTGTCGCGAACAGTAAAGGCAAAAGTGTCACCGCTGTACGCCTTCTTTTTTTCCTCCCATTGCTCCAGCAGCTTTTTACATTCGGGGTGGAGCTGCAGTTCAAGCTCTGCGTATTTTTTTTCGAGTTGTTCAGTAATCATTTCCTTTGTTTTAAGCATTGTCCAGTTCATTTTTTTTGAAATGTTAATCCGGTTTTGCAGGGTTGCTAATGAGGGGCATTATCGCTCAGTGAAGCGCTAATATTATGATAGAACCCTAAATATTTTCCTGTGTTCATTTTACTTTAAAAGTATCAGAACAAAATCCAAAATAATTATTCGTAATTGGTTCAGATAAATTGCCCAAGTGAAGTAAATCTGCCGCACTTTTTACTCTGAAATATTCTTTGCAGTTTAATTTTCTGCTTTTTAGCTTCAGAAAGACATTCCCATGCAAAATCCACGACAGATACGATAAATTGAGCGCTTCAATTTTGTTCAGATTACCAGCGTTTGGCGCTCCGATTAAAAAATTAATTCTGTCTCTTTGTAAATGCAACCCTTTTACGGATTTGTATTTTTTGATTTGCTGTCGCAAGATATTTTTCATGGTTAGTTATATTTTTACCATTTATCTTTTATACATCGCATTAAATTCCTGAATTACTTTTTTGAACTGTGCCGGGCTTGGCAGTTTATCGCGAAGTTTTTTGGGCAGCGCTGGCAAAATTCTGTATTCGCTTACTCCGATGGGATGTTGCAAACCCTGCAAGGCGTACTCCACTTCAATTTCATCTTTTGAATTGCAGAGGATAATACCAATTGAGGGATTATCGTGTGGCTGGCAGTGCTCTTTGTTTAAAGCGTTGAGGTATGCATTCATCTTGCCTACAAACTCCGGTTCAAACTCTCCAATCTTTAAATCAATAACAATAAAGCAACGCAAGTAGAGATGATAAAACAGCAAATCCAGAAAATATTCCTTGCGTCCCAATTTGAGCTTGAACTGCCGGCCCACATACGCAAAACCCGCACCCAGTTCGAGTAAAAATTTTTCTATGTGTCGTGTAAGCTCAATTTCTAACTCTCGCTCACTGGCGCTTTCGCTGATTTGCAAAAAATCAAAGTTATATGGGTCTTTCAAAATCTGATTGGCCAGGTCGCTTTGTTTTTTGGGCAGGGTAAGATGAAAGTTATTGCTGCGTTTCTTTTTGTATTGCCGTTGGTAAAGGTCGGTGGAGATTTGATAATCCGGCACACGCACACTCCATCCGTTTTTTACAGATTGCTCAATATACCAAAGCCGTTCATCAATATTGTTTATTTTGTCCAGTAATAATACGTGGTGTGACCAAGATATTTTGAAAATTACAGAGTTTGCCATTGCCGCAGGTAGTGTATGCCCAAACAGGTTCACGGGCAATTTTTCTAATTTCGCAGACACTGTCTGCGTAATTGCTTTCTTTTTGTTGCCCCCCGCTGCTTGCGCCAATTTCGCAGACACTGTCTGCGTAATTACATCTTGTGTGTATTCGGCTGCGAATTGTCTCATGTAAACGAGGTTTCTTTCCGAAAAACCTTTTGTATCCGGAAAGGCGCGCTGCAGGTCTTTGGCAAGCCGCCGTATGACCCCCGAACCCCATCCGTATTTTTCCTGTTTGTCCAAAATTTCTTTACCAATATACCCATACACCATCAGCATGTTGGCATTTACCTGCAGAGAGGTGTGCAAGCGGGCGCTGCTGATATTTTGTTTAAGTGTGGTCAGCCAGCTTTTGTAGTTTCCTTTCGGACGCACTACAGCAGTGGACGTATTTCTTACCCTGCTTTTTGTGTTTGATGCCACAGAATATTTATTCTAATTTATTCTCAATGATGTTTATCGTTCCTTTTAGCTGATACAATTTACGCGCAATGTCGCTTTGCTCTTCCACCCAACGGTCGTATTGCTCTATGGTTTCAGCTATTTCAGCCAAATAACGCACGCGCGAAGGCGGAATGATGGCTTGCGTTAGGTCGGTGCCGCGCGCAGCCGGCTTCAGTTGACCGAACACAGCTCCCGTTTTCTTTTGAATGGCATGCAGCAACACTTCAAACAGCCGGTTTATCCCCGCATCGTTAAACTTTGAAGCGATAGTGCCAATCACCGGTAGCTGATTATTCTCTACATTAAACAACTGATGGTTGCGTTTGTATTGTTTACATACATCGTGGTAAGCATCTAAAGCGCCGGCCTTGTCAAACTTGTTGATGGCGATGGCATCGGCAAAATCGAGCATGTTTATTTTTTCAAGTTGCGAAGCCGCGCCGTATTCGGGGGTCATTACATACAAGCTCACATGGCAAAAATCCAGTATAGATGTGTCGCTCTGGCCTACGCCCGCACTTTCCAGAATAATAAAATCAAAACCGGCAGCTTTGCATATCTCTATGGCTTCGCGTACGTGTTTGCTGAGGGCGCGGTCGCTCTCGCGGGTGGCCAGGGAGCGCATATAAGCGCGCGGATTAAAAATGGAGTTCATGCGAATTCTATCGCCTAACAATGCTCCGCCGGTTTTCTTCTTGCTGGGGTCAACCGAAATTACCGCCACCGTTTTGTCGGGAAAGTGATACAAAAAGCGTCGGACTATCTCATCAGTTACAGATGATTTGCCGGCTCCGCCTGTGCCGGTAATGCCCAACACCGGTGCGCCCGACCGGGTGTTTAATGCAATTGAATGTCCGCGCTCGGCAAGAGTGATGAGTTGCGCTATATTTCTCCATGCCTGTGTGCTGAGACCCTCTGTGAGTTTCTGGTAATCGGAGCCGGCAGTAGTGTCAAAATCGCATTTTTGTAAAACGTCCTCTATCATGCCGTCCAGCCCCATCCGCCTGCCATCGTCCGGAGAATAAATGCGGGAGATGCCGTAGGTATGTAGTTCCTCTATTTCGTGCGGGAGTATAGTGCCGCCCCCACCGCCAAAAATCTTAATATGTCCGCAGCCGCGCTCTTTGAGCAGGTCGTACATGTACTTAAAAAATTCAATATGTCCGCCCTGATAGCTGGTGACGGCTATGCCCTGGGCATCTTCCTGAATAGCGGCTTCCACGATTTCCTGAGCGCTGCGATTGTGCCCTAAGTGTATCACTTCGGCACCCTTTGCCTGCATGATGCGGCGCATGATGTTGATGGCAGCATCATGACCATCAAAAAGAGAAGCGGCGGTTACGATGCGCACTTTGTATTGGAGCGAAAAACTCATGTTCGCAGCATTAACGGGTTGCTAAATTAGGGTATTAAAGGATTTTATAGGTGATTAAATTTATGAAATAATTTTGTTGGAAGGGCGGTTTTAAAACGATGCGTACACCTGCTAACTGAAAAAAGTGAGTTTCATTGGATAAAGTTTATTGATTTTTCACTTTGAAAGAATATATAGTGGAGAGAATTACAATGTATCAGGATAAAGCGAAAAGAATTTTTCTCACATGTCACAACCGGGGGAAATTATTAACGGCATCACATTGGCAGTAATCCGTTACACATTTGCTATATGTGGCATCCTAAATAGCGTTTCACTCGTATTTGACTGCACTCATTTACAAGCTACAGGATTTGTGTGATTGTACTTTAAAGCTAAAACTGTTCGTGGAAACCGCCGCTGATTTACGTTGTGTAATGACTGCGGGCGAATTGCATGTCGTATAGCCGCCGGTAGGGACCGTTTGCCCGGTAAAGCTCCTCGTGCGTGCCAAACTCTGCAAGCTCGCCTCGTTGAAGTACTAAAATTTTGTGTGCGTGGCGGATAGTGGAGAGCCGGTGGGCAATTACAACGGAGGTGCGCCCCTCTACCAATTTTTCGGTGGCTTGCTGGATGATGGCTTCGCTTTCGCTATCGATGGATGAGGTGGCTTCGTCCAGGATGAGGATATCGGGTTGGTGCACCAGCGCGCGTACGAAAGAAATGAGTTGCCGCTGCCCTACGGAGAGGGTGGCGCCTCGCTCCATGACGCGGTAGTCGTAGCCGCCGGGAAGTTTGATGATGAATTCGTGCGCCCCAATAAGCGAAGCGGCATGGATAACCTCACGGCGCGTGATGGAGGGGTTTCGCAAAGTGATGTTATCATGGATACTGCCGTCAAACAAGAAAACATCTTGCAGCACTACAGCCATACGGCGGCGCAGGGCGGCCATCTTGTAATGGCGGATATCGGTACCGTCAATCAGAATGTTGCCGCGCTGTACTTCATAAAACCTGCCCAGTAAGGAGATGACTGTGGTTTTGCCAGAGCCGGTGGGTCCCACGATGGCGAGTGTTTCCCCGGCGTTTATGGAAAACGATAAATTTTTAATAACCCACTCATCGCGGCCGTAGCTGAACCATACATCGCGGAAGGCAATGTGCCCTTGCAGGCGGTCGGGTGACAGGCGGCCGTTGTCTTTTGGACGCAAGGGACTATCCAACAGGCGAAATACACGTTCGCTTGCCACCAGTCCGCGTTGAATGATGTTTACTTTATCAGCAATAATGCGCAGCGGACGAAACAGCATGTTAATCATTAATAAAAAACCAGATATGATACCTACATCCCCGAGGGTGACGATTTGTGTAGAGGAAGGACTTCCCCGCAGTATTTCGTGGCTTGCCATCCACACCATAAGCCCTATGGCAACTGCCAGGCATATTTCCACCGCCGGAAAAAACAACGAGTAATACCATATACTCCGGAGGTTGGCTTGCAGTAAAGATTGATTGATGGCATCAAACTTTTTTCGCTCCTGCTCCTCGGCATGAAAAATTTGTATGATGCGCATGCCGGTGATGCGCTCCTGCAGAAAGGCATTCATGCGGCCAATTTCGGTGCGCTCGTCCTGAAACGCCCGCTTTACTCCCCGCTGAAACCAACGGGTAACCCAAAGCAGCACAGGCAGTACGGCAACACTCGCCAGCGCGACCTTCCAGTTGGTGTAAAACATGGCGCCAAGCACCGCCGCAATGGTGAGCAGGTCAGCCACTATGCTGATGAGTCCCTCGCTGAAAATATCGTTGATGGCTTCGATGTCGGTAATAGTGCGCGTGGTGGATGTGCCGATAGGAGTGCGGTCGTAGTAAGCGAGTTTAGCATGTATGAGATGGTTGAAAGTAGCGGTGCGGAGGTCTTTTACAATGCTCTGCCCCAGCCATGCCGTCAGGTAATTGAACCCGTAGCGAAGCGCTGCCTCAGCGAATAGCAGCACTGCCATAAGCAGCGCCATATTGCGCAGACCCTCTGCCTGAAACGGGCGCCTGGCGATGTACGTATCAACCGTATATATGACCAGCAGCGGACGGGCTATGGAGAGCGCGGCCAGTACAGCAGAAAGCAGCAGCGAGCCGTAGAAAACGGTTCTGTAAGGCGTAGCAAGGCGCACAATTCTATTTAGCAACGCCCAGTCAAAGACCGGTTTTTTCTGCTCGCTCATGGCGCCGGTGTCTGTTTAGCTGACGATGAATTTTGTTAGCCGTTCTGAAACCTGTTTGGGACACAGCAGGTAATTCCACCAGCCGTCTATCCTCCTGATTTGTGCTGAGCGTTTTAAGCTGTACGGCCTGTGAAGGTGAAAAATTTCGTATCCGCAGCCGTTGACCAAATCTTCTATTTGCCGCCCAATTTCATCGCTGAGCACTTCAACCACCAATGTAGGGCGAAATCTGTTGAGTACGTCTCCAAAACCGCGCAGCACTTCCGGCTCGTGCATTTCCACGTCAAGTTTTACCAGGTCCACCGATTGGATGTTGTTTTGAGCCATATACGTATCAGGGCGACTTGTTTTGACCTTGTACTCCAGGATTTCTCCCTGATAACCTTCAAAGTTTTTCAGTTTTTTGTCACTCAGCGAAGCGCTTGTTTGGTTTTCATCGGGCACATCGTAAAACGTGGCTTCTCCGTTGGCTGACGACAATGCAATCATTTCGCATCGTATGTTTGTATAACCGTTAATCGCTGCGTTTGTAACCAATTTGCGGTACGTGCGCTCGGCCGGCTCAAATGCGTATATGGTTGCTCCGGGATTGAGCGTGGCGGCAATGAGGGAATACGCGCCGGTGTTCGCGCCAATATCAAAAATCGTTGTCGCATCGCGGCAAAGCTCTTTCCAAATCCAGATTGTATCCGCTTCCCACGTTTTACCAAGCCCATGCCAGAATATTTCGTTTTCGATGGTAGAGCGGTGGTGTATCATTTTAAACTGGTGGCCATCGCAGTCCACCTCAAACGCACCGCTGAATTTGAAATCTTTGTAAAACTTGTTGACCGGAAAACCCGGAAAATGTTTGAGCGCCTGACAAATAAACTTTTTGCCGGGCATCACATCATAAATATTTTTAATGACTTTGTAAATGGCGCTGGATAGTTTCATGGGGTAATGATAATATTTTCGTGCAGGTAAGGATAACACACGCGCGATAAAAATAAGCCGTTGGGTGGGGCAAGATGATGTACACGAAAGTCGCGGCGCGCCAGCACAGTTTCCTGAAACTCGTTCAATGAAATTTTGCCTTTACCCGCCATCAACAGTGTGCCTACTATTTTGCGTATCATGCCGCGCAAAAAACGATTGGATGTAACCGTGAAGCGGTAGAGCTCCCCTGTTTTAGGGCGGCTCCCCCTGCCGAGTTCCGGATAGTTTTGTAAAGGGCTGTAAGGTTCCAAAACCGTAAAATGTGCGGGGAGCACCTGCCACTTCATTTCACTGATTTTGCAGATATTGGTTTTGAAATCATCACTGGGCAGGCACAGCGATGTGAAGTCCTGCACCGAGCGTAAAAATTCTGTTGCTTCCAATACGATGTCCCAATCAATGGTGTAATATCCCTGATAAAATGAATATCGGTTGATAAAAGGCGACTTATCAAAATGCACGTAGTACTCATAAGTGCGCTCGGTGGCGTCATAGCGCGCATGCGCCTGGTCGTGTACGGTGATTATGGCTCGTATGGCAATATCGGCAGGTAACATGCCGTTGAGGCGAAAGAGCAACCCTGCTGTGTCAACAACAGGGTCAGGCGTATCAAAGTGCATGTAAAATTCCTTGGCATGTACGCCCGTATCGGTTCGCCCGCAACCCATGCTGGCAACAGGGTGGCGCAGGAGTTTTTCCAGCGCGTTGTTGATAGTTTGCTGCACACTGGGAGCATTGTGCTGCACCTGCCACCCGCAATAGTGCGTACCATCGTAGCATAATCGTATAAAATACCGCATTGTGGCGCGCCGTATAGTTCAGTTACAAAATTATTTAGGCAGGCACATTAATCCCCCGCAAAAATACCCAATACTGTCAGGCATTTGCCACAATATTTTTTCAAAAATTTGAATTACTACCGGATAATTTTATTATGGGGTGCCCCCGCTGCTGCACTTCGCAGGGCTACGCGCCGCAGCGG
>JANWXI010000111.1 GCA_025057415.1 Chitinophagales bacterium
CGCCCGCCACAGGCGGGCGACCCGCATACAACCACATTCCAATAAACTTTTAATCGTAAAATATTGTTCTAAAACACGATAAACTTCTATCAAATAAACTCTTTCCAAAAAATAGGAAATATCAAGAATTTAAATTTCACCGGGAGATAAACTAAGCGACTACTTCAACGTATTTATTCAAATTAACGCGTAACGCATATTATTACACAAGCAACATCACGAGTGAAGCGCATAGCGCGGGTAACTCAGAGCACCTCAAGCTTCTTAATCTTGAAATACACCCACGAAAGTAAAAACATTAAGCCCCAATACAGCCACTCCGAAGTCCAAACCCACCATACGTCTGCCCAGGTTTGCCGCAGTATTAAAATAAAGTAAGCGAGATATACCATCACTACAACTAACTCTATGCCCAGGGCAATCAGTATATCGCCTATACTAATCACTCCGTTAAAAACAATATTGCTGAAACTCATCAATATAAATATGATGTAAATAACGGGAAGTGCGCTTTTGGCAATAGGTAAAATAGCGGGACTATCGTACCGGTTGATGAACACACCAATAAAAAAATCGGGCGCCAGCATTATCAGCAAACACGATAACAAAGCAAATGATAAACTCACAACACTGATTTTCCGAACGGCTGTCTTTACCCCTGCATAATCACGCTGCCCCATCAGGTTGCTGACAATCGTATTGGCTGTGGACCCCAAACTCCAGGTGGGTATCGTGAAAAACAATATCAACTGGCGGTAAATGGTAGAAACCGCAAGCGGGTCGGGACCGAGTTCTGTCTCTATTCTCGCAAAGAAAATGACCCAACTGCCTGCAGCTACCAATGTTTGAATCATGAGGGGTACGGAAATGCGCGCCATTTGCCATTGTAAACTCCAATCAATTTTTTGGAATTTAAAAAGGGCAAATACATCCCGACGGTTTTTAATAAACACTCCGGCAAACAAAACCGCCACGGCTACACTCTCCGAAATTGCGGTGGCCATGCCTGAACCTTTGATACCCAATGCCGGCAACCCGAATTTACCGTAAACCAAACCATAATTGAGTGCGATATTGAGCACCGTCATTATCGTTACAGATACTGCCAGTATTTCGGTTTTGCCGATGCCGGTGTAAAACGCGATGAAAATAAATGTGATAAAACTTGGCATCAGCCCCCAGATACGATAATCCAGAAACACTTCGCATTTGTCAATAATCTCGGGGGTATTCAACATCAAGGTGAGTAATTCGCGCGAAAAATTCTGTATGATGAGGAAAAGCACAAGCGATACGGCAGAAAGTAATAACAGCGTGTTATCAAAGATATTTCCCACTTGCCTCCGGTTCAGCTCCCCCATACTGCGCGCAATCAGTATCTGTGTACCCCTTGTAAAACTGAAACCCATCATAAAGAGCACCGAGTAAAAAACACTTGCAAACCCGATAGCGTCCAGCTCAACTTTGCCGAGATTCCCTACAAAGATGGTATCAAACACCCCGTTGAAAGTCCAGGCAAGATTGCCCAGTATCAAAGGTGTGCTGATACGAAGTATTTCCCGGTACGAGGCGCTCAGTTGAGCCATAGTTTGATTTTAGTACATGAAATTCATAGATATTCCGACTGACTTAAAATGTTAAGGATTATAACAGCATAATTTAAACCTGCCATGATAAATGCAATTACCACCCAAAAATTTACCTTTCATTTGCATACATGAATTTGAAAAATCCTTGTTTGTTTTTAAGCAGTACAGTCATTGTGATTATTGAGCATGTACATAATTTATTTAATAGCCATAGTAGAGGTGCCCTTCGCCACTATCACTTCATTACCTGCATTATCCAGGTAATATAACTCCCCCTCACAAAAGTGGAAGCGCTTACCCGGTTTATCCACCCATCCGCGCGCATAAAATTTATCCGCAATTCCCGGATTATAATACGCAACGCGCGCATCCACTGTAAAGACCTGTTGTCCTTCCGGTACGAGCGAATAAGCTGCAAAGCCCTCTACCATATCCAGTATGGCTGCGGTTATGCCACCATGCAGCCAACCGTTTTGTTGGGCGTGTTTCGGATGGAAAACTAAATAACCGGAAGTGTAACCGGGTCGAATAACGTCTATTACGAAACCCAACTCATGCATAAAACGGTTGAGCGAAATCTTATATTCGGTATATTCTTTATATTTCGGATGTACCGGTTCGTATGATTTCATGCTGTCAAACATAATTTAAGCCGGTCAATTCGCAACCACTGTAAAAATTATATTCGCACCGTGACAGGCGCCCAGCTCAAAAATACATTTACGGCTATCGGAGAGGTAGATGCCGCTATCGCACCTTCCACGCTGGCGCTGTATTTTACTACCAACCACCGGCAGCTTGTTTATTTTGTCATTTCTACCACACACCGCATGGTGTTGTTTTTAGGCAAATATGCGCTGCACCACATTTACAGCGATGAAGATTGGTGTAGTACCCTGCGTCAGGTGTTTGAAAAAGACGAATTATTACGCCTTAAGTATCACAAAACAGTTTTTGCAGCTGATACGTTTTATGAACTCGTACCGGATGAATTTTTGTATTTAGTTGAGCGCACAAACGTACATGTAGAAACTTACGCTCCTATGCGTCTCTCTATTATCAGTAAGAGAAATACGTTACTGGAAGAAACGCTGTTGTCTTTTTTTCCGCGCATGGAGTACCGGCATATCAACTATTCTTTGTTACAGCGATTACCGGCATGTTTGGATGATACTACACATAAGTTGTTTGTACAGGTAAGTGATGCATATTTTGATGTTTTGTTTTTTGACGAGCACAAGGTAGTTCGTTTTATGAATCGCTACACTTACCGTGCAGATACGGATTTCATTTACTTTTTGCTGCTCTGCGCAGAGGAGTTGAAGTTTGATCGCGAAAACAGCGAACTTGTGCTGATAGGCGAAGTGGATATCCAGTCCAGAATTTATGACTTATGTTATCGCTATTTTCGCCACATTACGTTTATTCAAAAGCCGGAGAGCATTCATTTCAGCAAGGCGTTTGACATGTTTCCGAAACATCTGCACTTTTCGCTTTATAACTTTGCTTTATGAGGATAATCGGTGGCAAACTGAGCGGGCAGCGTTTTGAGCCGCCCAAAAACATACCCACCCGCCCTACAACCGATTATGCCAAGCAGGGGCTGTTTAACATGTTAAGTCACTATTATAACTTTGAAAACATCAAGGCGCTTGATCTTTTTGGCGGCACGGGAAGCATTGCGTATGAGTTTGCATCGCGCGGATGTATGGATGTGACTACTGTAGAAATTTTTCCCCGCTGTGCCGCATTTATTCGTCAAACTGCGAGGCGGTTTAATCTGACGCAAATACACGTGATACAAACCGATGTGTTTCAGTTCATCGCCAACACACCTGATAAGTACGATGTAATTTTTGCAGGCCCGCCGTATCCATTACCCAACCTGCGTCATCTTCCCGATTTAATTTTTGAGCGGAATTTACTGCTGGGTGAGGGCTGGTTTATTTTGGAGCACAACCCTCAATACGCCTTTGATACGCATGCGCATTTTTACAAAAGCCGCCATTATGGCACTACTATTTTCTCCATTTTTACCAATAACACCGTACAACAAATCACCGGCGGATAACTCGCTGCGTGCAGAATATTTGACGCCCGTTCACCAACCGCAGCAGATAGGCGCCAGAGGCAAGATAGCCAGGTAGCATAATGGTTTCGTTTGTGTGTGACAGCTTGTGTGAGTACACTACGCGTCCCGGTAAGTCCATCAACTCTACATAAGAACCTTGCGGAGCACCCGATGCGTGTACCCGACACACTTCATCATAGGGATTGGGGCTAACGTATAATTTTGGTAAATCTACTAACGCATTTTCTGCAACCGATTGTACCGGTTCGGTCGTGTCTTTGACAAGAAAATAATCAACTCCTGCCTCTACCAGATGGCCCGGGTCGGTATCTTTAGCAATAAATTCGATGCGCATGTTGGGTGTAAGCGCCATATAGTTTTTCACGGGTATAGATGCCGACGTCCACTTACTCATTTGGTCAGATGATGTTCGCATATCCACAATTGCCGTATCAAATCCATTGCTAAGCCGTACCCACAGTGTATCGTTGGGCGTTGTGCCTGAACCACCGCCGTTAAAAAACCATAGCCGGTATTTAATGAGAGGGTACGTATAACCTGTGAGATTAAACAGCGGTGATCGCAGGATGGTAAGCCCATCGTCCACATCATCATCACCCGGCTGACCACCGTTGTTACCGGTTACATAACATTTGAAGCCGTAATCATCGTCCACATCATACTGCGGGTTACTGGTTATACCCTGATAGTATGTGCCTTGCGGTTCGCCCCACTCCCACTCACCTTTGGTGGTTGTATGGGCGACCGTCCAGCCAAAATCCATCACAAAATCATCGTAATAACCGTTGTGTACTTTGATGATGAGCGTATCGGTTAATCCTGCAACACTTTTTGTCACTTTAGTGGTAACTTTTCCCCACCTGCCTGCATAGAACGTGTAATTGCCTGATACAATGTTGCAGGAAGAGTAAGTGGCATTAGCGTCAGTGGCAAATTCCTCTACGTCATTACCGGCGCTGTCGGTTATCAATACACGGATGAAGGGCAAGGGTAAGTCAAAAGAGTCAACAGTACGTACGAAAAGCTGCGTGGTAGCTACGGATTGTAAATTTATGTTGAACGTAACGAGGTGACCATTTTTGAGGGTAACATTGGGTATGGTTTTGGTTTGATAACCGTTTTTAGAAAAACGAATAGTATAAGTGCCGCTGTCGGGTGTGCCTAAATTAAACCGCCCCTGAAAATTTGTGTAGTCGTGCACAGTGTCTTCTACAATTTCCACTTTTACGTTGTTCAGTCCTGTATTACAGATAGTATCACGCACAATTCCCTCTAAATAACATGCGCGTTTGTAAGTGGGCTTCAGTATCCATAGGCCGGTCTCAATGTCTGAAACAATAATATTACCGGATGGTAAATACGGCCAAACGCCCCAGGCGCCATGGAAACCTTCTCCTGAATAATCGGGCGATGTATCGAAGTGACCTACGAGTACCAGATTGTTTTTGCGGGTAACATCGTGTATGGTCACGCCATAAGTATAGTATGATGATACGCAGTAGTTGTTGATAAAATGAGTATTATGGATAATGGTATTACTATCCGGCTCTGCTTTGTTGCGGTCGGTCTCAGTAACATTTTGCAGATTGCTTACATCATAACATGTTAAGTAAGAGCCGGGTTTCTCATCGGTTGTAAAGAGGTATTTGCCGTCATCGCTTAGCCAGCAGTTATGCGAAAATTCCTGTGGTGTATTCCACATGGCAAGTACATTGTTCGGATTATTCGCTTGCGTCTTATTAGTTACATTCAAAACCAATATAAAGCCGTCATTAATACATGCAGCCCATAGTGTATCATTCCGCGCGTAGCAGTCATGTACATAGAACACGTCAAATTTTCCTAAAAGCGGAGGGTTCCAGCCATTTGCAGCACAGTTGAGGAAGAGGAGCCCTTTGTCTGTACCGTTTACATAAGCCACACCCTTTTCATCAATAAATATGGTATGTGAGGTGAGCATACCTGCAGGGTTTATCTGGTGACTTTTGATGCTATCGGGCAACTCACGCAAATCTACTACCACCAACCCGCTCTTCTCTTCGGTGGTGACGTAGGCAAACCCTTTGTATTCTCTCACCTCGCGCCAAAAACCGCCCGGACCGGTGGCGCCTGGCACAAAGAACTTCTGTACCGGATTTGATGGATTAGAAATATCTATAATGGATAATCCCTGTGAAGTACCCACCAGAGCATATTCTCGTCCGGTGCTATCAACATAGCCGGTGAGGTTACTGCAAGTTACCCCGGCGGGAAAAGTGTAGTGGCCAAGTACCTGCATATTTTTTTGTGCTGGCGCTATGTTACAGAATACAAAAGCCCACAAAACGCCGGTTAAACACCATTGAAATGTAGAACCCTTCCGCATAAGAAAGATATTGCTGCTTACAAAGCTAACATTCATACCATAAATTTTATTGTAAAACATAAAAAACAATTGCTTTTTTACATTCAGATTATAATTTACTACGTTTATTACGCGATGAGCGACAATACTTACGTGGGGGTAATTGGCGCGGGCAGTTTTGGAACCGCTATCGCTAATTTGCTTGCCGAAAATCACCCTGTATTGCTTTATGAGCGCAACGAGGCGCTGGTAGAAACCTTGATGCGTACGCGCAAAATCAAGAACTACGATTTGCATCCCCGCATTGAATTCACTACGGACAAAGAGCGATTAGCCCGCGAATGTTATCTCATTTTTCCGGTTGTTCCTTCGCAGTACTTTAAGGATATGATTATTGAGTTTTCTCCCTATCTGCGGCCAGATCATCTGATGATACATGCCACCAAGGGATTGCACTGCGAATTTGACATTGACAAAGTAAACGCCACAGACATCCGCCTGAAAGACATCAAAACCATGACCGAGCTGATACTGGAGCAGACGGGAATTGTGCGTGTAGGTTGCCTGGCAGGGCCTAATCTGGCAGCAGAGATACAGGAGAAACAACCCGCCGCTACGGTAATTGCCAGCCGGTTTGACGAGGTGATACGTGAAGGGCAAAACGCCTTACGCAGCGAGCGGTTTCAGGTTTACGGCAGCCGCGACCTGCTGGGTATTGAATTGGCAGGTGTACTGAAAAACTATGTGGCACTCGCCTCAGGCGCATTGAGCGGGCTGGGGTATGGCGAAAATGCACGGGCTTTGCTCATCACCCGCGGCATGGCAGAAATGATTTACATCGGACGTTCGCTGGGTGCCGAAAGCCGCTCTTTTCTCGGCTTAGCCGGCATTGGCGACCTCATTGCCACCTGTTCATCTCCCAAATCCAGAAATTTTACGGTAGGATACCGGGTAGCGAAGGGCGAAAAACTGGAGAATATACTGGCCGATTTGGGAGAGGTGGCCGAAGGAGTGCGCACGGTGAAAATTGCAAAACTCATCATTGAACACACCGGTGCACATGCCCCCCTGCTGCAAACGATTTACAAAATATTATTTGAAAATATGCGTATAGATACCGCCATTCGCCTGCTGATGCGCATGCAGGTGCATGCAGATGCTGAATATCTGGAAGTTTAAACACTACCACACAATCATGGAGCATCCGTTCAGCTCATTTTTGCAATATCTGGAGTATGAAAAGCGTTACTCGCCTCATACGCTAACGGCATATCAAAATGATTTGCTGCAGTTTGAGGCATTTTTTCGGCAACATGGAACTACTTCTGATATTAAACAAGCCACCCATGTGGACATCCGCAACTGGATAGTGAGTTTGATGACCGATAAGTTATCGGCACGCAGTATCAACCGGAAAATTTCTGCGCTCAAGTCATATTATAAGTTTTTAATGCGTAAAGGAGAGATTACCCGGCATCCGTTTGCCAAAGTTCAGACCCCCAAAATACCTTCCCGCTTGCCACAATTTGTTGAACAGCGAGGCATGGAATTGCTGCTGGAAGAGGTAACGTTTAGTGAGGGGTATTCCGGTATATTAGAAAAAATTATCATAGAACTTTTATACGCCACAGGTATGCGCCGTAGCGAGCTGGTTCGCCTGCGACAGGATGATGTGGATTTTCATCGGGCACAAATCAAAGTTTTGGGTAAAGGAAACAAGGAGCGGCTCATACCGCTGCACACCGGTATGGTGCAGCGCCTTCGCGAATACCTGCGCGAAAAGCAGCAATATATACAGTCGCCTGCGGCTGAAACGCTGTTGTGTGATGAAAAGGGCAAAGCCCTTACGCCCCACAAGGTCTATCAGATTGTAAAAAAGTATTTATCGCTGGTAAACACATTGGAAAAACGAAGCCCACACATTTTGCGCCACACGTTTGCCACCCACCTGATGAACAACGGGGCCGACATTAATGCCGTGAAAGAGTTACTCGGGCACAGTTCGCTTGCCGCCACACAGGTCTATACACACAACACCATTGACAAGCTGAAAGAGATTTACAAAAAGGCGCACCCAAAAGCGTAGTATCATATCCAAACCCCATTACTCAACTTGCGCTTGATGTTTCCTTTGCAATCGCGCTTCACGGTGCAACTGTCGCTACACAGCATAATGGTTGTGAGTAACGTAACATAAGTTAATCTGCCAATCCAACGCATACAAAATATACGCTCAATTACCATACATATTGTGCTACACACTAATGCTTCCTTTGCGAAAATCGGTTTTACCGATTATGGCATTGATGATGTACGGAGTACCGCTACGCGAAGCTTGAACAGCGCGTTGTACTGCCTGTTTGAAATCATCTATATTTTCAACGCGTTCACCCTCACCGCCAAATGCCTGCGCCACTTTTTGATAATCGCTGAAGGCGAGCTTCATAGCACAATCGCTCTTTAAAAAATCAATCTGGTCGCGGGCTATCTGGCTCCAGCAGGCGTCATTGCCGATTACCGATATGACAGGTAAGTTAAACCGCTTGAAGGTGTCATACTCCATTAAACTATAACCTGCGCTGCCGTCACCGTAAATAATCCAGACATCTTTTTGGGGATAAACCAACTTGGCGCCCAGAGCAAAACCTGCACCCACCCCAAGGGTTCCAAATACTCCCGGGTCTAACCATGTGAGTGGTGCGCGGGGGCGTAAGATGTAAGACGCGGTAGCAACAAAATCTCCCCCGTCGGCTATCAGTACGCTGTTATCATCCAGTAGAGGTTCCAACTCGCGAAACAGGCGGATGGGGTTCATGCCTGTTTGTACCGGCAAGGCGGCTTGCTCATCTATATTGCTTTCGCGCGATGTATCGCGGCGGCGCAGGGTTTCTAACCACGCACGGTGGTTGCCCTGGTATTGTTGCGAGAGAGCAATGAGAAACTCCTGCGGATCGGCATGTATGGCGAGGGTAGGGGTTTTGTTTTTGAACAAATCCTCGCGGCTGCGGTTGACAGAAATAAACGGGCGATGCCCGATGTGGTTGCCGTAATCAAGGCGGAAATCGTTTGGTACGCCTGCCAGTATTATCAGGTCGCTTTCTTTGATGGCTTCTTTGCGATGGTGGCGCATCTGCAGCGGGTGGTCTTTGCCGAGTAATCCGCGACCCATGCCGCTGAGGTAAACGGGGATGCCCAGGCGCTCTACCGCTGTTGCCAGCTCAGATGCTTTTACAGCGTTCATCAAAGCCCCGCTTCCCACCAGCATGAGAGGTTTTTGCGCTTTGCGTAACATACCAATAGTTTTTTGTATGTGCACAGCGCTGTGTACCGGATATTTTGGCTTTTGTATGGGGGCATCAAAGCGCACACGGTCTTTGCCTTCAAAAAGATTTTTTGCGTGATAGTTGATATACCATTGAATGATGCGCTCCTGCAGGTAGCGGGGTTTTTGGTCTTTGGCTTTGGCGCCATACCAACTGCGCACTAACTCCTCGCCGTATAGGGTATCAATGGGGCACTCTACAAATACCGGCCCGGGCACACCCTCCTGCGCAATGTAAAATGCTCTTTCAACTGTGGGTGCAAGTTCTTTGACCTTTGAAACCGTGAAGCTGTGTTTACAAACAGCGCGCATGATGGAGAGTTGGTCAATATCCTGCAGGGAGCCGCGCCCTTTGAGTATAGTAGCAGCCGCGCCACCGAAAAGAATGAGCGGTGATTGCGCGAGCGCAGCATTTTTTACTGCTGTGATGGTGTTGGTCAATCCGGGACCGGCAGTGACTACCGCCACTCCGGGAGTACCTGTGAGGCGCGATACAGCATCGGCAGCGAAAACGGCATTTACTTCGTGGCGTGTATCAATTACCCGGATGCCTGCCCGCTCTGCCTCAACAAATATGGGCGACACATGCCCGCCGCATAGTGTAAACAGGTGTTTTACTCCGTACTTTTTCAAAACGCGGGCGATAATCTCTCCTCCGTTCATAACTTTATATTGAGGCGGTGAAGTTAGGGTTAGTTGTTTAAGTACAAAGAGGATTTATGGTTGGATTGCAGAGAGGGGATAATGAAAAATGATAAGTGATAAGAGAAAAGTGATAAGTGTAAAGTGTAAAATGTAAAATGTAAAGTGTAAAGTGTAAAGTGTAAGGTGAGTAGCAAGTGATAAAGTTGGCTTGGTGATGTTTGATTGAATATAGTTGTGAGATGTTGTTGGGCTACGCCTGCCGCAGGGGGCTCGCATAGTCGTGTTAATACATGGGGTTTGTGTAACTGCTTCGCGCCCGCGCCTTTGGCGCGGGCGCGGTGATATGGATTACCCTTCAACAGTGTTCGAACGACTTGAAGTCGTCTGACCATTATACAACGTTTCATGACAAGACAAATAGTCGGGCGATTATGTGTCGTAGGACCGCTAAAGCCGTTTCACTGCGCGATAGCCGGGTGAGGGATGCGAAGGGCGCGAGCGCAGCGAAGCGGCCACGCCCGTACCTTTGAGAAAATAAAAAAACTCACGGGCGGGGCGGGAGCGAC
>JANWXI010000112.1 GCA_025057415.1 Chitinophagales bacterium
GTTAGTAGCTAATGGATTAAAATTGAAATACGTGATGTCTGCATAGCCGTTGCCCTGCACTAACAGGCTCATCTGGTATGCTCCGTTTTTATGAAAGGCTGTCTGAGTCATGCTGCGATTGCTGTTGCTGAAGTTGAATGTTGCTGCTCCACCACTTACACTTTTTCTGGCAAAAAATCCTTGAAACGGAGCCAACACTTCGAAGCCACTCATAGACAGTGGCTGATATGTTCCTGCGTAAGTTCCATGAGTATGCAAAACCAACACATTATCGTCAAAGTCTGTATTGACTGTATAATCTAAATCCAGCGATGCCAGATACGGGTTGCCCAGCAAGTGCCAGCCGCCTTGGTAGGTGCTGCCTTGTTTGGTGGTAATGCTCCACCCGCTGTTGCTTAATCCACTAATGCTATAATTGCCTAAGTTTGGCGCTCCATGCAGGGTGAGTACTCCCAGCCCGTTTTTCACCACTGAATACCCTCTTCCATTTACAGCATTGCCCGAACTGCGCACCTTCCACGCTTCCAGATAGCAATTGACAACATTGCTTTCATCGTATTCAAACACATTGCCGTAATTTGAACCGTATTGCAACATTGTTTCATCACAGTCGGCTGTTGGAGTTACGGCTATGCCATCGGCCCCGGTAAGTGGCGCAAACTGACTAAAAGACGGGCTGTTTACCGGAGAACTGAAATAGTGCTGATTATATAAACTGACGGCATCAGCAGAGGCGTAGCCTCTTTGAGCAAATATAGAGCCGCTAAAAGTGCCACCGTAACCTGCACTAAAATTATCCAGTATAGCACATTGATATTCGTTAGGAGACAAAAAAGTTAATTTTCCGGTGCTAGCATCGAAGTGCCCACGCTTCAATTCCAGCGCTTCGCTTACTTCTATTTCTGCAGTAGGTTGTAAAACCACTGTAGCTGAACTGTTATCAACGGTGATGGTATTGACCACTAACTTCCCATCTAAAGCATGGCCACTCCCACCGCTGAACACTATATGCCCTGCGCCTATAAAACTAGAAAACGGCAGCGTAGATGGCCCGTTTAGGTTATTGCATATTGTTAAATCATCATTTAATAATATCCTTTTATTTGACGGAAGGGTAAGATTACCTACTGTAACATCGTTAGATAGCTGCAAATCCGCTGTTCCACTTAAAACCACCACATCAAACGCGCAGCCATCGGGCACGTGGCCATCAATCAAACTCAAATCGTAGCGCCAGTTGGCAGGGTTGTGCCAGTTGTCATCATCTACGCTCACCCAGTACAAGGTCGGGGTGATGCTGATACCGCAAGAGGCGCTATAAGGCCCAAAACCCGAAGAGTTAAAACTCCTGATGCGCACAAAGTAAAACTCGCCCCACTCTAAACTATCCACATCTTTGAGCAGCAGCGCCGAGTCGCCCATTACCACGGCTGTATCTAATACGGGCGTAAACGTTGGGTATTTGCTGAACTCTATCACGTGCCCGTCATAATTTTCGCCCGGCGTAAAATGAATGGCATTATAGCCATTGGGCGGCCCGTCAAATAAGCCCATACGGAGCTGATTGCTGTCGCAGGTGATGGGTTTGATTTCAGCCGGGCCGGGGTTTATCGGGTCAAACAACTGCGGGCGATATACCGCAGTACATCCGTTGTCGTCTGTAATGGTAATAAAATACATGCCTGCGCTCAATCCGCTCAGGGTAGCGCCCGTATGCCCGCCCAGCCATTGATAGGTGTAAGGTGGTGTGCCGCCATTGGGGTGCGCAGTGATGCTGCCATCGCTGGCACCCACTGCCGATGGGCGTACATACGTGAATGTGGCGGTTACGGCTTCCGGTTCGCGTACCTCCACACTACCCACATCCCAGCAGCCGTTGGCATCGGTAACGGTTACATAGTATATACCGCGCCACAGGTCTGTGGCCGTGGCTGTGGTTTGACTATCCGACCACAGGTAGTTAAAGGGCGCATTGCCCGTAACGGTGGCCGTGGCAGTGCCGGTAGTAGTGTTGTTACAGACGGCAGGTGTGGTGGATGTGGTGATTTGGGGTGGGGAAGTGCTTAATACATCAAAACTTACCTCCCTGTTACAAGACCCCTTGACCACCGATACGGTGTAACTGCCCGGAGCGCTAGTTTCGAACGAGCTGTTGCTACTGTTATCAGGCCATATTAACCCATCATACGTACCGCTGACAGTTACTGTGGCCATTGCATTGCCGGTCGGGCATATATGTGTAGGACTTACCACAGGTGTAAGGGTACCTATTGACTCAATTTCTATCGGTATGGACTCTGAAATCAATCCGGAGGAATGTTTCACGCGAATACGATAATTACTTGAAGCGGGTATAGACAAACTTTTAACTGAACACATAATGACGGAGGTATGTAGAGCGGTTGTGCTGCCTATCACTATCGGGCTTCCGAAATTTCCCGATGCATCAGAAAGTTCCACTACAAAACTTCCCGCAGTAAAATTTCCAAATATTTCGTTGAATACTTCAAAACTATCAACCCCATACACCAAACATACCTTATTGGGCGCGCGTGGCGCTTTAATGCCGGTGGCTTTGTAACTGATACTAAAACCGGGGCCTGAGAAAATGGATTTGAATAAGAAAAATGCTTTACCGCTATTTATGGTAAAATTGAAGCCGGTTTGGGTTAAGGTAAACACGTGTTGCAGTTTGGCGGGATTGACGGTATCTCCTTCATATATCCATAAGGTGTCTCCTTCTCCGTTAGAAAGATCGTTAATCACCTCAAAAAAATCTGTTTTGAAATCAATCCGCTTGGCATCGGGCACGTTCACTTTCCAACTGCAGTTCATTCCGTGCGGATAGGTGCCTGTACCTGATCCATCGGTGATAGTATCTATGGGTTGTGTTTTGTGCATATTTAAACCACACACCTGGCAAATTGGCTCTATGGGTAGGTTTACCAGATTTGAAATAATTGTGTTACTGGTATCTCTGAAACGAACTCTGTAAAAAGGTGAAGGGGATATGCTACCCGGTATGTCCCATGTTAAATAGGTATAATCAAAATTCACAAAATTCAGTAGGGGGCTATCTATCGCCGCGATAGTGGAAAAAGAACCAAACGGATCAGATAGTTCTAAGTAAAATTTTTTGGTAACGCAAGGCATGTTCGTTGAGCTTATTTGAAATTTGACTTTACCGCCCGGGCATGCTTTGGTGTTTACAGTGCCAAAATTTTCAACCGATGCGGTTACAGTGGGCGTGCCGGCTACAGTAGCGCTGTACTCTATATCAAAACCTCCTTGGCCGGGGGTAGTGGTAGTGAGTACCACCAGCACCGAAGGACTGTTTACCGTGATGGGGCCTATAGTTGAACTACCGTTCCAGGTTGCAACAATGGGGCTGCTCTCGGTGGTACCTTGGTATATGCGAACATGATTTCCTAAATAGGTATAAAGCTGTGATGTGCTTAAATATTTGAGAGTGATAGAGGTGGCTCCGGGCGGGCTGATTATCCAACGGCATTTTGTGTTGGCATGGGTGGTAGCACTTCCTGAACCATCACTCAATATGCCGCATCTTTTGGTAATGATATCCGGCACAGGTGAACAGTAAGTACAATAAACCGGGGGGGTAAGTGAATTGCTCAAACCCGACCATCTGTTGTTCGTTTTATCGAAAATGATGAAGCGATATACGTGTGTTGCCGTTATGGATGAAGGAAGTGTAACCGCAAATGTGTTTGTGCCATTATACGTGATTTCTTCTGCTTTAATGAGCGGAAGCGAAGTATTGGTCATGTTTTTAAGATACAAGTCCAGAATTGAACCATAAGGTATATGACCTCCATTGGCTTGAATCGTCACGTTTATCTTGTTACCGGAGCAGGCGCCCTCAAGAGCATTATGCGTGATAGACATACTGCAGTAAATACTTGAAATTTTGAAGGTACCGCTGCCCGGAGAAACCACGTTGGGGTTGGTTGCCCTTACACGAATGCGGTAGTTGTTTCCTGCCAATGTGCCGCTAGGTATTGTACAGGTTATTTTTGCATATCCGTTTGGAATGGAAGTAGCGCTACCGATAACCGTAGCTCCGAAAAATTGACCCTGCGGTCCAGATAATTCTACTACAAAAGTATTTCCGCTTCCGAAATTCCCGTATGTGTAAACCGGTACCTCAAATACATCGCCCCGGCATTTTTGTCCGATGCTGTCCATGCGGATAAAAACTGCCGGACTATTGGTTTTGGATGCCTCAGCCATGAGGGTGGCCCAATAAGCATTTACCCTGCCATAACCCAGGTAATCACTCCATAGTCCCGAAGGTTTTTGTGTGTTTGTGGAATAACTGTACCCCCCTACTTTTTCTCCGCTTTTTTCAAGAATACTCCGGGCAGCTGCAGCGGTAAGATTTGGGTTTACCGATAGTACCAAAGCAGTAACACCCGCTGCCACCGGACAAGCCGCAGAGGTGCCCCCATAGAAGGTGTAATCCTTAACACCAACTTTACTATAACCAAATGTATCCTGACGATCAACTGTGTAAACATGAACACCGGGGGCTGCTATATCTAATAAGTCGCCATAGTTACTAAATGATGCACGTGAGTCGGTACAGTCGGTAGCGCCTACTGCTATCACCCTAGGGTTTGATGCCGGATATTTAATGTTTGGAGAGTTTTCATTACCGGAGCTTGCTAATATCACAGTTCCTTTTCCGTTTCTTCCAAAAAAATAAGCGCTGTCTATAGCTGCATTTATCGAATTGGCTTCTCCAGTTCTGAAAGAGCAACTTACCACGTCCGCCCCGTTTTTCCATGACCAACTTATGGCTTTAGCAACCCAACTCGCAGTGGATGTCCAACCAAGCTTTGGAGAATCCAGCTGCAATGATGTTTTGTAGGCCATTACCACCGGAAATACTTTGCTATTGTAAGCAATACCGGCAACTCCCGTATTGTTATTTGTTTTTGCTGCAATGATACCTGCACAAGGAGTGCCATGCATGTCTCGCCAAGAGGTATGCATCCCAACTACTCCGGAGCCGCAAAAACTACCCATAGCACAGTACCTTGCAGAAAGACTGCCTGCTAAATCATGATGAAACAAATCTACTCCATCATCTAATACGGCAACCTTTATGTTCGGTGAGCCGGTGCTGATGCTCCATGCCCGAAACAAATCAATGTCTGCGCCCTTTGTGCAGGAGGTGCTCCCTGAATTGTTTATCCACCATTGTGAGCTTAGGTAAGTATCATTTACACTGGTTTGTTCACCTATCATCACAAAATCCGGCTCGGCAAACGCGTATTTACCACTCTTGTGCAATTTATTGGCAAGCTCCAATACATCTATGCCCGCATCTTTATCTACCGTAAAGTGATACAGCCGGTTGTCAAATTCATCTCTTGTCATTTCTTTCAATTTGAGCAACGCGGCCTCCCGGCTCAGCATATCCGCATCTGCCGTTGATTTGAGCATTACCATCATTTTGTTCTGTATCATAAATACAATCCCGCTGGCATCTTTAAATATGTGCCCCACATGGCGAACCTCGTTTTTGCCCTCTAAACGTTTTTTCAGTTGCTCTAACTGCGATACACTTACCGGCTTTATTAAATTCACCAACGTAAACTCCGGGGCGGGTACCACATCCTCGGGTTTGAAGGGCAATAACAAACTATCGCGCAGCAACTGGCTGCGTTGAGCATCGGTTACCTGCCCGTAAAACTGTACTATCAGCTTATCGGTTTGCAGTTGCAGCGGTATTTTTCTCTCGCCTATGTAGTAGTAAAAAGAAGACGAATTGTTTTGTTGCGCCAACAACAACATGGACCAATGCAAAGCAGCAAGGAGTGTAAGGGGGTACTTCATGGGTAAATATTTATTATGCCGCAAATGAACGAAGTGCAATGCTGCTTGTCAAATGAAAATTTTGAAAAACGAAGGTGAGTGAGAATGATACAATATGCGTAATTAATAATATAAACTTATGATTTTCAGTAACAAACTAATAATGAGTTATTCTCGAAATATATACAACACTTATAGCAATTTTCCTAAAAAGGATGAACAAAGCGTTCAATCTCTTACCTTTGAGGACTAAATGAAGTATAGAACTCAGAAAACCCACTTATTTTACTACTAGCCATGAAAAAAAGAGATTTATTTATTCTTATTCATTCGCTGACCCCGGCAGAAAAAAAATTTTTTAAAGAATACGTGCGTGCTGATAATCAGGGCAATAATTACATGCGCCTGTTTGATGCCATAGCCGAACAGCCGCATTATGATGATAATGCGCTTAAAGAAAAATTTCGTGGAGAAAAACTCATCAACAATTTCCACGTAATGAAAGCATATCTGTACGATTTGATATTAGAAGCACTTCGACACATGGACATTCACCAAAATAGTATTACGCACTTCCGCCGGTTGATGGATGAGGCACAACTGCTTTTTGAAAAGAATCTATTTGACCTCGCCATTGGCCAGCTGGAAAAAGCCCGGGATATATGTAACCAGATGGAATTGCCCTTGCAGAAGTCCGAAACGATTCTGCTGCAGCTCCGCATCCTGAACCGGCAAGACCTGGTTTACGCCGGCAAATATTTCACAGAAGTTTGTTACCCCGAATTGAGCGATTTAATCCTGTCGCTGCAACAAATGATTGACATCAAACACCTTCACAAAAAAATTTCTTATGTGGCCAATACAAACGGACGGTTTCGTTCAGCCGATGACGAGAACGCCGTGAACAAGCTGATGGAACACGAACTGGTAACCCAACCCGAAAAACTGAAAAGTTTTGACACCATATTCGCCTATTACAGTATCAAGGCCTATTACTATTGGCTTAAAAACGATATCGTTAATGCGTTTGATTTTGAAGAAAAAAAATGGTTGTTGTACAAAAACTTTCCGATGCGAATTAAAGAGAATATTAAGGATGCAGCTACTATGCTCTACAATTTGATCCACATATCGTATTCTAATTACTGGAATGAAAAAGCGCACCACTACCTCAAAATACTTCAAAACTTGCCCGCCTCTACCAAAGAGGAAAGATTTTATGTGCGAAATAAGTTCGTGCGCGCCCAATTAGTACAATTACGGTCGGCACCCTCAACACAGCATAAAAAATTGTCACACCTTATTACCGACATAATCAAAGAATTTCAATCCATCTCAAACAATATTGAACCCATTGAAAAGTTGCGTACGCTTTATGAAATGATTGTTGTGCTGATGATTTACGGTCGCTTTGCGGATGCATTAAACTTTATTCAACAATTTACAGGTGAAAAATCCGCTGAGGAGCTTCGCCCGATACATTATCCATATATAAAGATATTTAACCTGATTTGTCATTTTGAGCTTCACAACTATGAATATCTCCTTAACATCATAAATAACACGGAATACGCATTAAAGAAAAGCCATAAGTTATTTCAGATTGAACAAATGTTTATTCGTTCATTCCGCAAATTGGTACATTTACCCAAACGCCAACATGCCGAGCAGGTGATGGAACTACGGAGCCAGTTGGATGCCATTGCTAAAGATCAATATGAAAAAATCGGTCTCGGATTTATAGACCAGGTTATGTGGTTCGATAAATACCGTCAATAAGGGTAGGTAACTGATGACAGGCGTTCTATGATTTTATCGGTGGCTTCATCCAGCATTGCATATACTTTTCGGTAGTGTTCGTACGACAGCCCCCAGGGGTCGGGCACTTCAGCCCCACTGTTTGGGTGTACTTCTTCCATCACAAGTTTTACTTTCTGTTTTTCTGCGTCCGTTCGCGCCATGCGGATTACATCGCTGTAATTGCTTTGGTCCATCACGTAAATAACATCGTAATGCGCCAGGTCACTTTTGCGTATGGGGCGACTGCGCTGGTACGATATATCAATACCATGGTCGCGCATTACGCGCATGGCGCTGGCATGGGGCAACTCTCCTTCGTGCCAATCGGAAGTACCTGCAGAGTCAACCTCCCAGTTCAATCCCATTTGTTCAACTTTATGTTGCAGCAAGCCGTGCGCAATGGGCGATCGGCAAATGTTCCCCAAACAAACAAAGAGAATTTTCATGATGCAGATTTTTCTTGTTTAGGATAACCCCGCTTAAATCTTATAGCCATGCGCTGATGTGGACAGATGTTTTAACGCACCAGTAAAGTTTTCACGGTTTCGCTCTCGGCTATTTTGTAGCGGATGTAATACACACCAGCGGTGAAGTGCAGTGTGTTGATGAAAAATTTGTTGTCGCCAGGTTTGGTATAGCCCTCATAAACTGTTTGCACTTTTTCGCCAAGGGTGTTGTATATAGCAATAGATATGGGATGTGACGAAGCGGTGTTTACCGGCAGGCAGGTAATCCCTTTTGAGGGGTTAGGGAAAGGATTCAATACCTCGGTAACAGGCGTGTGTGTGTCGGGGTTACTCGCTGTGCTCAGCACTTTGAAATTATAGAAACCCGCGGGCGCTGTAATGGGGCGCACTTGTTGTTTACCGCTGTTTGCCTGAGCACGGATGTAGTAAAACACTTCGGTGCCGGCAGGTTGTGCGGGAATATTTGCTTCGTACAGACCGTTCGGCCCCAAACTCATAGGCATGCTTTGGTATGCAGTGTTTGTATCCGTAGTGTAATACAGCGTAGCAGATTGAATGCCCGAACGATGGAGAATGTTGGCTGTTACCTTGTAAGGTGCGCTTGTGTTGTATGTATCGCGCAGGCGCTGGTGGGTAATGAGAAGCGGATCGCGCACCCCTACTTCGTGCGTAATGCAGTGCAAGGCGCCACCCGCCGGAATACTGGCGGTGCTGTTAATGCCAACCACATTGTATCCGGGGCATGCTTCTCGCCAGATACGGAGCGCAGTGGTATCTTCGGGCACGTTGTAAGTGGGTACGATGATGGTTTTATTGATAAACGAGGCATTCGTGTAGGTGAGGTAATCGCCACCATTGCTGGGCCAAAGGCCTCCGTCATCGGGCATGGGTATGCGGAAGATACGCCAATCGGTGCCGAAACCGGTTTTGAAATTATTCAGCACGTACTGTAGGTTAGCTTCTATTTGCGGACCATCAGAAATTCCTTGCGGATACTCGCCTACCAGCAATGTCTCTTCATCCAGTAACTTCATGTGCATATCAATGTGATGAATACCATCGTATGGCAAGGTCTCCATTTTGATATAGCGATGTATGCCCATGAATTTTTTCACGATGCTGTCAATCTCTGCTTCGGTGTGATTGACACCAAAGCCGCCGCTTGCTTTGTTTTCATCTATAATCAACTCTGACGAAAATGCGGTCCCCATACCATCGCTCATCCAGTTGCCGCCCGTTGCCACAAGATTGTACGGCGCCTGTGTGGTCATAAACACAGGTATTTGCATATTTTTGGCAAGCGCCAGCGGAATGGTATCATCTTTTGTGCGGGTTGGGCGGTTATAAATCCAATCTACAAACACCAGTGAGTCCACCCGGTTCAGGTAAACCATGTTGGGACCATAGTCGCGTATCCACACGCTGTTATAAGGAGCAACCAAAAACGTAACATTAACTGTATCTATACCGGCATTGTTTAAATCGTTTATGGTATTGTTTACGTTATCGGTTACCACATACATCCTGCATTCTTTCTTACCGTGTTTGATTATATCGCGCACCATGCCTTTGTACGAGGTGTAAGTGACCATATAACCGCCCACTTCTTCCCACTCTGCCATGTTGCGCAGATTGGTGGCTGCCGGAGGCAAAA
Organism: Chitinophagales bacterium; assembly: GCA_025057415.1. Classification (GTDB taxonomy): domain Bacteria; phylum Bacteroidota; class Bacteroidia; order Chitinophagales; family LD1; genus Bog-950. The sequence continues at coordinate 9,763 of JANWXI010000112.1, forward strand.
AATACTTGTTGTACTCCCGGCTACCGGCAACGCCATAGGGATAATTAACGAAAGGCATCTGCGCTTTCTCATCGGGGGTCATCCATATTGGTAAGTCCTGCGCTTGCTGCATAGTCACAGCCGCATAAAAACTACATATCAGAAAAAATCTACGCATCGTAGTAGATTAAGTGCGGTGCAATTTCAGATATTCGTACAACAATTACAAATCATAGCACAGTTCTTATCATTTATACAGTCGCGTAAAAATTAAAAATACCGCATAATGTTCAGGTTACTTTACACAACTTCGTTGTGTTTCACTTCAAAAATTTACATCACTACGATGAAATTAATTGCCTGATATATTTTTTTATTATGGGGTGCCCCCGCCGCTGCGCTTCGCAGAGCTACGCGCCCCAGCGGGGTCGGGCTTGCTACGGGGTACGCTTTCGCTCCCGCCGCGCCCGCGCATTAATTTTTTTTCAACGGTGCGGGCGCGGCCGCTTCGCTGCGCTCGCGCCCTTCACATCCCTCACCCGGGCAAGCGCTCCGGCAGCCCTTGTTTTGCGCTAAGCAGCACAGGTAAGCAGGTGTTGCCGTGAAGATTTGTATAATGAATAAATATAATGTTTTATATAGATGTTACGGTGCGCGCGCCCAAGGCGCGCGCACCGTAAACAGCAACCCCCAAAAACCCACA
>JANWXI010000113.1 GCA_025057415.1 Chitinophagales bacterium
TACGCGTATGCGCGGAGCATTGCCCAATCCACAGTCCACTATTCTGCTATTGGGCTATGTAGCCATGACGCGAAAAGCCTATGAGCGCAAAGTGCCAAAATTGAATTATGAGACGGGAAAATTTAAGTGGGAAGCATGAATGGTAACTTCGCTACGGCTACGCCTCCGCTCCGTTCCCATTCATGCAAGTATGTAACAAATAAAAAAGTACTATGTTTGTAAAAAAACAACTACACTTCATACACACTTTTTGGGATACTACCATAACGCAAGGCGTTAATACTTTTGAAATATTTTATCTTCAAATGAAAGATTAGGATACTATTCATTCTACCCCAATAACCCAAAGTATGATATATGAGTTTAGCTGATTAGTTAAAACACAAAAAAACGCACCAGTTTCTGGTGCGTTTTTTTACGAATTAAAGTTTAGGAGATTAGTTCCCTCCAACCATACCTCCAAAACCTTTTTTCTTGGGCTTTTCGCCTTCTTTATTTTCTTGCTGCTGATTACTTTGGATTTGACCTCCAAATCCTTTTGGTTTGTTATCACCGCTTTGATTAACCTGCCCTCCAAAACCTTTTTTGTTATCTTCAACCTTGGTTTCTTCTTTGGGTTTCGGAGCGGGAGCCGGCTTGGGTTTTACAGCGGCTACAGGTTTAGCGCCTTTCTTTTTGCCCTCTGCCGCAACCCACTCATTGTAAAGGGAAGTAGCTAAAGAGTCAACTTTGGCTGAACATTCGGCCTCAGCTTCGGTTTTTAGGGCGTTTAACTTTTCATCAACCAGTTGCTGAATTTTCTGGGCTTCGGCTTCTTTCTGCTTGGCAATTTCTTCTGCATTGTTGCAGCTGAAAAGAGTTAAGGTAAGTGCCGTTCCGGTGGCAAGGATATAAGATGTTTTTTTCATGTCTGTATAGTTTTAAAGAGTTAAACCATTATTTGGCTGCAGTGGCAGCGTTTTTGAGTTCTTCAAGTTTTGCAGCAGCTTTGGCGGCTACCTCTGCCTCACAGGCACTTTTAAATTCTGCGAGTTTGGCGTCTTTTTGAGCATTGTAAAGCTCCTCAACTTTGGCGTTGATTTGTTCCTCGGTCATCGGCACAAATTTTTCACCGCAGCCAATCATGGTTATGGCGAAAAAAGCGCTGACACCGATAGTGGTGATGATTCCTTTTTTCATGGTGTGTGTAGGTTTTTGGTTAATAATAGAGCGCGAAAATAGTTTTTATCTGCAATTGAGAAAGTTAAAAAATTCTTTATGGATAAATTTGTGAATACCCCCTGCCTCTGGTGGCTGGCCAAGCTCCGGGGGCAGACACCAGATCGCCTGCTAACCCAGGTGGATTAAATTTATCAATACCGGAAATAATGTGTTTTTTTGTGGATTGCTATACCCCAAAACCTGTTTACATTTGCCTATGATGAAGTACTTTCTGCCGGTTTTATTACTATTGGGTATCCTCCACGGATTCCCCCAGGTGGGCATTAACATCCTTATTCCCGATAGCAGCGCCGTTTTGCAACTTGAAAGCGATAAAAAAGGACTGGGGTTGCCCCGACTCACCAAACAGCAACGGGATGCTATTGCAAACCCGCTGAAAGGGCTTACTATCTACAACACCACCGATAGCGTAATTGAGTACTGGAATGCCGAATGCTGGCTGAAAGTGTATCAAAAAAAATGCTACGACTGTGACTTTGTAATGACCATTGACGACCCTGCCGACACCTTAGACCGCCTGGTAGCCGACTCGGTATTCTCTACCATCACCGTTAACCAAACCAACGGCAATCAACCCATCAACCTTATTTTTCTATCTTCTTTGCCACAGGGAGTAAGTGTACAGTTCAACGGCAATCCTACTATCAATCAGTCCGGCTCTGTACAAATAGTGGTAAAAGCTGACCTGTGTACTCCGGTAGGCGGCAATTATCCTATCATCATCCAGGCGTATTGTGGCGATGCCATTAAGTTTCAGGTCTATAATGTTTATATCCGCCCACCGGTGCAAATCAATATTCCGGTTGACCAGATTAATTACGACTTACAGGCCATTAACAACCTTCCCTCAAGCCCTGCGCAATACATATATTGCAACATCGGCAACAGTGTAGAAATAAAATCAAACAGCAACAACCTGCCCGCTTTTACTACCGGCAATCTTGACCCCAACAGTTTAATTTGCCTGCAAAACTACGGAGCCATTCTGGGGCGCGGTGGCGATGGCGGTTCAGTAACTTTTAGCGGTAATCTGTTTGTGGTAGGAGGGGAAGGAGGGCAAAAAGGTGGCGATGCGCTCAACCTCACAGCCCGTACGGTACTCCTAAACAACGGAGCTATATACGGAGGTGGCAGCGGAGGGGGCTCGGTTGGGGTAGCCATAGGAACTCCCAGTATTCCCATCATCGGCTCTATTGTTATCGGGTTTGTTTATTGCGGGGGAGGAGGCAGTGAAAGCGGGAAAGGCGGCACTGTTAACCCGGGCGGCATCAACATCGGCTTGTTTGCAAACGGCAACGATGCCACCTGTTGCATTAATTCAGTACCCGGCGCCGGTCCGGTAGGTAATTTTCCCATCAGCATTCCCATCAGTGTGGCCAGTATTAACATTACGCCCAATGCTTACGGAGGTAACGGAGGTCCTTTCGGTCAGCAAGGTACGCAGGGCTATCTGGATGTGCAACTGGAGGTGTGTGTTAACATACCTCTGATTGGCAATATTTGCATCCCCATCCCTATACCCGGCAATCTATTACCCTACTATGGCCCCCAAAGTGATTTGCCTGGCTACGCCATACGCCGCAACAACAACACGCTCATCGGTTTAAACGATGGCACCTATAATACGGCACAGGTTAAAGGTAAAGTCGGAAACTAATGTAAAACATCGCGTTATGAAAAAACTACATATCTCATTCGTACTCACATTTACTATCTGCCTTTCCTTTGCGCAAAAAGGCATCGTGGTCACTCAGCAGCACCGCTCCGCCTCAACCGATGCGGGGGTCACGCTCACCTGGTACATCACTGAAAAAAGCGCCAAAATGGTGATGCAATTCCGCGATGCAAAGGTGCAAAACACCGTCACGCATTTCATTCCCAATACCCAGTCCGCCGCTCTGCAGATTTACACCGAGGGACCCGTTCCAGAGGGCGCTCAAAAAACCTTCTTCACCGTTCCTGTATCCACCATCAAACCTTCGCCTGCCATGCAATTTAGCCGTATAGAGGTAAACGCCACCGGAGAGGTGAAAGAAATCATGGGTATCAAATGCGAAAAATACATCATCACCACCGACCTGCACATAACCGAAATGTGGGTCACCAAACAAATCAAATACAACCTCTACCATTACTACCCGTATTTTCCTGATAACCTTCCCCTCATGGGGCTCTATCACGCTAAAATTCCCGGTGTGGTACTAAGTGCAATTACCAAAGACCTCACCGAAAAAGAACTGAGCCGCCTGGAACTTGTAAAAGCCGAAGAAAAAAACATACCAGATGAGGTATTTCTCGTACCGGATGAATACAAAAGCGCGAAATAAGGAACACTATGTCACGTTTAGAGAATATGTTTGTAAAATCCGCCCTCACCTTGCTTGTATTGCTCACCGGGCTATTGGACGTTTCGGCACAGGAACTGAAATGCAACGTAACGGTCAACGGTCAGCGCATAAACGGAGTTGACCCTTCCGTTTTCACTACCATGCAGAGCCAGATTATGGAGTTTATGAATTCGCGCGCCTGGACTACCGACCAATTCGGCCCCGAGGAACGAATTGAATGCAGCTTTTTCATCAACCTCACCCAGTCACCTTCACAGGATGTTTACAAAGCTTCCGTTACAATTCAAAGCAGTCGTCCGGTGTTCAACACCAACTACAACTCCCCCATGTTAAACTATATTGATAACGAATGGACCTTCACCTACGTGCAAAATCAACCCTTGGAATTCAACGTAACTCAATACAACAACAACCTCACCTCGCTTCTTGGCTTTTATGCCTACATCATCATCGGGCTAGATTACGAAAGCATGGCAAAAGGCGGCGGCACCAAATGGTTCAACATGGCAGAGCAGATCATGAACAACATCCCCACCAATTCTCCCGAAGCTTACGGCTGGCGCCCGCCCGATGGCCAGGTGAACCGCAACCGCTACTGGCTTATCAACAACCTGCAGGCAAGCAAATACGAGGCGTTCAAACAAGCCATCTACGAATATCACTTTATGGGTTTAGACAACATGTACGAAAAGCCCGCCCTCGCCAGGCAAAACATCCTCAACTCCCTCAATCACATAGAAAAAATTTCTAAAGACAACCCCAACGGCATCCTGCTCGCGGTATTCTTTCAGGCAAAAGCTGATGAACTCATCAACATCTTTTCCGGTGCAGAAATGGACATCAAAACCAAAGCCGTCAGCATTCTCCGCCGCATTGACCCAAGCAACGCGAGTCGCTACGATAAAATCATCCGCTCCTGACAAGCCAAAAGCCACTTCATGCATCCTGCCACGCTGTGCAGTTGAGTGAGAGCATGATGCATTTTTCTGCTTTTATCCTCTATTAGGGGGTGCCCCCGCTGCCAGGCGAAGCAAGGCAGCGGGGTCGGGCTTGCTACGGGGTACGCTGTCGCTACCGCCGCGCCCGCGTATTGTGTATTTCAACGGTGCGGGCGCGGCCGCTTCGCTGCGCTCGCGCCCTTCGCATCCCTCACCCGGCTAACGCACCACTGTTACATTAACACGCATCCGTAAATTTCGGCTAACTTACTCCCCAACAAAATGAAACTCTACTCACCATAAATCCGCAAAGCATTTTGCGTGGTAATTTCAGCTACCTCTTCTGTTGTCATATTCATTACATTGGCGAGGTGCTCAGCTACGCAGCGCACATAGCCCGGCTCATTACGCTTGCCGCGATACGGTACAGGGGCTAAGTACGGAGCATCTGTCTCTAAAACTACATGGCTCAATCCCGTCTGGCGGATAATGTCGCCAAGCGTAGAGTTCTTATAGGTTAAAACTCCCCCTATTCCTATGTAAAAACCAAGATCAATCACCTTTACGGCCTGTTCGTAGCTGCCGCTGAAACAGTGAAAGATGCCCGTAACCTTACCGGCATAGGGTTTTACGCACTCAAGGCATGCATCGGTAGAATTTCGGCTGTGAATTACGATTGGTAATTTATACTCAACAGCCAGGTTAATTTGCCGCTCAAAAACTTCTATTTGCTGCCGGCGGTATGTAACATCCCAGTAAAAGTCGAGGCCTATTTCACCAATAGCGCAAAAAGAATGTTCCTTGAGGTATTTTTCAGCGGCTGCCAATTCAAGTTCGTAATTTTCGTTCACGCTGCAAGGGTGCACGCCCATCATAGGGTGCAGCGTAATGCCCAGCACACCCGACTTTTCGGCAAGCTCCAGCATCCGCTCGTGGCTTTCGGTATCAATGGCTGGCAAGTAAACCCGTTTGATGCCCGCGCTTGCTGCGCGTTGCAGCACAGCTTTCATGTCGGCATCAAATTGTTTGTGATACAGGTGGCAGTGTGTATCTATGAGCATAGCGCGGCAAACTTATACCCTTTATCAGTAAAATGCCGCAGCAACCGCGGCAGGGCGTACCGCACTTTTTCGGCTGCTTTGTGGCTATCATGCATCACGACAATGGAACCGTTGCGGCTGTAACGCAGCACATATCGCAGCACCTCTTCTCCGCTCACTGCAGGCAAAAAGTCATAGCAAATCACATCCCACATCACAATTCGGTAACTGCGCCTGATGTGAAGATACTGACCGAAGGTGAGCTTGCCGTATGGTGGCCGAAAGAGCGCTTCCCGTGGCAATGCACCATGCTTGTGCATAGTTGCTGTACATGCTTTAATGTCGTTGTAATAAACCGGTGACGAAGTGCTCCATCCGTTCAGGTGGTGTTGGGTGTGATTGCCAGCGGTGTGTCCCTCATTTATGATACGTTTGTACAAGAGAGGATTAGCCGTTATGTGGCTGCCGATGCAAAAAAAAGTTGCGCGCGCATTGTGTTCTTTAAGTAAATCTAATACATAATCTGTTATGCCCGGCTGTGGCCCGTCATCAAAGGTCAGGTGAAGTATTTTGTCATCGGTGGCTACCCTCCAAAGGCAATCTTTAAAAATCCATCGGAGCAGCGCGGGTGGTTGCGGGCGGGTAAGCGCGTCAAGCATGTACCGAATGTAGCAATTAAAACGTATTGTTGCACAAGTAAACGATTAGTATATGTTCAAAACCATCCGGGAGTTCGAAAATCTGCACATTGTACTCTGGCTGTTGAAAGATTTCTGTTGGGTGTCTGAATTCAAAATCGCGGGCATGATTATGGTTTTGCCTACGGTAGGAGTGGGCATATACATCACGTGGTTATCGCGTTTTACCCGCTCTGATTTTTACCACAACCTGGCGGTGTGTTGCTGGATAATTGCTAACTGTGTTTGGATGACAGGGGAGTTTTTCTTTAACGATGGAACGCGCCCTTTGGCAAAGGTATTCTTTATTTCGGGTTTAGTACTTGTGTCGTTGTATTATCTGGTTTTTCTACGCCGCGATAAATCTGTGGGGTCATAGACCGATTGCACGCTTCCAGCTTTTGCGTATAAGCTCCATACTCCATTTTAAAATTATCAATGCCGATATCATGGCAAATACAGGGTCCAGAATTTTTATATCCTTCCACCATGCTGCTAACATTGCGGCAAGCGCCATGGCACTGATAACCATATCGCTTACTACATGCAGATATGCTGCATGCAGGTTTACATCGCGCTTTTCTTCCTCGCGGTGAAGAAAGAAAGCACATACTCCGTTAACCAACAACCCGAAAACCGCCACTCCGATTGATTCAGGGCTAACTTCAATTTCGGGCTCGTGGAAATGAAGGATGGCTTCAAATATCATCCATACTGTAATCATAAACATGATTAATGCGCTGGCAAAACCGCCCAAAGCAATAATGCGTTGCTTTTTTTCATCGGCCAACATACTTCCTTTAGTATTTACATAATGGTAAGTCCACCATGCCAGTGCGAGTACCAATACGTGCGACATCATGTGCCACCCGTCCATGATAAGGGTACGCGATTTGATGAGGTAACCGAAATACAACTCTAATAACATCGCCACCAATGTTACGAGTACTACGAGGCGTGTGCTTTTTTCATTAGCTTGTGTGTGGTAATGGGCGTGGTCGTGGTTGTGCATTTAGGGTGTTACTCTTACGCGAATAATCTGGCGGGAAGATGCACCGTCAAAATCTTTTCCTTCAAATACCAAATAAGCCCAGTGCGTATTTGCCGTAACGGTTAACGTTGTATCAATTCTAAAAGTGTTAACTCCCTGAGCATTTTGTACTGATGTAAAAAACAAACTGTCGGTTTTCCATTGTTTAATGTACGCCTGCAGCGAAATGTTTTGTAACCCGTCTTTATCATAAAATTCTGCCTTCACCACAAAACTTTTGTTTATTTGCACTTCCTCATCCTGCAAGGGTTTTGATACAGTAATTTTAGGACCGAGAATCTTTTTCTCTTCTTTACATGCCTGCAGCAAGAGCATGATAAATAGCATAACAGTTAATGACGAAAGTATGTTAGTTAACTTCATAGTTTGTTCATTTTTGCTTGCTGTTGGGCACAACATTACACTAAAATATCAATCTGTAAAACTATGACTATGCACAAGATTTCACTCCAATGGCAGGCAGATGAGCTATTTCGGGTAAGCCAGAACGGAAAAACCCTCCTCATTGATGGTGCCGATGAGGCAACCGCTGAGGGCTTTAGACCTAAACCCCTTATACTTTCGGCACTGGCTGGCTGTACCGCAATAGATGTAGTAGAAATACTCCGCAAGATGCGCGCTGAGTTCAGTGCATTCAGTATAGACGTAGAGGCAGATATGACCGAGGAGCATCCCAAGGTTTATCACAGCGTGCGGCTTGTGTATCGCATCCGGGTGCCCGAAGGCGACCGTCATAAGGTAGAGCGGGCAGTGCAGTTATCGCAAGAAAAATACTGCGGAGTGAGCGCCATGGTGCGTCGCTTTGCAAATTTAGAGTACCGAATTGAATACCTGTAGTGTGATTTTAGAGAATAGTGAACGAAACGCAACAATGCCTGTTACTTACATAATCTATCTGCTATACAGGGTTGTCTCTTTTCTGCGCTATAATTCCCGATGTAATCAGGTATTGGGCAATAATGTACAACACCATGATATACACACCAGATGCATTAAAATAGCTGATAAACCTGCTGTAGGCAATAATGCTATCTGAACACATAAACATAACAGCGCCTGTTAGCACTGCCAAAAAACTCCTATGGTTCACCCTGCCGTAACGGTTGATGGCCATCAGTACCATTAGAGATATTACTAAGGCATATATCAGCACAGGAATAAGGATGGGCTTTATTGCCTCATTTCTGTAAATGGCTGGTAACAATATGTAAAGAAACAGGCAAGTAAATATTAGTAAGGGTGCAGCAACCCAGGGTTTACTTTTCAGGATGGGCGGTTTGCGATATGAAACCTTTGTAAACAGAATGCAGTACAGTATTTGGGTAATCAGAAACCCCGATAAACCCAGCAAGAAAAAGTTCGGGTGTTTTGGTATTACGGACGGGGAAGTTTCAGACAAAGGGGAAGATGCAAACATCAGCGCCACGTCCCCTACCCAGCTAAAGGCAATTGCAGTCAGCATCAATTTATCTTTTCCATCTATTTTTCCGATACTGGTTATATAGTATATAAATAGCGTTATCATCAGTAAGGGCTTGGTAGTAACACAAAGCACCTCATTACGAAGTACTTCGCCTGTTACTTCTATAGCACCTACCATAAAATAAAACACTGCCCAGCCACTTGCCATGGTATAAAAAGGGTTACAAGATACAATTTTAAAGAAGGTTTATGACAATATTTTCAATAGCTGACAAAACGTAATGTCAAATTTTCGCCTGAAAGTTTCCATGAAAATATATGGCAACAAGGCGAAGAGCAACTATTAATAACATTGAAACCTCACGGACACAAGGGTTTTAATAACATTATCTTGATAATAAGTACTCTATTTTTTTAATTAAGTTGAAGTATTTTGCGGCAAATTGGCATTGTTTGTGTCATAGATAGAGCAATTATTAACCAAACCTAAAATCAATACCCATGGCAACTAGCAATTTACAAGAAAACCTGAAGAAGTACTTTTATTCAGGTATCGGACTGGCCGCCAGTACCGCTGAGGTGGTTCAAAAGTCTGTTAACGAATTGATTCGCAAAGGAAAAATGAGCGAATCTGATGGTAAGAAGATTGTAAATGAGGCATTCAAAAAGTTTGAGGCGCAACGCCCTATTTTGGAAGCCCGCTACAATGATGCCGTTCACAAATTTGTAAAACTCAGCACTGCCGAAATCAGTAAATTGCAGAAGCGTATTGAGCAGCTAGAGAAACAACTTACTATAAAAAAGCATGGCTCTCCCTCAGCCCAAAAAGCTGCTCCTAAGCCGGCAGCCAAGAAAAAGCCGGTGAAAAAAGCAGCAGCCAAAAAAGAAACTCCCTCTGCACCTGCCGCTGAGCAAAATCCCAGCGCATAATAACATAAATTCAGCACATGTAAAGCCCTTGTAAAGTCACAGGGGCTTTTTTATTATTTTACCAAAATGATTAGAAGCTTTTAAGCTCAAACATCTGAAAATCATAACGTTTATCAGAATGGGCAGGATACTGTATTCTACAACGTATCAGTTGCCCGGGCAATTTGTTTTTACGAAAAACAGCCATTTAGATTACGCATTAGCAAGCAATGTCTGTAAACGTGTAAACTCAAACGTGAGGGCAGGCATTCAGTTTTGGTACATATTATTTGTTGATATACCTTTTTTGGGAATTTACTGCTAAATAAATTGAAATGTTTTTAGAGCTTGAAATATGTTAACGGTTATAGCCGCCAAATAATTCAGTTTTAAGGCAGTGTAATTGCATGGTTAATGTATTTAACGGGGTAATTGTGTGCCTGGTTGAGTGTGGTTTTTTGCGTGTCGCCAGCCGTTGGCGGGCGACCTGAGATTATTTTTTTAGGTGATGCGGCTCGTCTTTGCTCCTGCGCTGCAGGCGGGGCGCGAAAAAAACAACAGCAGCCATACACTACAGAGGTAGGATGAACGGAAGCGTCTTATATAATCCCAAAATTGTCATTAGAAACTGAAGATAGGTGGGGAATTCATGTTATTGGTACTCATCCAAAGCCCTGTAAA
>JANWXI010000114.1 GCA_025057415.1 Chitinophagales bacterium
AGTATGTAACAAATAAAAAAGTACTATGTTTGTAAAAAAACAACTACACTTCATACACACTTTTTGGGATACTACCAATCGGGATGTACTATACTCCGATGACTACACGATTACACCAATCCTTTTTTTATTTTGGGGTGCCCCCGCTGCTTCGCTCCGCGCGGCTACGCGCCGCAGCGGGGTCGGGCTTGCTACGGGGTACGCTGTCGCTCCCGCCGCGCCCGCGCGTTGTTTGTTTTTCAACGGAGCGGGCGCGGCCGCTTCGCTGCGCTCGCGCCCTGCGCATCCCTCACCCGGGCAAGCGCTCCGGCAGCCCTTGTTTAATGCAGAGTAGCGCTGGTATGCAGGTATTTCAGCGCTAACTTTTTATAATGAATAAATATAATATGATAAGCAGATGTTTCGGGGCGTACGCCAAAGGCGCACGCCCCGAAAAAAACTACCCTCCAATATGCTCATAATCGCTAACTTTTTTCAAACACTTCGATACTTTCTTAACAAAGAAACTCTTTCGAATAATCTGGATATATCGGTAAAGTAAATTTCATTTAGTCAACTAAACGACTACTTCAAACTCGTAATTTAAAACAAAACACCTAAACTTCCGGTATGCACTGCCCGCATTTAACCGGCGCAATGGTTGTTTTTACAAAACACATCCACCGCTTTGTACACCTCTTCCATACTCAACACCGCAAACTGCGGATTTTTAACTTCCTCGCCGGGTTCACCATCTTTAGTATATGTCCATGCTTTACAAGATTGCCCGGCGCAGATTACGGCAACCTCTTTGCGCGTGTAAAGTGGCACATCTTCCCACTTATCGGCTAATAGAAGTTCTCTGTCGTTTACCTCCAGTACATAGCCCGTAACGATTTTCCCTCTGCAAGGCGAAATGAAATAGTAACTGCCATCGTGATACAAGCCGAAGTTTTCGAGCACTGCGCTCAGTGCACTTACCTCTCTGCCAAAGATTGCTTTTCGTACTTTTTCGTCTTTCAGCGTGCCGTAAACAAACAAGCGGTGCATTTTTGTGATGAGCATTTGGGTATATCAAAAGACGAGGGTATTGCTTGAGCGCGATTAAATTCATCTTTGGCATGGGTGCGCGCCATTCGCATCATTTAAAATTTTACTGATTGGGTTTAATGTCACCATCAGGTTAATCAAACTTTGAATGTGTGACACTGCAATACGGTTGAAACAAGAAAATTTGACTGACCGAAACACAACGGCCATTCTGCCGGTCATCTTTTATGAAAACTCACAGGTTGCCTCTTAGCGCCTGCTCTCTTTCAATGGCTTCAAACAGGGCTTTGAAGTTACCTTTGCCAAAACTTTTCGCGCCGCAGCGTTGTATGATTTCATAAAACAAGGTAGGGCGGTCTTCAACGGGCTTGGTAAATAGCTGCAGCAGATAGCCCTCGTCATCGCGGTCAACTAAAATATTCAGGCGGCGTATTTGTTCCATATCTTCCTTAATGGCGCCTACCCGTTTCCAAACATCCTCGTAATAGTTGTCAGGCACGTAGAGAAATTCCACGCCGCGCGCACGCAGTTCACTCACTGTGTAAATGATGTCATCGGTAGCGAGGGCGATATGTTGGCAGCCCGGACCCCGGTAAAACTCCAGGTACTCTTCTATCTGGCTCTTTCTGCGTCCTTCTGCCGGTTCGTTGATAGGGAATTTAATGTAGCCGTTTCCATTTGCCACCACCTTGCTCATCAGCGCGCTGTATTCCGTAGATATGTCTTTATCATCAAAGGTGAGCATGAGCCGAAAGCCCATCACTTTTTCATAAAACTCAACCCATTCGTTCATTTTACCCAACTCCACGTTCCCCACACAGTGGTCCACATGTTTAATACCAACAGGTTTAACCGGCACAGATGATTTTACCGGTTTGTAGCCGGGCATGAAGGGCCCGCGGTAATTTTTGCGCTCAACAAATTTGTGAATGGTATCTCCATAGGTTTTGATGCCGCTTACGACAACTTCGCCAAATTCATCTTTCAATACGGTGGGCTCGAGGGCGGGCACAGCGCCGCGCCTGGTGGTTTCTTCAAAGCTGCGGCGGGCATCGTCCACCCACAGGGCGAGTACTTTTACTCCATCGCCATGCAAAAGGTGATGTTGCGATATTTCGTGGTCGGGTGAAAGTGCGGTGCTAAGCACAAGGCGCACTTTGCCTTGTTGCAACACATAGCTGGCACGGTCGCGCACGCCCGTCTCGGGCCCGGAGTATGCAATTAACTCGTAGCCCCAGGCGCTTTGGTAGTAGTATGCGCTTTGTTTTGCATTGCCTACGTAAAACTCAATATGGTCTGTTCCGTTAAGGGGCAGAAAATCGGCTGTGCTTGTTTCTTTTTCCTGCAAGAGTGTTTCCATATTGCTTTGTTTAGATTTTTGCTCATGTATTATTTCTGTGTTGTTAACGGAACTGCTATACAAGCCAGGACCTGAAGTATTCGGGGTCTTCAATATCCAGGGCATGCTCCGTTAAGTAGAGCGGCTTGAAGGTATCAACCATTACTGCCAGCTCGCGGGTTTCTTCTTTACCGATGCTTCGCTCAATGGTGCCGGGATGCGGACCGTGAGGAATACCGATTGGGTGCAGGGTTATCATGCCGCGCTCTACGTGCTTGCGGCTCATGAAATCACCATCAACATAGTAGAGCACCTCATCGCTATCCACGTTGCTATGGTGGTACGGGGCAGGTATAGATAGTGGATGATAGTCGTATTTGCGGGGCACAAAGGAGCAAATTACAAAGTTGCGCGCCTCGAAGGTTTGATGCACGGGCGGCGGCTGATGCACACGCCCCGTAATCGGCTCAAAGTTGTGAATAGAAAATATGTAGGGGTAATGACAGCCGTCCCAACCGATAGCATCGAAAGGATGAGTGGCGTAATGATAGGGGAACAACATCCCTTGTTTTTTGATGTACACCAGAAAATCACCGCGCTCATCGTGGGTGGTGAGGTTTTCGGGAGTGCGTATGTCGCGCTCGCAATACGGGGAGTGTTCCAGTAACTGCCCGAACTCATTGCGGTAGCGCCTGGGATAGAGTACCGGTGAAAACGACTCAACTATGAACAGGCGATTATTGTCACTCTGGAAATGAATTTGATAGATAACTCCTCGCGGTATGACGATGTAATCGCCATAGCTGAAGGTGAGCTCGCCATAGAGGGTTTTTACTACACCGGAGCCCTCGTGAATGAAGATAACTTCATCGGCATCGCTGTTTTTGTAAAAGTAAGCGGTGGTTGACTGCCGGGGTGCAGCGAGTACAATGTGCACATCGCTATTGACCAGCACCGGCTTGCGCGAAGCCAGAAAATCATCCTGGGGCGAGATGCGGAAGCCCTTGAGGCAGCGGTGTTGCATATTGTTCTGTATGGCGATGCGCGGACTTACATCGGTGGGTTCATCAATACGGCTGACCATCGTGGGCGGATGACAGTGGTAAACCAGCGAGTACAAGCTGTGGAAGCCCTCTGTTGATACGAGCTCTTCCTGGTACAAACTACCATCGGGTTTGCGAAACTGGGTATGCCGCTTGGGGGGTATGGAGCCGCGCACCTGATAATGTGGCATAGCGCTGGATGTTTACAGAGGTCAAACCTACATCTTTTTTCAAACAAGGGGAAATGAAGTTTATCATGGCAAGGGCGCTATGAAAAATTTTCCGGGACGCGAGCAGCAGTATATTATGTAAAACAAAAAGGGTAAGAAGGATGCAGTTGTGTGGCAAGAAGAGAAAGAATGCGTGAAATAAGTAGTGTTAATCCGGGTGAGGGATGCGAGCGGAAAGCCCGCAGCCGCACCCGCGCCATAAGCGCGGGTGCGGCGAGGACTTGGAGCGGGTCAGCCCGACCCCGCTGCCTTGCATCGCTTGGCAGCGGGGGCACCCCCAAATAATAAAAAACTTTAATATGTGTATGATACAGATAGCAGATGCAACAATGTATTGTTGGCATCAGGTATGTTTCCAGCGGCGGTGGCTCCAGAGCCAGTCGGGCGGGTAGTTGCGGATTTGCCGCTCCAGCAGGCGCGCGTAGCGCTCGGTGATTTCGTTTTCGGGTAATGCGAGCGGGTTGTCGGTTATTTCAATCAGGCGCGCTTTGTAGTAGCCGCGTTTTACCTGTACGATTTCGGGGTATATGACCACGCAGTTGTGTATGCGCGCGTAGCGCTCGCCACCGGTGAAGAAAGGTGTGGGTTGGTTGAGGAAGGTTGTCCGGTATGCTCTGCGCGGGTTGGGGGGTGACTGGTCGCCCAGGAAAACGATGAGGGATGGTTCGGTTAATTTTTTGCGAAAAAATGAAGGCGCCTCTTGCATGGGAACAAGCTGCATGCCCATGCGCGCACGGGTACGTTGTATGCGCACATCGAAGTAACGGTTGCGGATGTTGCTTACAAAGCTATACGGGCGATGTTTGCAGGCGATGCACATTTTAAATCCGCTGTATTCCCAGGCGGCTATATGACCGAGGAGCAGTACCACGTGACGCCCTTGGTTGTAATAATGGTTGATGGCATCAATGTTTTCAACGGTAATGCGCGCATCCACTTCGCGTGCGGTGATGGCCATGCATCGGATGTTTTCGACAATCCGGTACGCAAGGTGGCGATAGAAGGCGGCGGCGGTTTGTTGTATTTGCTCATTGCTGAAATCGGGAAAGGAACGGCGGAGGTTATCTAAGACCACCTGCCTGCGGTAACGCACCACGCGGTGCAGCACCCACGCCAAAACTTCTGCAAACCTGTACAACGCTGATGAAGGCAGATGCGCCAACAGGTACAGAAAGGGAAAGAGCAGGTAGTAGAGTATCATGGCGAGCTCTTAGTGGTCAATTCACTTTGATGTATGCGCCACTCCCTGCGCTTAACACCTGAGCGGCCGAAAATCTGAAACGTACAGGTGCGATTACCTTTAGGGCCTGATATGATGATGCGACCGAAATTACGAAACGGATAATCGGTGCCTGTAATGCGGTAATCGTTGTGATATGCGCCAAAAATTCTGCGCGGCAGCGGCGGGGCAGTGAGCGGTGAGCAGGTGATGTCGTAAAAAGGATAACCCTTCCATTCCATTTTGCTCACTTCGCTGTAGTGTTTGTCACCGGTGAGGAAAATTACCCCTCGCACGTTGTTTTTGGCAATAAAATCGAGCAGGTCGTTACGCTCGCGAGGGTACTCGCAGTATGATTCGCCAAAGGGGTTGTTGTTGAGCACCTGTGTGCCCAAACAGATAAACTTGAAGGTGGCATCGCTGGAAAGCAACTTACTTTTTAGCCAGGTAAGTTGCTGCTCGCCCAGAAAATCACCGGCAGTATCGCCCTGCGGGGCGCGATAGTAACGCCCGTCAAGCATAAAAAACTCGCAGTCGTATTTGCGAAAGGAGAAGTAATTGCCGCGCAGGTTTTCGTTTTCGGGGTAAACGTTGGGCCAAAAGCCCCTGAATACGAGCAGGGATGTATCCTTTAACGCAAAATTGCGGTTGCTATCGTTGGGGCCATAGTCGTGGTCGTCCCATATAGCGTAGTTGGGTTGGTTGCCCAGGAAATTGCGATAAAACTTGTTGAAGACCTTGCGGGTTTTCATCTGCCTGCGAAACATCCCTTCGTAATTTTGCCAGTCCTTCTGGTAGAAATAGTAAACATTATCGCCCAGCCATACCATAAAATCGGGTTTCTTTCTGCGCATATAGTAAAATATCCAGTTGCTGCCGCCGGGAAAAACTCCCCGCGTGTAATCGTATTGCAGCAGATTACACGAACCAAGCAGGAAGTTGAACGCAGGGGCTTCTTCGTCTTTATCGGTTTTGAATGAGTATCTTGCGTGCGTGCCAAAGCCCTCAATAGAGCAGATAATGTTGTAGGTATGGTTGGGTTTCAGTCCGGTAAAATCCATGGTGAGGGCTATTTCACCCTTTGCATTATGGATATATCTGTATGATGTGGGGTAATACACGCGTTTTTCGGCAGTATCGCCCAGTATGAGTGCGTTACTTCCTTTGCCTCTGTATCCAATCCATATACGAGCTGTGGTGGAAGTTACATTACCGATTACCGGACCTGCGAGCAGGCGGGGCTTTTTTTCTTTTTGTGCCTGCACCAACAAAACCACGCAAAACCAAATAACCGTAAGTGGTAGTTTCACACTGGCGAAAGTACGAGAGGGTGTGAAAATAGAAAGTATTAAAAGAGGCGAGTTTTTAGATTTGCACGCTTCATGGAAAGCATAAACCGGTACTTTTGGAGAATATTTTGGGGTGGTATCGGCATGGTAGTGTTGCTGTTTGCCCTTATCGCCATGGGAGCGATGGGTTACATGCCTTCGTTTGACGAGTTGGAGAACCCCAACAGCAGTTTATCGACAGAAATCATCAGCACCGATGGCAAAATCATCGGCAAATATTACGTAGAGAACCGCAGCAATATTGAATATGCCAACATCAACAAACAACTGAAGAACGCCCTTCTCGCAACTGAGGATATACGTTTTTACCAGCATACCGGCATTGATATACGCGCCCTGATGCGCGTGGTGAAAGGACTAATCGGCAGCGATTATGCCGGTGGTGGTTCAACTATTACGCAGCAGCTTGCCAAAAACCTTTTCCCGCGCAAACGCCGCAACAAACTGATGCTGGTGCTGCAAAAATTCAAAGAGTGGGTAATAGCCGTAAAGCTCGAGCGCGCCTATACCAAAGACGAAATCATGGCCATGTATCTCAATACGGTGCCTTTCAGCGACAATGCTTACGGCATCAAGAGTGCGGCATACGTTTACTTTGGCAAACCGGTGGACTCGCTACGACTGGAAGAAGCCGCCGTGCTGGTGGGCATGCTCAAAGCACCCTCTACGTACAATCCGCGCCTGCATCCCGAGGCATCGTTGAAGCGGAGAAATGTGGTGATTGACCAGATGTATCATTACGGTTTTATCACCAAAGCCGAGCGCGACTCGCTGTTTAAATTACCCATCCGGTTGGACTACCACCCCGATACGCACACCGAAGGCGAGGCGCCCTACTTTCGCGAATTTCTGCGTTTGTGGTTAAAAGATTGGTGCGAAAAAAATCCCAAGCCCGATGGTACCAAGTACAACATTTACAAAGACGGGCTTCGGGTGTATGTAACCATTGATTCGCGTATGCAGCGTTATGCCGAGGAGGCACAACAAGAGTACCTGCGCGAGATGCAGAAAATATTTTTTAACTTCTGGAAAGGAAAAGACCCATGGCGCGACTTTCAGAAGGAATGGGATGCGATATATAAGCAATGCCCTCGGTACATCGCCTTGAAAAGACAAGGAAAATCTGATGCTGAAATTGATGCGGAGCTGAAGAAGCCCATACCCATGCGCATTTTCAGTTATGAGGGTGGTGAAAAAGACACCGTGATGAGCGTATATGATTCCATACGTTATCACCGCATGATATTGCAGAACGGATTTGTAGCCGTAGATCCCGAAAGCGGGTATGTGCGCGCCTGGGTAGGCGGAGTTAATTACAAATATTTTCAATACGACCACGTAAACTGGAACACCCGGCGGCAGATTGGCTCTACATTTAAGCCATTTGTTTATACGGTTGCCATACGCGATAAAGGATATTCGCCATGTTTCAGAGTGCCTAACATGCCGGTGACGTTTGAGGCAGGCGACCCGCGCTTTGGGTTAGTGCAGGATTGGACACCCAAAAACAGCGACGGCCGCTACGGCGGTATGCTCACGCTACGGCAGGGACTGCAAAATTCAGTCAACACAGTGACCGCATACCTGATGCACGAGATGACCCCCGAGGCGGTGGCCAAGTTGGTAAAAAGCATGGGAGTTAAAAGCCCCATACCGCTGCAACCTTCTATCTGTTTGGGTTCGGCAGATATTTCGTTGATAGAGATGGTTGGGGCTTACACCACGTATGCCAACAAGGGGGTGCATGTAGAGCCGATATTTGTAACGCGCATTGAAGACCGCCACGGTAATGTATTGCAGGATTTTGTTGCCCCCCGCAACGAAGCATTAGATGAGGAAACTGCATACGTAATGGTAGAATTGCTACGACATGTTGTATTGGGCGGCACCGGCATGCGCATCAGATACCGCTATCGACTGATGAATGACATAGCGGGCAAAACCGGTACCACTCAGAACTACAGCGATGGGTGGTTCATAGGATTTACACCCGACCTTGTAGCAGGCAGTTGGGTGGGATGCGAAGACCGATACATTCGTTTTCGTAACATGTATTACGGGCAGGGCGCCAGTACTGCACTGCCAATCTGGGCAAAGTTTTTTCAGAAGATTTATGCCGATAGCGCCAATCTGCGCAGCATTGTGGACCCCAACCGCAAATTTGAACCCCCCGCCGGGAAAATGACCATTGAGTTAGATTGCGGACGCTACAGCGGCGGGTATAAATTTGAACCTGGCACTGAGTATGAATAAAACGGTGTGCCTCTGATTTACAGAAAAATGTTTATGACGCAGACAGTGTAGTTTATACAACTTTTACAGATTTTTTAAAAAACTACCTTTCAAAAAGAACCATACATCTAAATAGCAGTGAGGTTTAGATGGTTTAACAGCTCACATCAGAAGAGCTGAATTTCACCATTTAAACCGTTTAAATATTAAATAAACAGATAAAGCTCAACAGAAAGCATCTTTTGAAGAAAATAAAAAAGCCGGCATAGGCGCCGGCTTATGTTTCCTGATATGAATATCAATTATTTGCGCTGTAGCGTTAACTGCTTGATAGCGGTGGATTTTTCAGATTGTATTTTTATCAAATATAATCCGTTTGAAAGGTTGTTCAGGTTCAGTTCAGTACGCGTAACGCCTGCGTTGATAACTGCAGGACCGTACACAGCATCGCCCAACAGGTTAAACACCGTAACCGTCATATCATGAGTGATGTGACCGTCAAAGTTAATGCTCACAAAACCGGTTGAAGGATTGGGGAACACCTGAATGGTAGATGCAAAGGCCGGATCGTTTAAGCCAACACCGGTAATGATAACATCTTTACAAACATTGGCTGATTGGCCAAACACGTTACCCGCTTTGAGACAAACATTATAAGTGCCGTTAGCGGTGTATTGTTTGATAGGGTTTTTGGCAGATGAGCCGGTGCCATCTCCAAAGTTCCATACCCAGGATGTGGGGAAATTAGTTGATTGGTCCTGGAAATTTACCTTGTAGGGAAACTGGGGTGTGCTCCATGTGAAATTAGCAACGGGTTTATCGCCTACAAAAACTACCCGCGTAACGGTGTCTTTGTTGCCGGCAGCGTCCGCAGCTATGTAGAGCACGGTGTAGTAACCTGCCACATTAGTGTTAGGAGGATTAACCACTGATGGTGTAATGTTTCCGCTCACACAATCAAAAGCGGTGGCACCAGGGTCGTTGAAAGGTTGACCAATTAGCACATTGATGGTATCTGCACCATTAAGTGTGATAACAGGAGGCACCTGATCCAGTGGTAAGGTAAAATCATTTTCTGAGAAGTTGATGTTGTTTATATACCAAAAGGCGGCGGGATTTTCATAGCTACCCAACCCGAGGGAGGGATCGTGGTTGTAATCTACCTGGGTTAACACGAGCGGAATGTTGTAGATGTTGCCGTTTTTAAAACATGTACGGCTGATGGTAGGATAAATAGCTCCGCCAAACACTCCGCCGGGGCTGTTGGTGGTTTCACCTCCCCAGAGGGTGTCTCCCTCAGAAAAGTTGAACAGGGGGGTCATTTTCTTAGTAACTACGTCAATTCCTCTGCCGAAAAGATTAGGGATGGAATTAGCACTGGAGTTTACAATATTAATATCGCTTTCGTTCCAGAAGAAGAAGATTTTCTTACCGTCAGGGCTGCGGGAAATTTGCGGACGGTTATCTTCAGTTTGCGGCTGTGCATCGGAAGTCATATCACCGCGCAATGTCCATATATCTGCTAGATGTATGCCTTGCCATTGGCAACCGGGGGATGCATTCGGGTCGTAAGTTATGTCCCATACATCATAACCAGATGCGAGGATGGAGTACTCGGTGCCGTTGCCTACTGTTGTAAGGAGGTGAGGGTTTCCGAATGTATCAACTACTAAGTTGGCCTGAAAAGCGCAAGTGGGTAAACGGTCAATAGGTGTTCCATCAATCAATTCAGTGTTTAACTCATTGAAAACACCTTGAATATCGTCCAGGTC
>JANWXI010000115.1 GCA_025057415.1 Chitinophagales bacterium
ATGCAAACGTATGGTATCGGTAAAAATTTCGCAAAGAGGGTTTATACAAGATTTCGCAAAGAGGGTTTATACAAGCACCGGATAGCAGAGACAGCAAGGTTGTTTTCGTTATTGCGAAGTGTTCTCACACACATACGAAAAATATTGACCTTTTCAAAAAGTCAATATCCAGTGCCATGAGAATGTATATGAGGTTTGTGTGCCGAGATGCATGTGGAGGTAACCATGTACTGATAGCCGGGAATGAGAATTGCGAGCCACCTGCGGCTCGTTGGGAGGAGATGAATTTTTTGTGATGAAGCATTTGGTTGCGCCCGCGCCTGCGGCGCGGGCGCAGCGCGTAACGGTACAGCATATACTGTTGAATAGTTACATTTTACTAAAGCACACAGGAGCTATAAAGAGGTATAATCGGGTGAGGGATGCGAGCGGAAAGCCCGCAGCCGCGCAAGCGCCATAGCGCTTGCGCGGCGAGGACTTGGAGCGGGTCAGCCCGACCCCGCAGTGGCGCGTGAGGAACGAGCGCGCCGCTGCGGGGGCACCCCCAAAAAACATTCAATATTATTTAAATTATACGGCAGTGTAAATCTTGTGTCTTCGCAAGAATTCTTTTATCGCTATTCTTGTGCCATGAATATTCCGCTCAGAAATCAGCCCCGGGTGGTGATAGTGGGCGGCGGTTTTGGTGGTCTGGAGTTGGCTAAGGCACTTCGGGATGCGCCGGTGCAGGTGGTGTTGATTGATAAAAATAATTACCACACGTTTCAGCCGCTTTTGTATCAGGTAGCGACAGCAGGACTTGAAGCCGACTCGATTGCCTATCCGATTCGCAAAATTTTTAAGCGGCAACGCAATTTTCATTTCCGGTGGGGTGAGGTGAAGGAGATTGACCCCGCGCAAAATGTATTGCGCGCAAGTATCGGTGAACTGACGTACGATTATCTGGTGATTGCCACGGGCGCTACTACGAATTATTTTGGTATGGAGGCGATTGCACGGCATGCGATGCCGATGAAGACGGTGACGGAGGCGCTCAATTTGCGGAGTTTGATATTACAGAATTTTGAGCAGGCGCTGCTCACTGAAAACGTGCGGGAACAGGAGGCGCTGATGACGTTTGCTGTGGTAGGTGGAGGTCCTACCGGTGTAGAGCTCGCGGGTGCGCTTTGCGAGTTGAAGAAGCATGTGTTACCGAATGATTATCCCGAGTTGGATTTCCGGAAAATGCGCGTGCTGCTGATTGAAAGCGGCGGAGAAATTCTGCAGAGTATGAGCGAGGTAAATCAGGTGCGCGCTAAAAAGTATCTGGAAGAGTTAGGGTGTGAAGTGTGGCTGCACAGCAAGGTTGCAGATTACGATGGCGATGCTGTACAGTTTCAGAACGGGAAAATGTTATATACAAAAAATTTAATATGGGCTGCAGGCATCCGCGGGTTGTATATTGCGGGCTTGCGCCCTGAGGCAGTGGATAAACGCGGCAGGTATCTGGTGAATGCGTATTGCCAGATAACCGGCTACGAGCGACTGTACGCTATAGGCGATGTAGCGTGTATGATAACCGATAAATATCCGAACGGTCACCCGCAGGTGGCGCCCGTGGCGATACAGATGGCGCATACAGTAGCGGAGAATATTGTACGCGAGCTAAAAGGTTTGCCGCCCAAAATGTTTGTGTATCGCGACAGAGGGTCTATGGCCACTGTGGGCAGAAACCGCGCCGTGGTAGAGGCGTTTCAAATACGTTTTGGAGGTTTTGCTGGATGGTTTGTGTGGATGGCGCTGCACCTGATGCTGCTGGTGGGTTTCCGAAATAAGGTGATTGTATTCATAAACTGGTTGTGGAATTACATGAACTACGACCGCAACATACGCTTAATCATTCGTCCATATTTTCGTAATACACGATAGCGTATAAATTGTATTTTAGTTTTTGAAAAAGATGCCATGAGGCGTGGCTTTTGTATCATCGGTGTATGGTTTTGTATCACCCTGCTGCGGGCACAAAATCCGGAGGGAAACGATGTACAGGAGATTATTGAAAATAATGCGCAACAAACAGAAAGCGAGGGTTTTGATTATGACGCAAGCATTGACGAGCTGGAATACTACCGCAAACACCCGATAAATCTCAACCACACCACTGCCGAACAACTGAATGATTTAGGCCTGCTCACCGCCCAGCAGATTGCCGCGCTGATGAATTACCTTTCGCTACACGGCAAGCTTATTTCGGTGTATGAGTTGCAGGCAGTGCCGCTGTTTGATTTGCGAACCATTCAGCTCATACTGCCATATATAGAAGTAAAACACGACATTACTGAAAACATCGTACCCGCTCGCAAACTACTCACCAAGGGGCGCTTTATGTTTGTGACACGTTACAAACAGGTATTGGAACGCAGCAGAGGTTATCTGTTGAAGGAGGGAAACCGCTATCTCGGCAGCCCGTTTAATCTTTTTGCGCGGTTTCGGTATCAATACAGCACAAAACTGAGCTACGGATTTACGGTTGAAAAAGATGCGGGCGAAGAATTTTTCAGAGGAAGTAACAAACAGGGTTTTGATTATTACAGCGGTCATGTCTTTCTGCGCGATTTTAAAATACTTCGCGCGCTGGCGCTGGGCGATTACGAGGTGCGCCTCGGGCAGGGTTTGATTATGTGGAGCGGATTTGGCATGCGCAAAAGCCCGGCCGTGATGAACGTGAAGCGCGTAGGGATGCGCCTGCGGCCGTATAACTCGCTCAACGAGTTTAACTTTATGCGCGGTGCGGGTGTTACGTTAGGTATTAAAAATTTTGAGGTTACGGCATTTGGTTCTTTCAAACAACTGGATGCGAACATGGTGCCGGTGAGCGCAGATACTACCCTCAACGAAGAAGAGGCGTTTTCTTCATTCAACGAGTCGGGTTATCACCGCACCCCCAACGAGTTAGCCGACCGCAATCGCCTCAATACATTAAACGCCGGCGGTAACATCAGCTACAACACTAAAAAATGGCATGTGGGGTTTAATGCCCTTTACACGCGTTTCTTCGGCAATTACCGCCCGAACCTGCAACCGTACAGCCGGTTCAATTTTCAGCAAAACACGCTGCTGCAAGGCAGCGTAGATTATCATGTGTTGGTGCGCAACATTCACCTATTTGGCGAAACGGCTATGAGCGACAACACGGGCTTTGCCACGTTAAACGGAGCTTTAATCAGCTTAGACCCGCGTGTGGATGTGAGCGTAGTACACCGGTATTACGCACGCCATTATCATTCACTTTTTGCAAACGCCTTTGCCGAGAGCAGCCGGCCGCAAAACGAACACGGCTCCTACGTTGCACTCACCGTGCGCCCGGTGCGCCAAATCCGCATTGATGGTTACTTTGACCTGTACCGCAGCAACTGGCTGAAATACCTCACCGATGCACCCTCGTGGGGCAACGATAACTTTTTACAATTTACCGTAATCCCCAACAAAAAGATGGAGGCATACATCCGTTACCGCTTCGAAATCAAAAAGCGCAACCAAACCGACAATGATTCGCCCATGGATTACATCGTGGATGACAGACGGCACTCCCTGCGCATTCACACCCGTTACAAAGTGAACGAAAGCATTACACTCACCAACCGGGTGGAGTGGGCCAATTACCGCAACGGCTCCCTGCGCCCCGAAAACGGTTACCTTGTGTTTCAGGATGTAGGTTTTAAAATGCTCGGCTTTCCGGTGAGTTTCAACGCGCGCCTTGCTATTTACAAAACCGACAGCTACAACAGCCGCATCTATGCTTATGAAAACGATGTGCTGTACTCATTCAGCATACCTGCCTATTATTACAACGGCATGCGTTGGTATTTGATGATGCGCTACACCATTATCAAAAACATAGATGTTTGGCTGCGTGTGGCACAGAGCCATCGCTTTGATGACAATGTAATCGGCAGCGGGTTGGATGCAATAGAAGGTAACAGCAAAACAGAAATCAAAGCACAGGTGCGTTTTCAGTTTTAGTTTCAGTACTCTCTGCCTCGGCCGAAAAGATAATGTATACCCGCCATCAACCCGATGCGGAAGTTGTAACTCTTTTGATACTTCACATCGTTTTGGCTGTACCAGCCGAGAGTACGCAACACCTGACCGTTGATGTCGGTTAAGCCGCCATAAACATTAAGACCTACATCTAAATAAAGATTATCAGTAGCGTAAATTTCTGCGCCTGCCTGAAGGGCCAACCCGAAGTCAACCGGGCGAAATTTTTCTTTGGGGGGCAGGGCGAGTGTGTCATAGGGATATCCGGCAATGTAAACCTCTTCGCGCGCGCGGGTGCGGAAACCCACCTGTGGCCCCAGCGCAGCCGTAAAACGAACGGTATTACTCCCGCTGCTGATAAAACGTGCCATAACGGGAATTTGCAGATACTGAAGGGAAATGTTTCGCTTCACATTCACGTATTGCTGGGCGCTGCCAAATGTACCTTGCGGAATGATGGCTGGTCCTTCAAAGTTATCTTCATAGCGTTGGCCGGTGAAGTTGTACAGTATTTCGGCTTGTATGCCCCAGTTGCGCGTAAAGTTATAACCTAAAGCAATACCGGCTTGCCCGCCCCATGTGAACCGGTAATCCATTTCGGAACTGCGCACAAGGTAATTGGTGAACGGTGCCAGAGTGCCATAATTATTTTGATTTAATATCCATGTACTGTTAAATGCTCCTGCAACGCCCAAATGAAAACCTTCCTGAGCTTTACCGGTAACATACAAGCACACACCACACAGACAGGCAATGTGTAACTTCGTCATAAATATGGAATTTTGCCTCACAAAAATCAGAAACTAAGTTTTAATTTTCAATGAAATACCTGCACCGGGTCATTCAGTGGCTCAGCTATCAATGGAGCGCATCCTCTAAATACTATATACACTCTCCCTTTGTGTATGACTTTTGCTGTAATGTTCTCACCATATCTGATGACCAAACCTTGTTGAGAATATACGAAGAAAGGAAAAATATCGGTAATTCTCACTTACAAGTAGAGCCCAACGCTGAACCGGCTCATTGTCAAATAAACCTGAAAAAAATAGAGAAATGCGTGGCGGTGCAGCACAAATACGGCAAGGTGCTGTATGCCATGAGCCGTCATTATAAACCCGACACCATTATAGAACTGGGCACCTCGCTGGGTATCAGCACAGCGTACCTGGCGCTCGGGAACCCTGAGGCAAAGGTGGTGACGGCCGATGCCAATACCACCACTACCGCTTATGCCAGAGTATTCCATCAAAAACTCGGGCTGAGTAACGTTACATATCTGAACGGTGATTTTGATGTATTACTACCGCAACTTCTCTCACACACATCACTTTACACGCTCATGTTCATAGACGGCAATCATCGCCACGATGCCGTGCTGCGGTATTTCCAAACTTTTTTACCGCGCCTCAGCTCGCAATGTATTATAATTTTTGATGATATATATTGGAGTCGGGACATGACAGAGGCATGGAAACAAATATGCCAGAACTTGCAGGTACGACTTACGATAGACCTGTATCAGTTCGGAATTTGTTTTTTGCGAAAAGAAAACCTGGCAAAAGAAAATTTCCGGCTACGCTATTAGCGGCCGAAGATTTTGGCGATAGTATCCGTAATGCTTACGCCAAACAGGTAATAGGGCAGTGAAATCACCACCGCCCAAAACAAAGCTGAAAGCACCATAGAAAGGATTATCTTGCGCTTATCATGGGTGAGCGTGGTGGCAAAAAGAACGCCTACCGGTATAGAAAGGGCTATGGGGGTAAGCACGGCTATTCCCCCTAAGCCGAAACGCTGTTTTACGCGTACCAGAAAACGGTTGGTAGGTGTAAACTTGCGACCAAACTTTTTCGGAAATTTTTTTACAAAATAATCCTGAATGAATGTACCCAGGTAAGTGAATATGACAATACCGATGATACCGCCTATGATGTTGGCAATGCTACCCCCCAGACCAAGATCTGACTCAAGTGCCGTAATCGTGGCAAGAGAAAACTTTATGATTGAGCCAAAGAATATACCTATTGCTGAAATTATATCTTCCATTTTACACTCCTTTCTTACATCATCATTATTATATAAAATATAACGAATTATCGCGGGCAAAGGATACAAAAACCGTGCAGTTTTTAATCAGGGGTTTGTTAAATTTTAGCATATAAATTTAAACTATTTCAACAGAGGTTGTTACCATTTCTAACATTTTAACGTTTGATGATTGTTCTCACCACCGATTGTCCGCCCGATAATATGTGCAACAGGTAAGCGCCGGGTTGTAATTGCTGCAGGTTCAGCTCGCTTTGAAAAATTCCGGCGTGCGAGGCGTAACGGTTTACTTCATGCACGGTTCTGCCTCCTGCGTCAGTAAGAGTAAACCGCACGTTGCCCGGTCGGTACAGGTAGTACTGCACAGACACCTCATCTTGAGCAGGATTCGGGTAGCACCCCATTACGACCACCTGCTGGGTTGGCATTGCTATGGAGCTTACGATAGGGGCAATGGGCGGATTGGTACCACGGGGTGCAAGCGGAGAGTTGCATGCGGTGATGCGGTTGCTTCCGTCAACGCTGCACCAGGAGGCGCCTGTGGAGGAGGTAAAGTTTCGGTTGGCAACCGTGCTCATGTATATCCAGTCGCCCTGCACGCGCTGAGGGGTAACGTCAAATAACAAATAGCCGCGCTTTGACAGGTCGGCATACTTTACATGACTAATTAAGCTCGGTATTACGTTGCCCGGAACATTAAACGTGATGAAACTGCCACTGGTTACGCTGGTGCATACAAACTCAACGGCTGCGGAGCCCTTGCCGGTGCTGCTGTTATACACGGAGTCAGGATGTGGAATATCATTAGCCCAGGAGGTGTGGATGTCACCGGTGAGAAATACGTTATTCTTTATGCCATTGTCTGATAAATGGCGCAGGATTTTATCGCGCTCGGCAGGGTAACCGTCCCACTGGTCCTGGTTCAGCGCCTGACCAAACAATTTCAACGGGGCAAACATTACCTGGTTGCCAATCAAACGCCATTTGGCAGTTGACTGGGAGAGTTGCTGTTTGAACCACTGCAATTGCGTATGGCCGAGGATGGTGCGGTTTGTGTCGTTCACTACGCTGCCGCTCGTACCTGCCTGCTGCTCACGCCCTTGTATGCGGGTGTCTATCATAATAAGGTCTGCTAAGTTGCCGATGGGGATGGTGCGGTTGATGTAATCTATGCTCTGGTGTACATCGCGTATAGGCATCCATTCAAAATAACTCTGCTTGCTGTAAGACAGGCGATCTTGCCAATTGCCTTCATTGGCAGGTTGATGGTTTTCAGCGCCTCCGCTCCAGGCGTCATTAGCGCTCTCGTGATCGTCCCAAACGGCTATCATCGGATATTGCTGATGCACCACGCGCAGGTCGGGATCTAACTTGTAAAACGAATGACGCATCCGGTAATCCTCGAGCGTGGTGATTTCCTTATACGGTTCTTGTAAGCGCGAAGAGTCCATGCCCGGGTCAAAATCGTCCGGGCCGTATTCGTAAAAATAGTCACCGAGGTGGATGACCATATCCACATCGTTGCGGTTTACGATGTCGCGGTATGCGTTAAAATATCCGCTCTGATAGTTAGAGCAAGCCACTACTGCCATACGTACATTGGTGGTGTTTCCGGCAGGCATGGTGCGGGTGCGGCCGGTAATGCTATGCTTTCCGTTATGTGTAAAGCGGTAGTAATACCAGGTGCCCGGCTGCAGCCCTGTGGCATCTACTTTAATGGTGTAGTCGCGTGATGAGTCGGTAGCAACCGTACCGCTGTTAACGATGTTAGTAAAAGCTGTATCGGTAGCTATTTGCCAACTGACGGTTTCGGATGGATTAGCAGTAGTGATGCGCGTCCAGAGTATGACACGGTCGGTAAGCGGGTCGCCCGATGCCACCCCGTGGTAAAACGGAGCAAGCGCATCATCTACGTCGGCACGGGAGCCATTCTTGTAATCCTGCGCAGAAACAGAAAAACATATTGCAGTAGCACATACAAATAAAGCGAGTGTATTTTTCATGGGTAAGTATTCACAATGCAAAAGAAAAATGATTATTGCATAAACCTAACAACTATTTGCCGAAAAAAATAAAGAGATGTGTGCATTTACATGTAACAAACTATAAATTAAACACATACAGAGGACCCCTTGGGTTTACATGATAAAGAGTAAAAATTTTTTTTTGGAAACAGCGTGTGGGTTGCGATGCAACCGCATGCGTGGGCATCGCATGACCTTAAATGTTTATCATGTTTCAGTGCCAACGTTACCAATACATTAACCACATGCAAAATATTGCAAACCAACCATACATCCTGCTAAGCGCTCAAACATTAATTCAGTTTACTGAGATATTCCGGCAAAAAATTTACTTACCGCTCTCGTTGTATTTTTTCTCAATACGTTCCTCTCTCTTTTTACTACCAAAAACCGATACATTAATGTAGCGGTAAGGTCGGGCTTTAATGTCGCGCAGGAGCGTTTCTAAACTGGCTGCAGTAGAATCGAGGCGGGTGTATAACCCTTCATCCTTAACAATTTTGCCGAGGGTCCCTTTGCCGCGGTTAACTTCTGCAACGAGATTATTGAGTTGCGCGATGGTTTCATCCAGATTCTCAATCGTTTGCTTGAGGTTTGCCTGCTGAATGGAGTCGCTAACGCTTCCGAAGTTCCGGATAATGCGCGTAAGCTCTGCATTGTTTCGCTCAATGTTGGCTGTAATGCTTTGTACGTTGCGCACTGTCTGCTGTAAAACAACCTCATTGGCATCAATCAGAGTGTTTACATTTTCAACGGTGTTTTTGAGTGCAGCAATGGTGGCGTGTAAACCCTGCGGATTACGCTTGTCCACCAACCAGTTGATGCCCTTCATGGTAGAGTCAATCGTAGGCAGCATGTTTTTTACATCTGTGATAATGGGGTCTATCTGCGCCCCTACCGACTCGGTTAAATCTTTTTTAAACGAGGTATGAATCGTATCGCCACTTTCGTAGTATTCATCGGAATAACCGAGGATGAGCGAAATCTTTTTTGTGCCGAACAGGTCTGTAGAGAAGAGCCGCGCAATGGTGCTGTCGCTTTTGGGAATGCGCAAATTTTTGTCAAGATCTAAGCGCACGACAATTTTCCGCGATACCGGGTCGCGCTGCATATCACCCACAATACCCACCCTAAAACCATCTATTTCTACAATGTTTGACTTGTACAGCCCGTCCACCCTGTCATAAACGGCGTAATACGAGTTAGTGCGCTCAAACAAATTTACTCCCTTTAAAAAGTAAAAACCAACTACTAAAATTACCAGCGTCACCGCTGTGAAGATGCCTACCTTGGCTTGGTGTGTCACGTTGCCCGATAAAATTTCGCCAAAAGTATCTTTTTGATAAATATTACAAAACGCCTCCGCTTCATTATGCTTTTCATTTATATTGAAGTTTCCATTGATTCAGATACAACTACTCATCGTACAATATAATACGGTTCCACGCGCTCTTACGCGTTTTGCCCTGCAGGGCATCTACCTTTATGTGCACCGGAGTGGGGTGCTTTATTTTTTTGAGCTCGTGAATAGCTTCCATACTGATGGTATCGTTCTTAGAAATGATATGCTTCCCCTCTTTTTCGTGTAATGCTATGGTGATTCCTGTCACTTTCAGCGGCTGCATGTTCACCTCATTATCATACATCACAATGAATGGTTGAGAATTTGTAAACATGCTTTTCGGGTACGGACGGTTCCGTTCCAGCCATACCCGGTCGTGGTTTTTG
>JANWXI010000116.1 GCA_025057415.1 Chitinophagales bacterium
TTACAGGGCTTTGGATGAGTACCAATAACATGAATTCCCCACCTATCTTCAGTTTCTAATGACAATTTTGGGTTAATGTAATGCTCCTGTTCTTAACGCATTGCAAGACGGCACCTTGCATACGACTTTGCATGGCATGAAATTTTTTTAAATATAAATTAATTTACATATATTATTCAACACTCCGGCAAGTTCAGTGGAATGTTGACAGCCAGGCCTCCATCGGCTGTTTCTTTATACTTGGCGCTCATGTCTTTGGCGGTATCCCACATCGTTTTGATAACGGCATCGAGCGTTACTTTCATGCGCTCCGCATCGCTCTGCAGGGCGAGCAGGCAGGCGTTAATGGCCTTGACCGCACCCATTGAGTTTCGTTCGATGCAGGGGATTTGCACCAGGCCGCCTATGGGGTCGCAGGTCATGCCGAGGTGGTGCTCCATGGCTATTTCAGCTGCCTGAAGGGCTTGTGCGGGAGTTCCTCCCATGCGCTCGGTGAGTGCGGCGGC
Source organism: Chitinophagales bacterium (assembly GCA_025057415.1). Taxonomy (GTDB): domain Bacteria; phylum Bacteroidota; class Bacteroidia; order Chitinophagales; family LD1; genus Bog-950. The sequence goes on from JANWXI010000116.1 coordinate 507, forward strand.
TGCCATAGCGCTGCTCACGCCAATCTCTGCCTGGCAACCACCCATTGCGGCTGAAATGGTAGAACCCTTTTTAAAAAGCGCCCCGATTTCGGAGGCGGTGAGCAAAAAGCGGATAATGTCGCGCTGGCTATTACCACCGGCAAACAGGTGGTAGTACATCAATACGGCGGGTATTACACCGGCAGCGCCATTGGTAGGAGCTGTAACCACGCGGCCGAAAGCTGCATTTTCTTCATTTACAGCGAGCGCAAAACAACTCACCCAGTTCATGATGTTGGTAAACGACTGCGGGGTGCGCTGCACAGCAGTTTTCCACGAGTTGAGGTCGTTATGTTGGGCGCCAGCCAGTAACTTGCGGCAAAGCGCAGGCGCTCTGCGCTGTACGTTTAACCCCCCGGGTAGTATCCCCTCGCGGGTGCAGCCGGCGTAAATACATTGCTGCATTACGTCCCAAATCCGCAGCAAGCCCGATGTCATTTGCTCCTCGCTGCGCCACTGTAACTCGTTTTCCATCACTAACTGCGAAATGTTTATGCCCGCCCGCATACAGTTTTGCAAAAGCTCGTCAGCGTCGTGTACATCATACTTTAATGGTTTCACAGCAGCAGGGGCATCATTCTCGCCCTCAGCCACCACAAACCCGCCACCGGTAGAATAGAAACGCCGGGATACGGTTTCACCATTGTTGAACCCGGCACACAATTCCATGGCATTTGGGTGAAAGGGTAAACTTTCATTTTTAAGAAAAACAATGTCGCGGGCAGGAACAAACTCTGTTTCGTGTTTACCATTGAGCAAAATACGGCTGTTGGTACGAATTTGGTTCACTTTGTCTTGCAAAGTATCAGTTTCGAAGGTTTCGGGGTCATAGCCGCTGAGCCCCATCATCACGGCAACATCGGTACCGTGTCCTTTGCCCGTTTTGGCTAAAGACCCGTACAAGCGGCAGATGACGTGATGTACGTATTTCAGTTGCCCCGCATCGTCTAACTGTTGGATAAAACGGCGCGCGGCCCGCCAGGGACCCAATGTGTGAGAACTGCTCGGACCCACACCGATTTTAAATATATCAAAAACACTCAGAGCCTCACGGTTCATGAAGGTAAAGGTACTACGAAATGAAAATATTGGTATGCTTAACGAATATTTTACATGCAGATTGTAATTTTGATGAATCTCCGTACATACATGTGTATGCAGGGGCATAGGGGCGATTTTCAAAAACTGAATTTTTATTTTTTTGTTGCGCGAATTACACCAACATGTACGATCTGATACGCGATTTTCCTGCCCAACTGCGCGATTCCTTAAAAATAGGCGATGCCGCTACCATTCACACGACTTTGGCAGAGCCGGTTCGTCATGTTTTAGTGTGCGGTTTGGGCGGTTCTGGCATTGGCGGAGATTTAGCTCGGGAGGTGCTTCGCAACGACCTGGAGGTGCCACTCGCGGTGAATAAAGGATACTTTCTGCCGGGATATGTAAACCATCATACACTTGTGATTTTGTGTTCTTACTCCGGCAATACCGAAGAAACCCTCTCCGTAGCCGAAGAATGTAAACTGCGCGGTTATAAACCCATCGTGATAACATCAGGAGGTAAGTTGCGCGACCTCGCTGCACAGGAGGCATGGGACACTATCCTTATTCCTCCGGGGCTTCCTCCGCGTGCATGCATCGGATATTCCGCCTTGCAGATATTTTTCATTTTATACAAACTCGGGTTGATAGGCGATAGTTTTATTACCGATACCCTCAGCACCGCGCATTTGCTGTATAACGAACAGACCGAAATACAAAACGAAACCCGCGCGCTGGCTGAAAAGCTGCTGCGCAAGATTATTATACTTTACACAGAGGATACTTACGAAAGCGTGGCGCTGCGCATCAAACAGCAGATAAATGAAAACGCCAAGATGCATTGCTGGTACAACGCCGTGCCCGAAGTGAACCACAACGAGCTTGTGGGCTGGAGGCAAACGCACGATAACTTAGCCGTGATATTTTTGTTGACAGGCAACGAATTCCAGCGAAACCACCACCGCATTCAGTTTATGAAAGGCCTCATAGACGGGCTTAAGACCGATGTGTATGAAGTGACGGCACTTGGTAATAATTTATTCGAAAAGCACTTTTATCTGATACACTGGGGCGATTGGTTATCGTACTATCTGGCAGAGTTGCAAGGCCATGACCCCACAGAGGTGACCGAAATCACAAACCTCAAAAAACATTTAGAAGGGATACGAGAGTAAGGGTCAGGTTTCAGAAATGCGAGCGTGTGTGAATAAATGTCGCCCGCATCAGCATGTATGGTGAGTAGGGGATATGAGCGGTTTTAACCGTGCTGTGTTGATTACTACAGTACTTGCCGGTAATGCCATAGTAAAATGTATGTATCGGACTTTCGAACAGTACTGATATCTTGCATGTAAGAGCTTATTGAATAAGTACTGACAATTAATACTACTTGTGAATGATAGATAGATTTGAAGTATGTCGCAACATTCATCGCACATTACATTGTCATATTAAAAATTTAATCAATACATTCGCCTTGCTCTTGCTTGAAATTGCCTCCATTAGCAGAAGCTGTGCATCATTTATCTGACCTCCTAAAACCCTCTGTCTGCTCCCTCAAATCGGGTGAGGGATGCGGAGGGCGCGAGCGCAGCGAAGCGGCCCCGCCCGCTCCGTTGAAAAACAAACAACGCGCGGGCGGGGCGGGAGCGGCAGCGCACCCCGTAGCCAGCCCGACCCCGCTGCCTTGCATCGCTTGGCAGCGGGGGCACCCCCAAAAAATATATAATTAAAATATAATATATTTTTATCACCTGACCAGCAGATGTCGGGCGAAGGTATGCGAGCCCAATGAGCCATGCAGCGTGTAAATGCCGGCGGGCTGATTGCTGAGTTCTATGGCGTAACCGTTAGTGTGGAAGAGCGGTGTAGCGGTAAAGGGGACATTGCGCCCGTGGGCATCGCTGATAGCCAGGGTAGGGGCTGCCTGGCGAAAATCCTCTTCGGGAAACTGTATCAGAAAGCGCCCGTTGCTGATGGGGTTGGGGTAAATGCTTACGGGAACTTCGGTTGATTTGTGCGATGGGGCGGTGAGTACGCTCACGATGGGGCATACGCCGGGCGATTGTACGAGCACGTTTGACTGCAGGAAGGTGCCGTTGCCGAGTTGTCCGCTCAGGTTGCGGCCGCAACCCCAAAGGGTGCCGTCGTTTTTGTACATGATGCAGAAGTTTGTACCCGCTGCCATGCCGGCTACATCGGATATGCCTATCATCTGTACCGGGGAGGAGCGGTGAATGAGGGTATTATCGCCCAGGTTGCCGTAGGTATTGCGCCCCCATGCCCACACGGTGTTGTCGCTTTTGGTCACGTGCACTTCAAAGGCGCCGCAGGTGACATCGGTCACCCCGTGTAGGTTGGGCACCATTACGGGTGTGAGGCGGTCGGTATTGGTGCCATCGCCCAGTTGGCCATAGAGGTTTTCGCCCCAGGTCCACACGGTGCTGTCGCTGCGGAGGGCGAGGGAGAAGAACCGTCCTGCTTTTATTTTCACAACGTTGGTGAGGCCCTGAACCTGCACGGGGGTGTTTTGGTCGGTGGTGGAGTTGTTGCCGAGTTGTCCCTTCACGTTGTCGCCCCAAGCCCAAACGGTGCCATCGCTTTTGAGGGCTAAAGTGTGGTAAGTGCCCGCAGCAATGGCGATTACGTTGTTGAGGCCGGGCACCTGAGTGGGGATGAGTTTATCGGTGTTGGTTCCATCGCCCAGCTGACCGTCCATGTTCCAGCCCCAGGTCCACACGGTGCCATCGCTTTTGAGCGCTGCGGAGTGCCACCCGCCTGCGGCAATGGCAATTACATTGTTGATGAGTAGCGTTTGGATGGGTGTGGTGGTGCTGTTGGTGGTGCCGTTGCCGAGAGCGCCGTAAATGTTGCTGCCCCAGGCCCACACGGTGCCATCGGCTTTGAGGGCCATGGTGTGCGCTTCCAGTTGGTCGCCTCCGGCTGAAACTGCCACTACGCCGGTGAGGTTACCTGCCTGCACAGGCACGTTGCTATCGTCAGTTTGGCCGTTACCGAGCTGACCGGTGGCATTTTCGCCAAAGCAATTAACCGTGCTATCGAAACATACCACTGCGGAATGCCAGCCACCGCAAGCAATGCGTTGGGCTTGTAGAGATGTTGCTAAGAAAAGGATGCAGGTTACAGAAAGTGTTTGGATATTTAAGTTTTTTTTCATATAAAAAAGTTTTAATAGTTAAGAAATAATTTGCGCTAAAACCGGGAGCGGAGCGAAACGATGAAGTTGCGCCCCGGCGCATTGATACCCGATGCATAGGGGCGGTACATCTTGTCGAAGATGTTTTCTACGCCGGCGGTGATGTTGAAATACTGGCTGGGGTAAAACCCCGCCTTGCAATTGAGCGTAAACCAGCCCGCCACGTACGCTCTGCCGAGCGAGTCGCGGGCGTATGACGGGTTTACGCGCTCGGTTAGGGCGAGGTCGTCCCAATCCATTTTCAAGTTGTAAACACCGTATAGGTCCACTTTGAATTTGCGGTGCTCGTAGGTGAGGTGTGTGCTGCCAAAGGTGGGCGCTGCATGGCGCAGCGGGTAGTAAACCAAACTATCTGGCTCCTGCTCGCGGCCGTGCTGGTACGAAATGTTGCTGCGAATACCGAAACCTTTGAAAAAGAACTCAACACCTGCCTGAACTCCGTACACGTGTATGCGTGTAACGTTTTGTATGGCCTGTATGCGGCTTTTGTTGCCGAGGTAGCGGATAGTTGTATCGCCATTGAATGTAAAGTTTTTGCGTGCCATGGCATCCATTAACCAGGTGTAGTAGAGTGAAGCGTCTAAGCGGAGATAATTGCCGAAGGTTTTGACGGTTCCGATTTCAGCGTTGTAAACCTTTTCAGGTTTTAAGCCCGGATTGGGCACAACGAGATAACCGGGCACCGACTCGAACACCTTGCCCATATCATCCACGTTAGGCGCTCTGAAACCGTTTGAGAAGTTGGCATACAATTGCCATGAGTTAAAAGGGGCATACACCACACCTGCGCTGCCGATGAGGGAACCGGTGCGCATGTTAGCAGTGAGAAACGGAAACGGAAAATACGTTGTGTCAAATCTGGCATCAATCAGAAAATGATTGTAACGCAGCCCGCCGCTTAGCGTAACACGGCGGTGCACCTGATAACGCGTGTTGAGATAAACACCGTACGACTGCCACGTAGATTTATCGGGGTAACGGGTAACGGTTGGCTCAACTTTTTTGGTTATCACGTGTGTAAGCCATGCCACGGAGCGTATGTAGTTGAACACTGCCTCTGTACCGTAGTTGAGGTGTAGTTTCGGTGACACCTGCTTAATAAAGTCCAGGTTGAGTGAGAAGGCATACACGCGCTCGCGTTGTGTCATGAGTTCGCGGTACATGAATTCGCGGTCGTTACGGCTTTCTTCAAAAAACTGGTAGGCGGCCACCGCACGCAGGTGGTCAAAGGCGGGGTTCTTGCGGTCGTAATTCACTCCGAGCCGGTGCATCTGCCATTTTTGGGGTCCGTAGTACCATTCTGCCCAGCGCAGTTTTTCTTTGTAGGGGCCATCGTAGCGCATCACGTAGAGGCGGTCGTAGCGGTTGTAAGGAGAGGTTTGCGAAAAGTGATAGGCGTATTCCATATCTAAATTTTCCGATGGGCTGTAACGCACTTTTTGCATGAAGTTCCACTGGCTGTATTTAGAGCCCACCTGCAGGGTGGAGTCGGGGTTGGGCACCATGTAATCTTTGTTATCAATAGTGATTACGTAGTGCGGGCGGTAGAAATGCGGGTCGCCACCGCGCGAGCCGGAGCGCAGGTCGTTGTAGTTTGCATAAGTTAAACTGGTGAGGATGGCGATATTTTTCATGCCAATGTTGCAATCAATGTGGCCGGTGCTTTCCATGTTGGCTGATGAGAAGCGCGCCATGCCGTTGCCGGTGAGCAGTGGTTTGTAGTTTGCCGCACCCGAGAAACGGGGCTGGAGGGTTTGAAAGCTCATCACACCCCCTACGGCATCGCTGCCGTACATTACCGAGCCGGGACCAAAGAGTATTTCTACGCCTTCCATGGCGTTGGCGTCCAGTGAAATCACATTCTGCAAATTACCGGAGCGGAAGATGGCGGTGTTCATGCGTACACCGTCAACCACCAGCAACACGCGGTTGGTAGCCATGCCGCGCAGCATGGGAGAGCCCCCGCCCAACTGGCTTTTTTGGATAAACGCATAACCGCTCATGCCGAGCAAATCGGCTGAGGTTTGCGGGTTTTGAAATGCCGCCTCGCGCATTTGTATCACTTCAACCCGGTTGGGGGTCTCTAATTTTTTTTGTTCCCAGCGGTTGGCAGACACCACAACTTCTCCCAGCCCCAGGGTGCGCTCCTGTAAATCCAGCGTGAAGTTCAGTGCCTCGAGGGCAGCAAAACTGTACACCGCTTCGTAGCGCAGGTGGCGGATGAAGATGCTGTCGGCTCCGCGGAACTGAGCGATGTCGGCTTGACCGCGGGCATTGGTAATGGCAGTGGCAGCGGGTTTGTGGCTCTTGATTAGCGCGCCTTCGATGGGCAGGCGCGTCACGTAATCGCGCAGATTGAGGGTTTGACCGTTTGCGCAAATAAAACCACACACCGTTAGCCACACACACAGGTGTTGCTTCATGGTGTTTGTTTGTTTTGAAATATTTCAGATATGCGCCTCAGAAGTAAACAGCAAGGTGCGGGTGCACTTCGGGCGGAGGCGTGTGCAGAAGAGTGATGAAAGATGTAAAGTGGTTTTCATGGCAACAGAACAGGTTTTTTGTGCTTGCAGTTGTATGAACCCGAATGAAATGCTCCTGAAAGTAAAGGGAGTAGAAGTAATCAATCAATCGGTTGATGAGTTGGCTGCCGGGTGAATTTTGGTCGGTTTCGTCAATCATGCTTGTTATGTAGCGCTGCAGCGAAGTTTCGCGGGCATCGTGCCAGCACCAAAGGACGGTAGTATCGCCTGCGTATTCGCGAAATACCACATCGTACATCTCACCGTTCATTTCAAACTCATCTTCATGAGGAGATATGTGAGGACTGGCGCCATTGCCGCACAAGTAAACGGGAATGAGGTATTCTTTACCCAAGCTGCGGATGATACTCCACTTTGCGTAGGTTTTGTGTAAGTAAAAAACCGCCTGCGTAAGAAATAAGGGCGATACAAGTATCAACAAAAGCAACAGAGGAGCGGAGCGAAGTTTCAAGCAGCCGGATTTTTGGTCAAAGATACACAAATAGTTTTGTGTTCAGGCACTCCAGCAGGCGAGTATTTCGCGCTCACCTTCGTATGGCAGGCGTCCGTGAGCGGTGCTGGAGTTGTCAATGGCTAATACATCGCAGCGCTGCCAGGGGATAATGACCATGTTGCTCCATATCACATCCTGAATGTGACGCACGTACTCATTGGGTACAGGGCTGCCATCGCCAAAAAGCACATTCATGCTGTGGTCTGTTGGCGATGTTGTCATTTGTTTGAGATATACCAAAAGCGACAGGAAGTTTTTCCAGAAAAAGGTGTGCAGACGTTTTTGCCGCCGGTGTATGTACTCGTACTCAACTTTAGCGCCATACGGGTGAAAAACCTGCAGGTGATTATACCATGCCTTTTCTTTTGTAACCGGGTGTGCCAACACGGCGGGTGTGCGGTGGAGCAGGCGCAGGCGACCATCGGGGAGCCATTCCCACTGTATTTGCTGCTCGCGGCACTGGCGCTCTACTTCTGCTCTGTCGGTGGTGTGAAATATTTCATCCCAGCGTTTTAGCTCAAAAAGATTGAAGCGCCTGTTTTTGTTAAGCCCCGAGTAGTTACGCACGGTGAGCACGCCTTTCTCTTCAAATTCTTTTCGTATGTCGGGGTTGAGCTGTGCGTAAACCTTACGGAAATCGCACAGAGGGGTTTCGCCCCCGTATTTTGGCTGCACATGACAATAAAAGAATATGTGTATGGGCGGGTGTACCACATAGCTCATTTCGCAGTGCTGCGGAATGGGGTAGTAGCCGGGCAACTCGCTGGCGGTGTAAACAAATCGGGTACCGGGTACAATGTTGCGGGGCGATGTGCCGTAGTAATCGTTGCGCAGGCGCGGGTCAATGCACAGGGCTACGTCCTCGAAGTCCTTAGGATTGGGAAGGTCAAAGCCACGAAACAGGATAGCACCATGCCGGAGCAGAGCTTCGCGGATTGAGTTGTTGTGTTCATGGATGTAATGAAGCAACGAGGATTTAGACGCGCCTGTTTCGGGCGTTAGGATGTATGGCAAAGCAGATGGGTGTGGCATTGTGAGGGTGCATTAGAAGAAGTCCTCTTCCATATCTACCTGACCTTTGCCGATTTCTTCGCCATTTTCGTCATAAACCCTCACGTAGTAGTCGCCCCGCGAATCGAATTTGTAGGGCACGAAATCACAAACCTTGCCGCCTGCTTCAACATCAAGCGTAAAAACATCGTCTATTTTGGCTCTGGTAGAAAACCTCCCCTCGCGGAATACTTTGACGGTGAGTTTTTTGCCCTTGAGGTTTTTGCCCACTATCAGGATTTTACATTTGTTGGCATCGTCCACATCCCAGGTTCCTTTGTTGCCAATGGGTTCGCAGTTTTCATCTTTACCTACACAAAAGTACACATTCACGGTGGGGTCAGCGGCGGTGAGTGTAAAGGATAGAGAAGCAAGGATGATTGCGGAGAGAAGAATGGGTTTCATAGTAGTTGTATTTGGTTTCACAAAACTATAATCATCTGGTGGAGTGACAAATTACGTACCACACAGGAAGTGGGGTTTTTAATTAAAGTTAATGATTACGAGGGGGTTTATTTTTGTCAGTTGAGAGTTAACTTTTTGTTTACATTGATATTGCGGTATAGAGTTACTGCCAAGTGATGTGCAAAACAGGGTGGGTTGGATGGTATGTTGCAAAATGTGTTTAGAAGGTAAACATGCCTGA
>JANWXI010000117.1 GCA_025057415.1 Chitinophagales bacterium
TCCAACTGGCTCCGTAGTTCCATCACCTGCTCGGCATGTTGGCGTTTGGGTAAATGTACCAATTTGCGGAATGAACGAATAAACAGGGTAGTATCCCAAAATGGGTGTATGAAGTGATGTTGTTCTCGCAAACATAATATCTTTTTTTTGTTTGATTTGAACGGGAACGAAGCGAAGGCGTAGCCGAAGCGAAGTTCCCATTCAAATGTTCCATTTGAATTTTTCCATTTCATAATTCAGTTTGGGTACTTTGCGTTCGTAGGTCTTTCGGGTCATATCCACATACCCTAATAGTAGGATGGTGGCCTGCGGACTAGGTAATGCACCCCGCATCTGCGTTATACGTTTATAGTCCCTGTTCAAATGCTCTAACGGCCTCTCCAGCCATTGTGCCACTTCCTCCCCCGCATACGCAAACATCCGGCTTACCTAGCTGCTGCTATAATGCCGCCCATATACTTTCCCAAACAATTTACCTGTTCCGTTGTTTAACCCACTCCGTACAGGGAAAAGGTCAACTGAAGGCACTCTTCCTCCTTCATCGCGTAATAACCCTAAAATAACCGGATAAAACTGTCCAAAACGGCTCTGGGGTACACGCAACGATAACTGCATGCCTCGGCTATACGTACGCCGTATCCGATACCCATTACTCACATCTCCATGCACTTCATTATGAATTTCACGCTCCACTCGCATCATAGATTCTAAACTCAGTTTTTACAATTCATCTAAACCCATTCCTGAATGGATGGAGTAATCTTCTAAAATTTTAATAACTTTCTAAAGTGTAAAGTGTAGTTGTTTTCATATTTTTTATAATGGGTTAAAAATAATCCCTCAAAACAACTCACTTTACACACTTTTGGGGAAAGTATCCACCAACCCCAATCAAGCCGGTACACACCAGGTGTGTCCGGCTTTTTTCTTGTTTGGATAAACAATATACTGTTATTCTTTGGGGGTGCCCCCGCTGCCAAGCCATGCAAGGCAGCGGGGTCGGGCTTGCTACGGGGTGCGCTGCGCTCCCGTGCTTCACTGCGTTGCGCACCGCTCCCTCCGGTCGCGCCCTCCGCATCCCTCACCCGATGGTGCAATCAAGCGCACTGTACCTTGTTTCATTTCATCATACTACGCAGCAAACCTTATCACGTAAGCTGCCCTATGCGCAAAATTTTCTCACATCCGCTCGGGCACTTCCATACCCAGTAATTTCATACCTTGCCGTATAATTCGCCCGGTTTGTTGCGTAATGAGTAGCCGCAGCGCCCGTTCCGGCTCCGTTGCTGCATTTAGTATCGGCCAATCATGGTAAAACTTATTGTACAACTTTGCCAACTGGTACAGGTAATTTGCCAGTTCGCTCGGGTCATACGTTGCCGCGGCATTGCGGAGCGTATTCTCGTAGTTTGTGAGGTGTATAATCAACTCGCGTTCCTCGGGTTTCAAATCATCGCAGAAAACTCCGGGCACTTCGTCATTTTCATCCGCTTTGCGCAGCACAGCGCATATACGGGCGTGCGTATATTGAATAAACGGACCCGTGTGCCCGTGTAAATCAATGCTCTCCTCAGGGTTGAATATGATTTTCTTGTACGGATTTACGCGCAGGATAAAATACTTAAGGGCGCCCAGCCCGATAATGCGGTATAACTCTGCGAGTTGTTCGTCCGTAAGGCCTTCAATTTTTCCGAGTTCCCGTGTTTTTTCTTCGGCTAAGCGAAGTACTTCAGCTATCAGGTCATCGGCATCGGCTGTCTTGCCTTCCCGGCTCTTAAATCGGCCCGTGGGCGACTCCACCAAAGCATAACTCAGGTGGTAAATTCCATCTGCCCAGGCGCGGCCCAATTTCTGCAGGCATAGTTTCAGTACTTTGAAGTGATAGTCCTGCTCGTTGGCTACCACATAAATCATCTTATCCATATTAAACTCGCGGTAGCGCAGCTCGGCAGTACCAAGGTCTTGTGTAATGTAAATAGAAGTACCATCGCTGCGCAGCAATACTTTCTCATCTAAACCCTCCTCCGTAAGGTCTATTACCACAGCTCCGTCTGCCCGCTTTTTGAAAATGCCTTTTTGCAAACCTTCTTCTATGATGTCTTTCCCAAGTTTGTATGTCTCGCTTTCGTAGTAATCTTTCTGAAAATCCACGCCCAGCATCCGGTACGTTTCTCTGAACCCTTCATACACCCACTCGTTCATTTGTTTCCACAGGGCGAGTGTCTCCGGGTCACCGGCTTCCCATTTTTTTACCATCTCCTGGGCTTCGCGATAAATGGGCGTGAGTTTCGCTGCCTCATCTTTGTCATCCGGCTTGTCAGAGATATTCTGCAACTCTTCGTTCACCGCCTCGTTGAACTTTACATACCAATCGCCCACAAAATGGTCGCCTTTAACACCTACTGATTGCGGTGTGGCGCCATTGGCAAAGCGCCGGTAAGCCACCATACTTTTACAAATGGCGATACCGCGGTCATTGTAAATATTTACTTTGATTACTTCGTAACCTACTGCCTTCAGGATTTCGCCCATGGCATAGCCGAGCAGCATATTGCGCACATGGCCTATGTGCAGGGGCTTATTGGTGTTTGGTCCGCAATACTCCAGCACCACACGTTGCCCGTTGGAAGGCAACATTCCGTACGAGGTGTTTGCAGCTATTTTTTGCAACTCATTCAGCCAATACGATGCCGTAAGCGTCAAATTCAAAAAACCTTTCACCACATGGTATGTTGCTACGATATCGGCATCGGACTTTAGTTTCTCGCCCAGCAGGCGGGCAGTTTCCTCAGGTGATTTTCCGGTGTATCGCGTTAACGGAAATACCACGATGGTCACATCGCCCTCGTGTTCTTTTTTGGTGTGATTAACCGTTATGCTTGTCTCTTCAATCTTTGCTCCAAAATCCTGCGCCAGCCATCGGGCGGTAAGCTCTCTCAAGCGTTTTTCTAACATAACAAAAAAATATAATTTGACTATCGGGCAAAATTAAAAACACAGGCGGGTGCTGATACCCAGGTGCGCCTGCGGAAACAGAGCGCCCGGAGTGTAAACGGCAGGCCGCCAGCTTACGCTGAGGTCATCGCGCATGTTCCATTCAAACAGGTGAGCATCTACGGCGGCATCCACTATCTGTAAAGCGTACCACAGCGATAGGCATATTGCAGAAATATCCAGATAATTTTTATATGTGTCGCGGTAAACTTTCAGGATATCGGGGTCTTCAATACCGTTTACTTCGCCTGTGGTGGCAGGGTCATTATCCACCTGCAGGCGATATGCCTGCCGGTAAGTATGAAACCTGCTTGCCGTGTGATAAACTGCGTATCCCAAGCCGCCCAGTCCGGCATAGACCACGGGAATTTTCCAATATTTTTTGTTGTATGCCTGACCCAGACCGGGAAGCAGACCCGAAAATACGGCTGCTTTGGCGGGGCTGTGGCGTTTTTTCCTGGCGGTATCGGTAGCGGTTGGTTTATCGCCAGTTATATAGCGCCCACCGGTTACTGCAGTGGAGTCCGTGAGCGCAATTTTACCTGTAACCGCAGTGTCGGCCGGGATAGCGAATTGAAGTTTCCCGCTCAGGGTGGGTAATGTGGCAGCGCTATCGGTTGTGATTTGTGCCGGCGCCAAAAGATAAATAAACAAACCTATCACATTTAATAAAATACATATATGACAAGCAGAACTTCTTTGCAGGAGTTGTTGCATGAGAAAGTGAAGCGCAGTGTGGTTCATGTTTCGGCAATGAGTTCGGTGAGGCGGGTAAGGTCATCATCGCTGTAAAACCGGATGATGATTTCGCCTTTGCCATCGCGCGTGCGGTTTATAATTACTTTGGTAGAAAGCGCCTGCATAATTCGATCCTGCATTTTGAGTACGGCAGGCGGAGTTTGGTTTACCAGGGGCTGCCTGGCAGCATTGGATTTGCGCGGCTTATCGGTGTAAGAGCGAACCAACGTTTCTACCTGGCGCACGTTAAGGTTTTTTTGCACCACTTCTTTGTATGCCGCCAGCAACGATACCGGATTTTCGATAGCCATAAGCGCTTTGGCATGACCCATGGTAATTTTTCCGTCGCGGAGGCCTGCTTGCACATCGGGCGGCAATTTGAGTAAACGCAAAAAGTTAGTTACGGTGCTGCGGTTTTTGCCGAGGCGCTCCGCTAACTGCTCTTGTGTGAGGTCACACTCATCTTGCAGCCGTTTGTAATTAATGGCAATCTCAAGAGGATTGAGGTCTTCGCGCTGAATGTTTTCAATCAAAGCAATTTCGATACTTTCCTGGTCAGTGGCGCTGCGCACATACGCGGGAATGTCTTTTTTGCCGGCAATTTTAGAGGCGCGCAAGCGTCGCTCACCAGCTATAAGTTGGTACTTATTGTTGTCGGTTTTGCGTACCGTAATAGGTTGTATCACCCCGTGAACGCGGATAGAGTCGGCAAGTTCCTGCAAACTTTCTTCTTCAAAAGTAGTGCGGGGCTGAAAGGGGTTTACTTCTATTTGCTCCAGGGGTATTTGTATTACTGCAGCAGCGTGTAACGTAGCTGATGCATTATTTTTTTCGCGCGTAACGGTAAGGGTATCGTTGGCTTCGAGCAAAGCGCCTAAACCGCGCCCGAGCACGCTCTTCTTCTTTTCACTCATAGAAAGTATTTTAGGTGTTCAGAGACAAAAAACTCCGGCTTATGCCTCCGGAGTATTGCTTTCGTCTTCGGCCACTAAATTAAACTCTTTTAGCCGATTTGGAATTCTTGTGGCATCATTTCTTTGCAAAATTTCACGCACCAGGTTCATATAATTGATGCTGCCTTTGCTCTCGGCATCATAGATGATAGCCGGCTTGCCGAAACTGGGCGCTTCGCCCAGCCGGGTATTGCGGTGAATGATGGTTTCAAATACGATGTCCTGAAAATGCCTGCGGATTTCCTCTACCACCTGGTTGGCGAGGCGCAGGCGCGGGTCAAACATCGTGAGCACGATGCCCTCTATTTCAAGCGAAGGGTTGAGGCGGCTCTGCACAATCTTAATCGTATTAAGCAGTTTGCCCAACCCTTCCAGCGCAAAGTACTCGCATTGTACGGGGATGAGCACCGAGTCGGCTGCCGTGAGCGCGTTGACGGTAATAAGCCCTAGCGAGGGCGAGCAGTCAATGATAATGAAGTCGTATTCGCTGCGCAGCTCATCTGTCACACCTTTCAGGATTCGCTCTCGGTGGGGGTGGTTGATCAGCTCTATCTCGGCACCCACCAGATCCAGGTGCGAGGGCAGCAGGTACAGGTTGGGGGTCTCTGTTTCCAGTATGATGTCGCGGGCTTTGGTTTCGCTAACCAAACACTCGTAGATGCTTGTTTTGATGTTTTTCGGGTCGAAGCCCACGCCCGAAGTGGCATTGGCCTGGGGGTCGGCATCTACCAATAAGGTTTTGTATTCCAACACAGCCATGCTGGCGGCAATGTTGATGGCCGAGGTGGTTTTGCCCACCCCGCCTTTTTGATTTGCCAGGGTGATAACTTTCGCCCGCCGGATTTTCTCAGTTTTGTTTTTAGCCGTCATCGTATTCAAAATAATTTTTATTTGATTTCAATCGTTTCTCCGATGGCCGGCAGCAAAAGTTCCAACCCAGCATCGGCAAATTTTTTGCGGGCAGCGTCCTTGTCAATGCGGATGTAGCCAAACGTATCGTAGTGCACGCCCACTACTTTGCGACATTTGACGAACTGCGCAGCGTGCACGGCATCCTCCACACCCATTGTAAAATTATCACCGATGCACAGTATAGCAGCAGTGAGCGGAGCACAGGTGAGGGGAATCAGTTGCATATCCATTGTGAGCGCTGTATCGCCACTGTAGTAAAAGTTTCCGTCGGGGGTTTCTGCAACAAATCCGCCCGGCTGACCACCGTAAGCGCCATCCGGAAAACTGCTGGTGTGAATGGCCGCCACGTACTTTACGGTACCGAAATCAAATTTCCATTTCCCACCGTGATTCATGTGGTGTACCTGTAAACCTTTTTGAGCAAACCACTCGGCAATTTCATAGTTAGATACCACGGTGGCTTTGCAGCGCGCGGCAATTTCCTGCGCATCGGCCAGGTGATCAAAGTGCGCATGCGAGATAAAAATGTAATCGGCATGGATAGCGCTAACGTCAATGTGTTTTGCCAACTCATTGGGGCGAATAAACGGGTCGAAAAGCAACGATTTGCCTCCCGCCGCTACGCTAAAACAGGCGTGGCCGTAGTATGTGAGTCGCAATGCCATAACGGGGGTAAATATATGCTAATCGGTAGCTATGGGCGGTTTATATTTCTCCACCATTGCACAGTAAGATTGTTTATACGTATGTTGAAAATGTACTATACAAGACACAAAAAAAGCCCGATACTGTTTATCGGGCTTTGAGTATAAGGTGGTTTGCGAAGTTTACTTGTTGATTGTCAAGCGCTTAACCGCTGACTTAGCTCCTGATTGTATTTTCACCAGGTAGGTGCCGTTGGGTAGGTCGCTCAAATCATACGAGCGGCTGAAAGTACTACCGGCAACATCAGCTGTGAATGATTTAAGTTCAGAGCCGATTACGTTATAAACTTTGATATTAACCGGACCGTCATTGTCGCTTATGCTGATGGTGATCTGGCCGTTTGTGGGATTAGGCACCAAGCTGATCGAATTTGCAAAAGATACGTCATCAATGCCGGTGCAGTTTGAAATAGTGACTGTTTTGGTGGGCGATACAAACTTGCAACCCGCGCTATCTTGCTCAAGTTTTACGTTGTATGAACCCGGGTTTTGATAGATGTTTGTTCCATCTTTAGTATATCCCATGTTACCATCGCCAAAGAACCACGTGTAGTTCCAACCATTGGTGCGCTGCGAAGTATTCGTAAAAGTAACCGGCTGACCTTTACATTTTTGACCGCCGGGAACGGTAAAGTTTACGTTGTTAGTCAAGCCGCCGGGATACTGAACATTTACACTGGCAGTAGCTGTGCAACCGGCGGAGTTTGTAACTGTAACATTATATGTTCCGGGCACGTCAACAGTAACTTTGGTTACATCAGGATTAGACGGGGGATTGGTACCGGTTAATCCGGTGCTCCAGGCATACGTTTCGGTACCGGAAGTATAGCCGGAAATGGTGGTGGTGATCGTGGTGTTTCCACCACAGTTGATGATGGTAGGGTTGGGGTTTGTAATAGTAACGTTGACTGCCCGGGAGTTGATTGTTATGGAGCTGGTGACGGTTTGGTTACTTGCATCTGTAACGGTAACGGTTACAACAGCATTTTGATTGCCAAGTGTGAGTGTCACCTCCGGGTCGCTTGTGCTGCTAAGGGTGCCACTGGAGGTTGACCAGGAGTAGGAGTAAGGGGTGGCGCTGGAACCGGCAGAGGAAGCGTTTAAAGTAATAGTACTACCGGGGCAGCCGAATGTTTTGTCGGTTGATATTGCTACGTAAAAGTTGGGAATTACTGCCTTAATGTTAGGGAAGATGTACAAATTACTCATGGGATAAAATTCACAGTCCAAACTATCGGGGCCATCGCCATCACCGTTGCAATCATTGTAGAAGAAGACGGTTGGGTAACTTCCTGCCTGTGGGGTGCCTGCGCCGTAGCGGATAGAACCAAGTGAGTTAAAATCATCTACTTGTACGTTGAAGTCGTCTTTTACGTATGGCAAGCTGGAGCCACAAGTGGGGTTGCCACAATCGTTTCTGCGGCCAGCGAGTAAGTAAAACTCATCATTGTTAGGACCGAAAAAGTCCACTTGAACCAAGAAGCGTTTGCCCTGAGGTATGACAATGGGGGTGGTGGGAACAATAGGGAAAGTACCCACCAAAACACTGCCGGGCTGTGAACCCGGCCCGGTGAGGGATGAGTCAGTAAACAAGAACGCCCTGCCATATAATGTACCGGTGGCGCCTGAGTCGCCAAAGCTGATAGTGTTGAGAGCGTCAAAATCCCATACCGATACCATAACTGTATCGGTCTTGTTGGAGTTACGGATATGACCTAGTGTAACAAAGATAGTATCAATGGTCATTTGAATATTTGCCGGCGGGTACTCAATGAAAGGCCAATTGGGTACATTTACAGGGTCTATAATTCTGGGGTACCATTGAAATGCCCAGCGGAGTACAAAAGAGGAGTCGATGGGCATGCGGCGGGAAACCTGGAAAATGATGTCATCATAATAGTCGCCAGAGGTGACATTAGCGGCGTACATTTCATCTACATATCCATAATCTAAAATGAAGTTCACGTTTTGCGCCCGTGAGCCGAAAGTTGCCGGTTGGGTGGGGCGGTATATTTTAGATTCGGGAGCGATGGTGCGTTTACCGTAACGGGTACACTCAATAAATTTTGACTGACTTAAAACATCTGTAGTGTTTTGGGCGTAACCAAAAGCAGCGGTAAACAACAAGAGAAAAGAGAATAGTTGTTTCATGACAAGTTTTTTTACTGTTTGATGTTCAAATTTAATTTAAGGATGGCAAAACAAATCAAAAAAAACGTTTTCGCAAAGTATTTTTTACATTTACGTGACAGGGTATTTGAGGGGTCAAAATCACCTTACGGGAGGGTTGTAAAAAGGGTGTTTTGGGGTAATACTGTGAGGATGAAGGTGTTTATTCACCGAGCGGGCGCTGCATGTTAAGCGGGCGGTCATTTTAAGCGGCATGAAGGTTGGGAGCAAGGTGTGAGAGTCCATAATAAGTAGTGGTGGGTAACATGTAGGTATTACGGGGGTTTGGAGGATGTATTGTGTGAAAGTGTGTAGAGTTGTAGGAGTGACAGGGGGAATTCAGGGAACGTGCCCGCCTGCGACGGGCACGTTCCCTGAAGTAGTGAGGTAGTGCCTACGCAGGAAAGTGAGGATTAGCTGTCTGCAATGCGGGGCAAGATGATGATGCAGGCGGCAAGTATTTGTTGCGTCCGCGCCGCAGGCGCGGTACTAAATGTGAATGGAGATGTTTATGTTGTGACCCTGCGAGCCGCCTGCGGCGGCTCGCAGGGTAGTTGCTGTGAAGTTTGGTTGGATGAGGTTCACGGGGCGCGCGCCCCGAAACATTCACTTGTCACATTAGAATTATTCTTTATACGAATTTTCGCAGCAACACCTGCACATTTGTATTAGTACTGCTCCGCACAAAACAAGAGCTGCCGGAGCGCTTGCTCGGGTGAGGGATGCGCAGGGCGCGAGCGCAGCGAAGCGGCCGCGCCCGCACCGTTGAAAAACAAACTACGCGCGGGCGCGGCGGGAGCGACAGCGTACCCCGTAGCAAGCCCGACCCCGCCGCCTTGCGGAGCTTGGCGGCGGGGG
>JANWXI010000118.1 GCA_025057415.1 Chitinophagales bacterium
TGTCAGATGGCTAACAGTTGTACGGCCATTGTTGTGTACGGTTAATATTCTTTTTGGTAGTTTGGGCGGGGCTTGGTTTCCGTTTAAGATTATAACAACCTATAAACAGCAGCAATTATATAGAGTTACATGGCGAGTTACACAATACATAATCTATCGCAACAAACCGCAATGCAGTGAGGAACAAAATAACTTGCAATTTGCCGTTGAAACATATCGCTAATGATACAGACATCGTGAAAAAACTTTCTTTAACGTTCAGACCACACGGAAAGCATCGCACTTTGTAATTGAGGCCGTACTGTGCTATTCTTAATCTGAAATTTTTGCGTGTTTTAAGTTCAGTAAATTCATGGCATTTGGATGTGGTAACCATACGTTTTTTCGGCTGAAACGTATTACCTCATCGTAGTACAGCGGAACAAGCGGTGCCTCGTCCAGTAATATTTTTTCCATTTCATAATAATAGGCATACCGTTTTGTTTGGTCTGGTTCCTGTACGGCCTTTTCGTAAAGGGCATTATAGCGCGGATGATTGAAACGGGTATAGTTAGGCGGGGCTATGTGCTTGCCGTAAAATGCCGCCAGGTACGTTTCGGGGTCGGCATAGTCGCCTACGAGTGATGCCCTGAAGAAGGTTGCTTTTCCGCTGCTTTTCATTTCGCTGAGGAGCGATGACTGCAGGAGTTCTACTTTTAAAGAAATACCCGCCTGCTCCAGTTGTTTGGCAACCAACAGAGCGTATTGCTGGTACTTATCGCTGGTGTAAAGTTTGATGGTTGGCAGTGGATTACCGGCGTGGTATCCGGCTTCGGCAAGCAACTGCCTGGCTTTTTGGGGTTGATAGGTGTAACCGGCAATTCGGCTTTGTTCGTAGCCACTGAAACCTTCGGGTACAAAACCATGTATTGCCGGCTTGCCCACGCCATTGCGCAGGTAGCGGATTATTTCCTCGCGGTCAATGGCGTAATTAATGGCTTGCCTCACCTTTTTGTTTTGCAGCACCGGTTCAGCAGCCGTGCCGGTCATCAAAAAGCCGAGATATTCTGTGTTTAAGTAAGCGCTCCGCTGAAAATGGTAGAGGTCTTTCAGTTCATCGCGCAGGGTGCCGTCATCGCGCAGAACTTCGTCAATATACGCACCATCTATGCCGGAGATAAAATCGAGGTTGTTTTTACGAAACTCGAGAAATTCAGTTTTTGTGTCGGAGATGAAAGAGATTTTTACACCGTCAAGATACGGCAGGCGATGGCCGTTTTCGTATTCAAAATAATTTTCATTTTTCTCCAAAAGGATAGCCACGTTTTCGCGCCATTGCCGGAAGCGAAACGGCCCTGTACCTACAGGGTGAGCGCGAAAAGCTGCACCGTATTTTTGCACCGCCTCGCGGGGCACGATAGCGCAGTAGGGCATGGTCAATATGCCTGCCATGGGGGCAAAAGGTGCGCGAAGTTTCAGCACAAAGGTGGAATCGTCAGGGGCGGTAAAGGGGTCTTTTTCACTAACGCGCCCGTTAAAAACCCACGCACCTTTGGCAAGGGTAGCGGGGTCAATAAGCCGGTAAAAGCTGTACACCACATCGCGGGCGTTGAGCCGGCGGCCTTTGCCGCCGGGGAAGCAAGTATCATCATGAAAATACACATCGGTGCGAAGGTGAAAAGTGTAAGTGAGCCGGTCGCTGCTGATTTCATAGCTGTGTGCTATACACGGTTGTATGCGGAGCGAATCATCAAGCTGCAGGAGGGTATTGTAGAGTTGGTTAACCACCCAAATGTTTGCTAAAGTAGATGCCATTGCTGGGTCAAGCGAGGTAACGCCCCCGCTTTGATTGTAGCGGAAAATTTTGGGGGCTGTTTTGTCTTTTTTTCCTCCACATGATTTACACCCATAAGCTATCCAAACTATAGCCGCAACTGCTGCGATGTAAAGTACTCTTTTCATCGAGGTAAATATATTGTTTTGAGGATGTATGTATTTCAGAAGCTGCTTTTTCCTTACTAATATGTGTTTAAGAGTAGCGGATGCGATATAGCAAAACGGCTGAGCTACGGTATGTTGCAAGAGGTGGACGTCAGTATAGTAGCGACCAAATTTTTTTGGCGATGATTTGCCATCGTTGAAAAATGAAACTACCGTTGTTTCTAAAATGCGGCGTAGGTATGTAAAGTAGCGTGGCCGGGGAAAATGCGCGATAGCCGGGTGAGGGATGCGTGCGTAAAGCCCGCAGCCGCGCCCGCGCCACCGGCGGGGGCGCGGCGAGGACTTGGAGCGGGTCAGCCCGACCCCGCTGCCTTGCATCGCTTGGCAGCGGGGGCACCCCCTAACAGAAAGTTTCTATCGAATTTCCCGCCCGCAAGGTTTGTAACCTGCAGCGTTGCACAAGGAGGTTACTCTTTGATGAGCGGTTTGCTGAAGCTGCCTGCCGCAGAGCGGAAATTGATAAGGTACGCTCCGGGTGTGAAGTAACGCAGCGTGACGGGCACTTCGTGTGCGCCGGTTTTTTGTGTGCCGTTGAATACGCGTTGGAGTAATCGTCCGTTGAGGTCGAGCAGTTCGATGGTTACGTCCTGTGTTTCGGGGAGGGTGTAACGTATGGTGAGCAGGTCGCGCGCGGGGTTGGGGAGCAGGGTAAATTGCAGCGCTGTGCTGAGGTCGTGGGAGCCGGCGCATGATACAGCTACGGCTGATGAGGTGTCAACACAACCATTGAGTGTAACAATAACCGTGTAGTAAACAGGATTTGGGGAGCAGGTGACGGTATCGAGCTGCGAGGTTTCACCGGTGGGTGTGTGGGGTCCGCTCGGGGTTACCTGGCTAAGCCATTGATAGGTGCCGCCGGCGGGGTTTGCCTGTAATACGGCATATCCTCCGGCTGTGCCCAGTATTACGATGGAGGCGTTGGGTGTGGGATTGACTACTACGGTTACCGGATTGCCCGATGAGCCGACACAACCGTTTTTGGTCACAGTTACGTTGTAAACACCCGGCTGACTGACGGTAGTGATGGGCGAGGTGGCTCCGTTCGTCCAGGAGTATGTGTCGTAAGGTTGGTCGAGGGTAAGCGTTACGCTTTGGCCGCTGCAGATGGTTTGTGTACCAAACGGAGATATGATGGGGTCGGGCAGCGGGTTAAAAGTAACCTGCACGGTATCGCGCCCTACACATCCGTTTTGCATAACGGTGACGATGTAAGAACCGGTGGCGGTTACTTCAACCTTCTGAGAGTTTTCGCCATTGCTCCAGTTGTAGGCATCGTATCCGGAGCCGGCATCCAGCTCCACGATGTCGCCAACGCAAGCAGTAACGGGCCCCGCCGGTGTGATGTTGACGCTCACCGGGAAGTTACCTACGTTGACAACTGCAGAAGCCGTACCGCTGCAATTACCTGAGGTTACGGTAACCGTGTAAGTTCCTGCTGCATTGACTGTGATGGTTTGAGTGGTGCTCCCATCGCTCCAATTGTAAGTAGTGTAACCGCTGCCGGCATTAAGTACAGTGCTGCCGCCCGGGCAAATGTTAAGTGACGGGTTAGCAGTGATTGACGGGTTGAGGTTATTGGCTGTTACGGTAACGGTTTTGCTATCGGTGCCGGTACAGCCGTTTTTTGAAACGGTAACGGTGTATGTGCCGCTTGTGGTGACGGTGATAGATTGGGAATTGCTGCCGCTTGACCAGGCATAAGTATCGTATCCTGCGCCGGCATCAAGCGTCACACTGCCGCCCTGACAAAAGGTGAGCGGTCCGTTTGCCGTAATAGTGGGTTGAGCATTCGTTACGTTTACATTGACTGAAGCTGTAGCCGATGAGCAATTGGCGTAAGCTGTAACGGAGTATGCCCCGGGTGAAGATACGTTAATTGAGTTGGTAGTGGCGTTGGTGCTCCATTTAAAAGCGTAGTATGACGAAGCGTTCGTAAGCGTGAGTGTGGTTGAGCTACCTGCACAAATATTGGTATTACCGCTAATTTGCGCAGCGGGGGCAGTGCCCGTGTTTGACTTGTTGTTGCCGGCTGCGAGCGTGTCAACCGGGGCGCAGTTGTTGTTAAGGTCGCGCACGCGAACCCAGTATTTTACCCCAAACTGCTCGGCATCCTGATTGGAAAGAGTGATGGGAATGAAACCACTTACAGTGGCATTAACCGTAATCCGGATGCGCAGTTTATACTGACCGGGTTTATCGTAAGTGGTGCCGGTGAGGCGAATACAGCCGGCGCTGTTGCCGTTGAACTGGTTGTTTGCACTGTTACTGCGCCAGCAAATACCGCACGGTAAATTCTCTATAGAGTCAATGCGTATCCAGTTGATAGTGGCATTGTTACCCTGAAAAACTGTAGAGGGAGGAATCTGCATGTCCACTTTCTGGTCGTACAGAACGCCTATCTGGGCACAGGGCAGAGAGTCGTAGTTGGGGTAAAACCCAAGCTGGGTGTAAGGGCCGCCCACAGTACAAACACTTGAACCGGAGCCGCCGCAAAATTGCGCCCAACACACGCGGGCTGATAATGAAAAAATAACAAGGCAAGCGTAGAGTATAGCACGTGTCATATCCAAAGTTTTATCATACAAATATAGCTTGTACGTTACACAATGCAATAATAATTTAACATTACGTGTGGTTTAACTGTTGATATTTTCAATTGTATGTATCCATGCGTGTTACCGGAGTGACAAACAGGATTGCACGTTTATTGCGCTAAGCAGAAAAAATTACAAACTACACCACGATTCGTTAAAAGTAAAGGGAAATACAGTATGGTGGTTGGTAGGGCTAAACTATGAAATCATTAAGCGTTTTTACAATCATTGGTATGCAGCTATCTGGTTTAAGCGTTTATCTTCGCGGTTGGATGAGAAAGGAACTGCTGGTTGGTGTGCTGTTTTGCGCAGTTTGGGGTTGTGTAAAACCGCCTGACTATCCTATTGAGCCGATTATCACATTCAAAAGTTTGAGCGCCACAAAGGTAAACAGCGGGCAGGTTGATACGATTGTGTTCACGTTTACCGATGGTGACGGGGATATTGGAGTAAATCCCGGCCCGGGCGATACGTGTGATGTTTGCAGTTACAAACGGGGCGACTCATCGTGCTTTTTTATGAAGGGTTACAATGTGTTTTTGATTGACAGCCGCGATACCTGCGTGAGTTACTACGCCACAGCGAACATTGAACCGAAAGGAAAATTTGACGACCTGAGCGGGGAAGTGATGGTGCTGCGCACTATTAATTCGCAGAAATGTTTTGCGCCCCCATGCTCCATACCCGATACAGTTATTTACACCATACTTATGCGTGATAAGGCGGGTCACTTTAGCAACCGAATCAAAACACCGCCTATTTACATTGATGCTCCGTAGGCGTTAGTTTTTGAAAAGTTTTTGAATTACTTCTTCCAGTACATACTCATCGCCTTCGGTGTAGCCGTTGTGCATGTACACTATTTTTCCGTTAGCATCGGTGAGTATGGTGAAAGGTACGTTGGGTATATTGAAACTGCGTTTGAGGTCCTGGTTTACATCCAGAAGAACGATGTAATCCCAGCGCTGGCCCTCAACGTAAGGTCGTACTTTGGGTACATTGCGCGAGTCGTCAATAGATACGGCCACAAACTGCATGTTGTATTTCTTTTCCCACTCCTCTTTAAGTTCTGCCAGATTAGAGAGTTCCTTTTTGCAGGGGCCGCACCAGGTAGCCCAGAAGCTGAAGAGCGTGATTTTGCCTGATTTGCCGAAGTCGGCTACGTTAATTTTCTTGCCGTACATATCGCTCAACTCTAGCGAGGGGAGGTATTTTTCTCCCATGATTTTATCGGCTGTGTGCTTTTCGCCACTTTGAGCTGACATAGCCAACGCTGATAACACACCGATAAGAAAGAGCAGGTTTTTCATTGTGTTGGGTATTTGTGGTTTTAACAGTTCAATCCACGTGCCAAATGGAATAACGAAACTAATCCTTTTTTGAACATTCATACATAGGAATATTTTTACGCCTCTCAAACCACCGGATGAAGTCGTTTTTCTCCTTTTTTTTATTAACGTTTATTTTGAAATTCTGTTACGCTCAAAACGGCTACTTCGGTGGTTCATTTCAAAGCAACGCTAATTTTTTTATCAGAGACGAAAAGATAGGCGCCGCAAACCTGCCGCATTACGACAATCTGAAAGTAGGGGCAGATGCCTGGCTGAACCTCAACTACACGAACGACCGTTTCGGCCTGGAAACCGGTGTGCGACTTGACCTGTTTTACAACTCCATCTTGCGCGTACCAACCACCCCCTACAACGGCGTAGGTATCGGGAATTTTTTCATCAAAAAGAAATTCAACGACCTCACCATCACAGGTGGGTATATATACGACCAGATAGGGACGGGGATTATCTTCCGCACCTACGAGGAGCGCATGTTGGGTATTGATAACGCCCTGCTGGGTGCGCGCAGCGAATACAACATACAAGACAAAGTGCGCCTGAAGGCGTTTGCCGGAGTGCAAAAACTGAAATTCGGGGTAACGTTACCTGTGCTCGTGGGCGCCAATGCCGAGGGGAGCTTCACTGTTAAAGACAAAGCTCAAATCTATCCTGGGATTGGAGTATTGAACCGCAGTTTAGACCAGGAGACCATGAACAGGGTGGTGAGTACCCTTGAAAGCTACGATACAGCCGGGCGGTTTGTACCTAAATACAATACTTACGCATTTACGGCATACAATACGCTTACCATTGGCCCTGTAACATGGTACGTAGAGGGCGCTTACAAGACCCGGGAAGCCATCAAAAAAGACCAGATACGCGATGCAGTGGACTCGCTGATTAACAGCGACGGTAGTTGCATCTATTCCACGCTTAATTACTCTACGAGGGGGTTCGGTTTCACTTTGCAGTTTAAACGCACCGATAATTTTTACCTGCACAATTCGCCTAACCCCACCGAGGCGCTTTTTGACGGTGTGATAGCTTTTTTACCGCCAATATCGCGGCAGAACAGCTTGCGCCTGCCGGCGCGTTACTTTGCACAATCGCTGGAAAACAGAGAGCTGGCATTCGGGTTAGAAGCTACATATTCTCCTGTGAAGAAGGTTACGCTTACGATGCAGGGAGCATACATACGCGATTTTTTGAATAAGAAGTACAATCCCACCGATACTACGTTTTTCGGAGAGGCGTTTTTGCTTGCCCGCATTTTGCCGGTGAAAAGTGTGGAAGTGGAATTTGGCATGCACTACGCGCGGTACAATGCATTTCTGTATCGCAAAGAGGGGCACCACGAGGTGGATGCCTATTCGCCCTTTGCAGAAGTGGTTTACAAAATCAACAAAAAACACTCCATCAGAGCAGAGTTTCAGTACCAACATGTAATCAAAGATTGGGGGCAGTGGCTATTTGGATTATTGGAGTACTCCTTTGCTCCCCACCTGACGATAGCCGTGAGCGACATGTGGAATTTTGACCCAAACCCCGAGTTTAACCCGTATCCCAATCATTATTACTCGGTGTATGCCGGCTACACGCGCGGGCCGCACAAGTTCAACATCAGTTATGTGAAACAGGTAGAGGGCATAGTGTGTACCGGTGGCGTGTGCCGCCTGGAACCGGCTTTCAGTGGGGTGAAAGTGGGTATCAACACCACTTTTTGACGGCGGATGTTTTTAGTAAGAATGATATTATTTTTGCTTTAGCTTTTTACAACTTGTTTTGTAAAACCGAAACACATGAAAGATTTCGCGTTTCTGTTGGCAATTCCCGTGTTTGTCATCACGCTGTTAGCTGAATGGCTGTACTTTAAATTGAAAAGGCAAGTCCGTGAAAAATTTGACTTTGCCGATACTATCACCAACCTGACGCTTGGGGTCGGGAGCCACGTGTTTACGATGATTTACGGAGTGATATTTGTGTATCTGTATGAGCACTTCCGCGCAAATTACCGCTTATTCAATCTTTCGGGATGGGGATGGCTGCCTGTGGTAATCGTGCTGTTTGATTTTGTATATTACTGGGCGCATCGCTGGGGGCATGAGTGGAACATCTTCTGGGGAGCACATGTGGTACATCACCAGAGCGAACGATACAACCTATCGGTGGCGTTGCGCCAGCCGTGGTTTCACAATTTAATTGCCTTTCCGCTTTTTTCTATGTTTCCGTTTATAGGATTTGACACAGCCGTTTTTTTTACCGCCAGTGTGATTGTAACACTCTACCAATACTGGATACACACCGAGGCCATCCGCAAAATGCCGGCCTGGTTCGAGTTTATTTTTAACACTCCATCGCATCACCGCGTACATCACGGACGGAACGCAAAATACATAGACAAAAATTACGCCGCAGTTTTTATTGTGTGGGATCGCATATTCGGCACATTTGAGCCAGAAACCGAAAAGCCCCAATATGGTATTACCGTGCCTTTCAAAAGTTACAATCCTTTCTGGGCGAACATTTATTTTTATTTAAATCTCTTTAAAGTATCGGCACAACAAAAAGGGCTGCTGAACCGACTAAAGCTACTTTTTCTGCGCCCGGACAGTTTGTATGCAGATGAACCTTCGGAGGTAACCCGCAGCAACGAGGGATATAACGAAAAGCCCGGGGTGCCGTTGCATCCGTTGCGCAAAGTTTACATATTATTTCAATTTACGATGCTTGTATTGGGTTTAGCGCTTTTTATGTATGAATATCCGAAACTTACAATTTACTACAAGTATGTAATTTATTTTAACCTGCTTGCCGGCATAGGAGCATTGTGGGCGCTTATTGAGAAAAAAACATGGGCAAAATATTTTGAAGCGGTGAGAATACTCATTGGAGTAGTATGTATAAATGCTATTTATTACCGTTCGTTTAGTGATTGGTTTGTGTATATGTTTATCACCCTGGCTGTTTTGTCTGCAGTATCGTACGCCTATCTGCTGCTGGAGCGCACAATTGATGTGTTACTTCAACAACGGAAGGTAGTTGCGTAAAGAATAATTTTCTTTTAACCTTTTTCAGCGAAAAAATTATCAGACGGGAGAGGTATAACCCTTACGGAGCGATTTGCTTGAGGTGAAGTAGCATAGTGAGGCAAACGCAGGGTGAGGGATGCGAGCGGAAAGCCCGCAGCCGCGGCCCCCCCGAACGCCCCGGCGCCGCCGCGCCAGTGAGCCGGTCACCCCCACCCCCCCCCAGCCCCCCCCCCACCCGAGCCCACCCC
>JANWXI010000119.1 GCA_025057415.1 Chitinophagales bacterium
ATACGTTTATACCGTGCGAAGTGGCGCTCAGGTCTATCCTAATGACTCACTTCTCCCCGAAAACGGATGGAGCGCTGAAATCGGCATCAAACAGGGTGTAAAAGTAAGCCGGTGGATGGCGTACTTTGACCTGAGCGGATTTATTATGCGCTATCACGATATGATAGAGTTCCAGTTGTACGACAATCTTCCCGACTCGCTGCTGATAAATTCTATTGGCATTCCGTTCAGAGCCGAAAACATTACAGATGCCCGTATCATGGGGGTTGAGTTTAGTGCCGTAGCAAACGGAAAAATTTTCAACGTGCCGCTGAATTTTATCATTGGCTATACGTACATTGATCCCCGCAACCTCAGCCACAATCCTAACGATCCGAACTCCGTTTCCATACTGAAATACCGCATACAGCACTCAGCCAAAGCCGATGTACAAGCCAACTTCAGGGGCTTTACGCTCGGTACAAGCATGTTCTTTAACAGCTTTATGAAAAACATTGATAATGTTGGCGTAGGCGTATTAAACGTGGTTAACAAATTCAGAGCCACGCACAATAAAGGGGACTTTGTAATTGACATACGCACCGGATACAACTACAAAGACAAGTTTATTTTCAATTTTATCTGCAAGAACATCTTTAATAGAGAATACATGCTACGACCTGCACTGATAGAAGCACCCAGAAATTACACCTTCCAAATAGGATATAATTTCTGACAATTGCATATTTTTTTTCGTCACCTGTTTCAAACAAACCGACAGAATAATAAACACAACACTGAGCAGAACTTGTTGTCAAATCAGCAAAAAAACTATTTCGTGAAGTGATGTTGAGTAAAATGCATTCATCCGCTGGTTGTAATCAGCGCGTACTGATATTGGTTGCCGAAGGATTTACTTCTACCTGAGACAATCCGCTCTTGACGACTGTGCAAGATTTGGGCTTGCTCTCGTCTGTCATTAAGCAAATAACGTCCCCTTCACGCACATACACCTTGTTTAAACTTAAACCGCCAAAAACACTAACTTTTGGGTCGCGTATTGCTTCTTTGGGTCCGGCAAAAACCACAATCCTGTTCTCACATAAATTTTTAATCACGACGGCAAATTCATTACTGCCGGCGCTTGCCGTTTCATTACCTTTTGCCTGTGCGTGTGTATATCCGATAACAACCGCTACAAACAGCAGCATAACTATACACTTTTTCATATTGAATTTATTTTATATACAAATTTACACTAACAATATTCACAAATTCACACTTAAGCACAGGCAGTATGTGCAAGTACAAAAAAGTGGACATCAAAGCAGTCGCTTCATATTATCGGAAGTGTATGATTGTACTGCCAAAGCCGTAAAGTGGATGATAGTCGTTTTGAAATTCACGTACACACGGATGTTTTTTGAGTACTTCGTAAAGGGCTTTTCGTAGTATATCGCGCCCCAGTCCGTGTATGACGCGCAATTGCGGCTTGCCGGCTGCAACAGCGCTATCCAGCGCTTTTTCAAATTGTTGTAACTGATAATAAAGTGCTTCTTGCTGCGATATTTTGCCGGGACCAATTTGAAAGGGGTGCAAATGGAGGTCTATCACATCCTCGTGGAATGTAAATTTAGTGGGTAATGTATTGCCGGCACCACTCAACATGCTTATGCGCAAACGGTCAGGATCAACGGATTGGGCGCAATGCTCCTCTTCTTCCGTATAAAATTGTTTATTCTTTCTTTTGTTTTTCTTACGACTCATCCGGCTATTTCCTGAAATTTTTTACGAAACTCAACGGCACGGGCTATGTTTTGGAAGGTCTCGCGGGTACCTCCTGTGCCGATGATGGTAATGCTGCCATAGCCCAACAGGCGCCCCGCGATACTCTGGTCAACGTTAACGGACTCTATTTTGTTTAGGTTCATTTCTAATGTTTTCCGCGAAATGATTCCGGTTTTACATACCACCCGTTTATTCGTAATTACGAATTCGTCACTCCAGCGGTCAATGGCGGGTAATATAAACAACGACAACAGCCCTCGTAAGGTGAGAAAAATTATCCAATGATATTTTGTTTCGTACACAACGGTTTCATCGCGTAGCAGGTTATTTTGAACGTAGGAGCCCATCGGTCAATATTTTTGTATAAACTACATTACAAATAAACAAAAAAGCCGCTCAGCAGGAGCGGCTTATCAGATCAGTTGCGATAAGTTAGTTAATAATTTCAGTTACCTGACCGGCGCCTACCGTACGTCCACCCTCGCGGATAGCGAAACGGAGACCTTTTTCCATAGCTATCGGGTAAATCAGTTTAACGGTGAGCGTAACATTGTCGCCCGGCATCACCATCTCTACGCCTTCAGGAAGGGTAATTTCGCCAGTCACATCTGTGGTACGGAAATAAAACTGTGGGCGGTAATGGTTGAAAAACGGAGTATGGCGGCCACCTTCTTCTTTGGTAAGAACGTACACCTCACACTTAAATTCGGTATGCGGAGTAACGGAGCCGGGTTTACAGATTACCATTCCGCGTTTTACCTGATCTTTTTCGATACCCCTGAGGAGTAACCCTACGTTATCACCAGCTTCACCACGATCGAGGATTTTGCGGAACATTTCCACACCAGTTACTGTTGAGGTAAGGGGTTTTTCACCGGCCTTTTGTAATCCAACGATTTCCACAGGGTCATTCGTATTGATTATGCCACGTTCAATACGACCGGTAGCTACGGTACCGCGACCGGTAATGGTAAACACGTCCTCAACAGGCATGAGGAACGGCTGGTCTATGGCACGGGGTGGTACTGGTATCCAGTTGTCAACGGCATCCATGAGTTCCTCTACCGACTTTACCCATTTTTCTTCCCCGTTCAAAGCACCAAGAGCAGACCCCTTGATGACAGGAATGTTGGCACCGTCAAATTTATAAAAGCTGAGTAGGTCGCGTATTTCCATTTCACCTAACTCAAGAAATTCGGGGTCATCTACAAGATCCACCTTGTTCATAAATACCACGATTTGAGGTACGCCTACCTGACGTGCCAGCAGAATGTGCTCACGGGTTTGGGGCATGGGTCCATCTGTTGCAGCTACCACCAGGATAGCACCATCCATTTGTGCAGCACCGGTAACCATGTTTTTGATGTAATCAGCGTGACCTGGGCAATCCACGTGGGCATAGTGACGTTTTTCAGTTTGGTATTCTACGTGGGCTGTGTTGATGGTAATACCTCTTTCGCGCTCTTCAGGAGCATTGTCGATTGAAGCATAGTCCCTAACCTCCGCCAGACCTTTTTTTGCCAGTACGTGCGTAATGGCAGCCGTCAAAGTGGTTTTACCATGGTCCACGTGTCCGATAGTACCGATGTTAACATGCGGCTTGTCTTTAATAAATTTCTCTTTAGCCATTGTTGTTGAATTTTTGTTGTGTTTGGTTTTAAAAAATATATAATGGTGTATTTCACCCGAATTATGAGCGGGAGACGAGGATCGAACCCGCGACCTACAGCTTGGAAGGCTGTCGCTCTACCAACTGAGCTACTCCCGCCTGCTCGGTCAGACCAAGGTCTGACTAAAGTATTATTTCCTTTCGCCTGTGATCCTGCACCGGTGAGCCGTTGATGGGAATCGAACCCGCGACCTCTTCCTTACCAAGGAAGTGCTCTACCACTGAGCTACAACGGCATCGCTCAGTTATCACTCATCCAATAACTAAAAGCGTGGGCAAGGATGGATTCGAACCACCGAACTCCGAAGAGGACAGATTTACAGTCTGTTGCCGTTGACCACTTGGCTACTTGCCCAGGTATTCTTTGAAGAGCCGGCTGAGGGACTCGAACCCCCGACCTACTGATTACAAATCAGTAGCTCTACCAGCTGAGCTAAGCCGGCTTGCTTCATAATTGGTCTTCTGTATTGTGCCGGACAATCAGGCGAAATATCAAGGAACGCTGTACCGCTTCAAAAAACGGAGCGCAAATGTAAATCTTTGCATGAATTTTCAAAAATACCGTTTGCACATTTTGCTGGGTTTTTCACATGTAACTGCGTCAAAACTTCTACCAATGCTCAACTAACAAGGCGTTACATAGCACCAGAGTTGATTATTTGTAAAATTCTTACCCTTGCACATGACTTTCGACCAGCTTACTCGCCTTATATTTCGTAAAAAATCTCTATTGTGTATTGGGTTAGATACCGATATTTCGCTCATTCCTCGTCATTTAGTTTCGGCTGATGACCCCGTGTTTGCCTTTAACCAAGCGATAATTGACGCTACACTCGACCTTGCCATAGCATACAAGCTCAACCTGGCATTTTATGAGAGCATGGGGTTGAAAGGATGGCGAAGTTTGGAGCGCACAATGGAACACCTCCGAAAATACACAGGGCAGGTTTTCACGATTGCCGATGCCAAACGGGGCGATATAGGTAACACCTCGCGCATGTATGCAAAAGCATTTTTTGAGTGGCTGCAGTTTGATGCTGTTACGGTAGCTCCTTACATGGGCGAAGATTCCGTAACTCCTTTTCTGGAGTACGATGACAAGTGGGTAATATTGCTCGGAGTCACATCGAACCCGGGCAGCCGCGACTTCCAGATGCTGGATGTAGGTGGGCGACCGCTTTACGAGGAGGTAATCCGCAAAGCCCTTCAATGGGGTACTCGCGAGCAACTCATGTTTGTAGCCGGCGCTACACACCCGCAACTGTTCCGTAAACTGAGAGAAATAGCGCCTGACTTTTTCTTTTTAGTGCCAGGCATTGGCGCACAGGGAGGCGATTTACACGCGATATGCGAAAATGGTCTCAACCAATACGGAGGCATAATGCTGAATTCATCGCGCCAGATTATTTATGCCTCCGGTGATAAAGATTTTGCAGAGGCCGCCCGCGCACAGGCGTTAAACTTATTTAATTGTATTACCACTCACCTAAATAAGATTTCACCATAACAAAAAATTTGTAGTTGACGTACAGATACCCCGATACTTTTTTTAAAATGCACTGGGAGTGCAGTTGCATTTACTGACGAACAGTGTTTAGCACCTACCCATGGGTTTCAGCAGCCATACAATTTTGCTGCGGTGAATTTTTTTTAGCTTAGTTGAAATTTTTACGTAGTTATCAGAACGAGGTTATTAGCGGTTTGCACGCCTGGGCGACCCTAAGGTTGTCGCATTTGTGAGGTTGTTGAATTTATTGTTGTACGCCTGTTATCCGCGGCAGTGCCTGCGGCGCTGCCGCGGAAAAACAGTATTGGTCAAGTGCAATAGTAGTCAGATGACCTCAGAAGGTATTACGGCTCCCATTCAATTGGGTGAGGGATTCGGAGGGCGCGAGCGGAGCGAAGCGGCCGCGCCCGCACCAGAAAGCCGTTAAACGATATAATGTCGTCCGACGGTTAAAGTGCGGGCGCGGCGGGAGCGGCAGCGTACCCCGTAGCAAGCCCGACCCCGCTGCCTTGCATCACTTGGCAGCGGGGGCACCCCCTGTTAATTTAAATACCCACACTGATGTGGAAGCCAATCCAGCATTATCGAGAATTTTTGCGAGGTATTTGTTGCCTACCACAATAAAATTATACATTCGCCACGATAAACATACCCCTATGAAGAAAATACTATTACCCCTTTTTATTACCATTTCTGTCATCTTCAATGCTTTGCACGCACAGGATGCTTTTGAAATACAACGCAAAGCATACCTCAGTGCATTAAAATACTATGACCTTCAGGCGGCAACCGTTGCATTGTACAATATGATTGCCCTCAAACCGGAGCGTCAGGATCTGTATGACTCACTAGCGTTGCTTTATTTTTCCGGTGAACGTTACGGACAGGCATTTCTGATTGGAGAAGAAATTTTGAAAAAAAATCCTTCCCGTAAGGATATATTGGAGCTTGTTGCCGTATCGAAACAAAACCTGGGGCTCATAAAAGATGCTCTTGCCGATTACGAAAAACTTTACACTCTCGACAAATCTCTCTACTATCTGTACCAGATTGCTACCCTGCAATACCAACTGAAACGCTATGGTGAGTGTGTGGCTTCATTAGACCAGATTATTGCCAACCCGGACTCAGACAAACAAAAAGTGAATATCAACTTTCAAGGTGGATCGCAGGAAGTACCCATGCGGGCTGCAGCCCTGAATGTGAAAGGAATCTGCGCCATGGAACTCAATCAGGAAGAAGCCGCCAAAGATAATTTCAACAAGGCGCTCGCCATATTTCCGGAGTTTGTGTTAGCTAAAGGTAACTTAGATCTCATCAATAAAAAGAAAAATCCCGTTCCTGACACCAAGACCCCATCCACTAGCGTAAAAACCACTACCACACCCAAATAATATGCCCGGTCAGGTAATATGTGTGGTGTAACCAATAGCGCTTAGTCATTTGATACAATCAGCAATCAACCTTTATATGGCTGTTGTGTTAAGTGTTTAAGCGCTATGCTTCACTCATCGTATGTAATCACTGCTGCAACGTATCTCTCCACAAACAAAAAACCCTGCGAATGCAGGGCTTTTGGTTGTTTTTTCGTACTTGATTGTGCCCCAGGAGGGACTCGAACCCCCACGCCTTTTGGGCACACGATTTTGAGTCGTGCGCGTCTACCAGTTCCGCCACTAGGGCATCTGCAGCCGCAAATCTAATGCGATTACTTCAATACGCAACAGAAACCTGCCCCATGTTGTGCATGTATCTCGAGCTCTGAAACCCTTTTTTTTTCGGGCTAATCGCCTATGTTTGCTCACCGTTTGATTTAAAAGTCCGTTACATGAATTGGGTTGGTACTAAAAATCCATCTGCAGATCTTGGTAAACTTGGTATATTTAACACCGTTACGCAATACTGGAATCTATCTCCCGATGAACTGATACAGGAGACCGTTCGCAGGGGACAAGGCGTTATTACCGATACCGGCGCATTGGCAGTAGACACTGGTGAGTTCACAGGCCGTGCCCCGAAGGATAAATTTATCGTTAAAGACGACACCACCCGCGATAGTGTTGACTGGGGCGGTTTTAATAATCCGTGCACACCCGAAACTTTCGAACGTCTCTATAAAAATATTACCAAATACTTTGAAGGCAGAGATGTATTCGTACGCGACTGCTACGCCTGTGCCGATGAAAAATACCGCCTCAACGTGCGCGTAATTACAGAATATCCGTGGGCAAACTTGTTTGCCTACAACATGTTTTTGCGCCCCACCCCTGATGAAGTTAAAACTATTGAGCCGGACTGGATTGTCATACAGGCGCCCGGCTATAAATGTGCGGGCGAGCCCGATGGTGTGCGCCAGGGTAACTTCGCCATTCTCAACTTTACGAAGCGCATGGCCATCATTGGCGGAAGCGCTTACACCGGTGAAATCAAAAAAGGAATTTTTACGGTGCTCAATTACGTGCTCCCGCACAACCGGGGCGTACTCAGCATGCATTGTTCTGCCAACATGGGCAAAGATGGCGATACAGCCCTGTTTTTTGGTTTGAGCGGCACCGGCAAAACCACCCTGAGTGCAGACCCCAATCGCCCTCTCATTGGCGATGATGAGCACGGCTGGACCGAAAATGGAATTTTCAACTTCGAAGGCGGCTGTTACGCCAAAGTTATTGACCTGAGCCCCGAGAAAGAGCCGGACATTTACCGCGCCATCCGTCACGGTGCCATTCTGGAGAATGTGGGTTTTTACCCCGGCACCAACAAGGTTGATTACTCCTACAAAGGCCGCACCGAAAATACCCGCGTAAGCTATCCCATTCATTTTATTGACAATGCCTTGCCAAAATCTGTTGGAGGTGAGCCAAAAAATATATTTTTCCTAACCTACGATGCTTTTGGGGTGTTGCCGCCCATCGCCAAACTATCCGTGGGGCAGGCCATGTACTTTTTCCTTTCTGGTTTTACTTCTAAAGTAGCCGGTACAGAGGCGGGTGTCACCGAACCACAAACTACATTCAGCACCTGCTTTGGCGCTCCGTTTTTACCTCTACACCCCACTCGCTATGCATCCCTTCTGGGCAAAAAATTACGCAACAGCAATATCAATGTGTGGCTGCTCAATACCGGCTATACCGGAGGTCCTTATGGCGTTGGCAAGCGCATGAGCTTACCTCATACACGTACACTCATCACGCAGGCGCTGACGGGCAACTTAGAAAAAGTGGATTATGAAACACACCCGGTATTTGGCATAGCTATACCCAAGAACTGCCCGGGTGTACCTGCAGAAATTCTCAATCCGCGCAACACCTGGGCCGATAAAGAAGCATACGATGTAAAAGCCAACGAATTGGCTTGGGCGTTCAACAAAAACTTTGAAAAGTTTGCCGATAAAGCCGAGCAGGATATACTGGACGCCGCGCCCAAAGCCATGCAGCGCGTTTAAGGACCGCCCCACTGACTGTTTCCTGTTTCTTCAAAAAAGCGTACATCGCGCTCATCTTCCTCATCGCGCGTCTTGTATTGCCTGTCTAACCTGCCAAACACCAGAGCAGAAATAACACCACACAAGGCGCCTGCCAGATGCGATTGCCACGATACGCCCTCTTTTGGCAAAAAACCCTCCGCCATGCTCCCGTAAAGCACCACTACGAATACTGCGATGAGCACTGCCACCCGATGACGGATAAAGATGGCAGAACTTATTAGAAAAAATGCTAATCCATAAATTACACCGCTCATGCCAATGTGTAGCGTACCCTCCTGCCCTATCCACCAAACAGCCAATCCGCTCCCAAGCCAAATAGTAAGC
>JANWXI010000011.1 GCA_025057415.1 Chitinophagales bacterium
CTCACAGCCAACACAAGAGTAGGCGCTATATATTATTCATCAGGTTATGCAACTGCACTGCTGATGTTTATATAAAGAACATAAAACTGTACCAAAATAACTAAACGCCTGCTTCAATAGCGTTTCACAAGCAAAAAGTGCGACAACTATTATCAAAGCGGCAGAGGTAGAAAGTGTAATTATTTTGATGCTTACCGCCGGAGCGTTTCACGGTTTGTAAAAGAAATCGCGGTAACTGCGCAGTAGTTTTCCGAACACATAGTACTGCACAATAGCGAGGTCCTTGCCATCGTTTAACACGGCGTAGTAGTGCTCAGCATCATATTTGAGCGGCATGCCGTATTTATCGGTAAGTGTTTGGCTGCGCTCGTTGATGGGCATGTAATGCAGGCGTACGTGTTGTGTTGTCCCATCGGTCAAGCGCGCCGTGATAAGGCAATAGGGGGTGCCGTTTATAATGGTGTCTTTGGCTTTATTGGCATTATCAAAAGTTTCTACCGATACTGAGTTATAAAAATCCAGGTACTGGTGGATGTATCGCTGTACGTAATTATCCTGCAGGCGATATGGCTCCTGCAAAGGATGTAGTACAAACGAGTCGGCAGCAACCCTAACAATGCGAAAACTGTTTTGTGGTTCCTGTACGTAATTTACTTCCAGTGATTGTAACGCAGACGAGGTAAAAGATAGCACAATACGGTTTCTCCAGCGCTCCTCGTCTAAATCGGCATATATGGGTGTAAGGTAACCCGAATGGCTCGGCAAATAAACCATTACCGGGCGCTCGGCCGGCTTTCCGTCTTTTTCAAGCAACATGTATGATGCCTTGTTATCAGTAGTAGCCCCGCCTACGTAAAAAACTTTCACCGGTTTCATGCTCCCTTCCTCTGAAACGGTTACTTTGATATACTTTGCCATCATTTCGCGCATTACGTTGTCATGTGCACTACGGGGTACGGGAGCGAGTACCCGTTGGCGTTGCAGGGTGGTCAGTATCATTTGTATCAGTTCAGGACGCGCTTCGTAACGTCCGTTTACCCGCCATACACCGTTTATCTTTTCAAGCAACAACCGCTTTTGCTCATAATTTTCTATGGTAATTTTATTAACCCTGCGCGTATCTTCTATTGCCAACTCTTTCTCAAAATCCGGAGCGGGGCGCAGTACATACCGGTATAATGCGGCTCCCGCCGCCAGCAACAGCGCTACCAATATGATAATTTGTAACCAATACTTCTTCATCGCTGCGAAATAGGGAAAAAGCTGCAAATGAAATGTCATTGACCGGTAAATTATACTTTTACTTTTTCCCACATGTCTGTTATGTAAACAAATGCTTACGGATGTAATTACTTTCCTTTATGGTACGATACATCCGTTCGCGCTTGCACGCTGAGGCATGTAATTCACCCTCGCGGAGAAATATCGCGGTAATGAGTATATATTCGCGCTTTTTAAAATTTACAGAATATGCGTGTAGCCGTAGTAGGAGCTACCGGGTTGGTAGGCAGTAAAATATTGCAGGTATTGGCAGAGCGCGACTTCCCCGTTTCGGAATTAATTCCCGTAGCGTCAGAAAAGAGCGTAGGTAAAAAGGTGCATTTCAAGGGGAAGGCACATGAGGTGGTCAACTGGCAGCAAGCCCTCGAGCGCAAACCGCGCGTAGCGATTTTTTCGGCAGGGGGCGCCACTTCCAAAGAACTCGCTCCCCGTTTTGCCGAAGTGGGCTGCACAGTAATTGATAATTCCTCTGCCTGGCGCATGGAGCCGCACATACCCCTGGTAGTACCCGAGGTAAACGCCCATGTACTGAAACCTACCGATAAAATTATTGCCAATCCCAACTGCAGTACTATACAAATGGTAGTCGTGTTAAAGCCCCTGCACGACCGTTACCGGATAAAACGCGTAGTGGTCAGTACATACCAAAGCGTAACGGGTACCGGCAAAAAAGCGGTTGACCAGCTTATGCGCGAACGAAGAGCCGCCGTAGGCAAAATGCTGCAGGATGAGAAAATTTTGCCTGCTGAAATTACCCTGAGTGCCGAAGGCGAAATGGCATACGCCTATCCGATAGACCTGAACGCCATACCGCACATAGATGTTTTTCTGGAAAATGGCTACACCAAAGAGGAAATGAAAATGGTGAACGAAACCAAAAAAATTATGGGCGATGAAAACATCCGCGTAACAGCCACTACGGTACGCATACCCACCATAGGCGGGCACAGCGAAAGCGTAAACGTGGAGTTTGAAAATGATTTTGACTTAGATGAAGTGCGCGCCCTGCTTGCCCGGGCGCCGGGCGTCATTGTTGCCGATGATGTGAAATCGCTCACATATCCCATGCCGCTCTACGCCCACGATAAGGACGAAACGTTCGTAGGGCGCCTGCGCCGTGATGAAAGTCAGCCCCGCACGCTCAATTGCTGGATTGTAAGCGACAACCTGCGCAAAGGAGCCGCTACTAATGCGGTGCAAATTGCGGAATACCTGCTCAAAAACGGCATGCTGTCGTAAAACGAACTCTCAGAGCGCTCAGCAATAACCAACTTACTGTGGGCCGCGAGGTCTGAACGCAGGAGGTAACGGAGGGTCCATTCTGCCGGGATAGTCAGCATGGCGCCGCTCGCGAAATTCCTGTATCGTCTTGCGAAATTCATCCTCTAATGCATACAACCGGTTCACTTTGTCTTTTCCGATACACGCTTCAAACTCTGCTTTGTATTTTTTCTTGAGGTCTAACTTTTTTTGTTCAAAATCCAGTTGCTGCTCGGCTGTAGGCGGTTGCGATGAGGTGTTGCGGAAGTTTTCGCGGAGTTTCTGCAAATCGGCCTGATACTGGTTATACACGGGCCAGAATTTCTGAGCTTCGGCAGGGGTGAGTTCCAGGCGTTGCGATATAAAGGCGATGCGCAGCGCCTCGATACGTTCGCGATGTGTATCCGGTCCGTGAGGGGGCACATGCTGAGCGGTGGCAAATAAACAACCAAGCACCCAGGCAGCCGGCAGTATCATCTTTTGGAAAAACATAATAAAAATATTTAATGTTTAGTAATAATCATTCACTAAGGTATTCCAGCTCTTCGTCTGTAAAATCGTTGAGCCAGATATCACCGGCTGTTAAAGCGGCGGGAAGGTCATCCACATTGTAGGCGCTGCCTGCTGCATCTTCGCTGAACTCATCGGCATGGTTGCGCATATACAAATCAATTTCGCGCTCATCTATTTGCTGCAGTTGGCATAGTAAATCTCCCTGCGGGCAAGCTGCGCCATCGGGTGATGCGAACCATAATAAGCCCACCAACACGAGGGTGGATGCAAGCGAGTATGCCCACACGAGCCGCGGTCTGAAAATGAGCGCAAGCCCCGCCTGCAATTTTTCGTCAATATTTCGCAGCCATGCGGGGAAAATTTCAGTGCGCTGCGGGGCTGCTACTTCGCTGAGCATTCTGCGAGTGAACGCATCAAAATAACCTGCCGGCACCTCTGCCACGAGGCGTTGATGCAGGGTTTGCAAAGCTGCTTCAGGCAACATTTGCCTGTCAACAACTGCCACCCGGGTTGCCATACGCGATGTAAATAGCGCAAAGTAACCCTCGGGCGCGCTTACCGGTTGCCGGTAAGGAATTCGCGCCAGTAAAGGGGCTATTGTGGTTAACTCCTCGGTTATCCCGGTATGGGGTCTGTTATCCATGGCTGGTTAGGATATTTGACAGTATATGCGGTGTTCGGTTTAATCGTTTTCGAGTAAAAATTTTTCAATTTTCCGCACCGCGTGGTGATAGTTGGCTTTGAGCGCTCCTTCGCTGGTGCCGAGTATTTCGCTCATCTGCTCGTACGATAACCCATCGTAGTACCGCATGTGAAAAACCAGTTTTTGTTTATCGGGAAGTGTATCAATGGCGCGTTGCAGCTTTTGTAGCAGCGCCTCTTCGTCTATCTCGTAACTATCGCCAGGTACATACCGCGACGGGCTGTAATCTGTATCATCTTGCAATTCGTTTTGTTCAAAACTGATGGCGGTGTGGCGACCCTGGTGTTGTAAAAAACTAATCGTTTCGTTTGTGGCGATGCGGTAAATCCAGGTAAATAGTTGCGACTCGGCTCTGAAGTTTGGCAGGCCGTTCCAGATTTTCAGGAAGGTGTTTTGCATGATGTCGTCTGCATCTTCGTGCCGTTTCACCATGCGGCGTATGTGATAGTAGATGCGCTGCTGATACGCTTCCATCAACATTACAAAAGCCCGTTCACGCTGGCCGGCATGAAACGTTTCCAGTATTTCTTTATCGCTCATAAGCACTGTGCGCTGCCGCAGGGGCAAGTGTAGTGAAAAGTAACGTTAAGGAGCAAAGGGATTTTTGCGGGTGCAGCAAACCGGTGCGTTTTTCATTGTGAAGTAACGATATGTTGCGCAAGCCGGGTGAGGGATGCGTAGGGCGCGAGCGCAGCGAAGCGGCCGCGCCCGTACCTTTGAATAATCAAAAAAACTTACGGGCGCGGCGGGAGCGAAAGCGTACCCCGTAGCCAGCCCGACCCCGCGGCGGCGCGGAGCTTTGCGGAGTGCCGCCGCGGGGGCACCCCCAAAATATTAAAAATTTAATGAATGTAAAATTGTCAGAATGTGTAGCGCAATTGCAAGGTGTAGCTGCGGAGTGGTTCTATTTTGCCGGGGCGGAGGGCGTATATGCGGTTGGTGAAGTTTTTGACGATGAAGCCGATTTTGAAGTGTTCGTTGAGGTTTGCGCCCGCGCGCAGGTCAAAGAAGAAATCACCGGGTATGTGCTTTTGCAGGTATTTGTCCACGGCATAGATGTCGCCAAACAAAATGTTGGAAGCAGCTTTGAAAAGCGGGGGAATTTTTTCGGGCACAGTGGCAAAATTGAAGGTACCACCTATATAAAAATTTTTATATGTGATTTCTACGTCGGTGCGGAATAGGTGCCGCAAGCGGTAGTGCAGGAGTTTGGCGGTGTCGGGGTTGTCTATGGCTACGCGTTTAAAGTTGTATTTGAACATGTCAACAATGAATTCGCTGATTGGGTATGTGGGGCGACCGGAAGTATCGCGCTCATCTTTGCCGGGCCAGGTGTAGGTGTAGCCCGACAGAAGTTGTATGCCTACGGGACCTATGCTGCCGTTGCCTGCCATGCCTATTTCGTAGCCGGCTATACGGGCATTTTCGACATTCAGCGCTTTGAGGCCCAGCAGTAAGCCGGTGCCCGGAAACGGAAACTCTAAACTATCGGGAAAAATGGGTGCGCCGTTGCTATATTGATTGGCCCAGGTGCCTACCTGAAACTCGATAAACCTGCGGTACTCCTGCCAGTAAAACGCACCATCGAGGTACGCCATCCATTTACCGATTTGGATGCCTTGCTTTAACCCGATTTCCAAACTCCATCCGGTTTCGGCTTTGAGGGTATCGTTGGGAATGACAAACAGCCCGCTGATGAAGTCGTTGCTGATGTATTTTTCGGCAATGGAAGGGATGCGGTAACCCTGCCCCCATGACATGCGCAGAAAAGTGGCTTTGGCTGCCTGCACGTTTATGCCTGTGCGAAAAACCGGAAGACCGGGTTTGTTTTTATCAAAATTTGAGCGGATGGGATAGCCGATGGTGCGGTCGGTGTCCACCTGCGCTATTTCGTACCGCAAGCCGCCCTGCAGCGATACAATTTTGTAGTTAAGCTCTAACTGGCCGTACAGCGCCGTAGTGAAATTAAGCCGGGTGCCCGGGTACAGGTTGCTGCGCGATAAACCGATAGTAAAAGGAATGCCGCCTGTAAATATTAAAAGATTTTTCCATTTGTATTGGTACTGGTTGTCGGAGATGAATTGTATGGAGTTGGCATCGGGGTCGGGCGGGTTACCGGGACGAAAGATGTGCATGATGCGAAAGTTTGAAGTAATCCGGTGACCTTTGGCGTGCGTATAACTTACGAAGGGGTCCACGCTGGTGCGATAGTAAACATCGTCAGAGCCGCTTTTTCGGTAAAGCGACAAACTGTCTATACCTCGGGAGATAAAGAAGCGGTCGCTGGTTTCGTGCTGAAAACTTCCGTTTAAGCCAAAATTTAATCCTTCTATTTTGGGATGCAGATAGCGCATTTTAAACAGTATCTGTTCGCGAAGCTCACCGGAGAGCTCCAGGTAACCATCGGTGCGTGTGATATTGGCAGCGGCAACGAGCTGAAATTGCTTAATGCGCTGCTGGTAATTGAAGTTGACAATGCCGTAAACGGGTGAGGGCGCGCCCTGCCACCATTTATTAATGCCGCGGGGCGGATTGTC
Source organism: Chitinophagales bacterium (assembly GCA_025057415.1). GTDB lineage: Bacteria > Bacteroidota > Bacteroidia > Chitinophagales > LD1 > Bog-950. Next base: position 6,295 of record JANWXI010000011.1, read on the forward strand.
ATAAAACCCGAAGTTTAGTTCAACTGCGGTTTTCGGTTCGTAATCAGCAGGCCACTGGGTAACAACGTTTACAACCCCGTTGAGGGCAGATGAGCCGTACACTACCGAGGAGGCGCCTTTGATTACTTCAACCTGTTTAACGTTTGAAAGCGGCACCATTTTGTTTTGTGCTTCACCGAGGTCTGCGCTTTGCATCTGCAGTCCATCTACGAGTACGGCCGTGCGAGTGCCCACACCGTAGCTGTAAGAGCTGCCGCCGCGAATGGAAATTTGCCCGTCCTGTACCAGTACGCCGGGCGATTTTTGTACTACTTCGCCCAGGTCGTTGCTGTTGGTGTTTTGTATTTGCCTGGCCGAGAGAACTTCGGTAGTTACCGTTTCTTTTGCTACATTCTTTTTGTAGGCGCTTACCGTTACTACTGCATTAACCTGAATGGCAGAGGGCTCTAAGGAGATGGAGAGTTGTTTTTTGTCACCTTCTTTTAATATAATTTTTTCTTTATATGTTTTGAAGCCGATAAAGCTCACCGCCAGGTCGTACTCGCCCGGCTGAAGTGGTATCTTAAACCGCCCCGAGGCATCGGTGATACCTCCCTTTACTTTGTCAATTTTAACGGTGGCGCCCTGGAGCGGCTCCAGTGTTTGCGCATCGGTTACTTTGCCGCTCAGCTCTGCGCTTTGTGAAAAGCCGATGAGCGCGCTACACAACATCATCACAAAACTTAACGTACGCAGGCGGGTCATGTAAATATCGGCTAAACATAAATAATTTACTTAGAAGGAAATTTCGCTGAAGGGCACCGTATGGTGGAAAGGTGAATTGTTCTGCTCGTCTTTGATTTCGAGCCGTACGTTTCTTTGTTCCCAGTCAATGGTGATAAGACCATAGTTGGGTTTCATATAAATGTAATTATGCAAGCGATGGATGTTGCCGCCATCGCAAGGGTGTCCGTGGGTCATTCCGCTGCTGGTGAGGTCGTAAAGGGGATAGCATGATTGGCGCTTGAGGCGGCTCAGCTCGGCATAGTGTACATCGCCACTGATAAAGATTACCCCGTTGGCACGGGTTTTTTCTATCAGTTGCATCATTCGCTCGCGCTCATGGGGCATGTTTATCCACGCTTCCCAACCGTTGAACTCCACCAGAAATTGTGTGCTCGATACAATTATCCGCAAATCAGCCGGCTTGCTCAGCTCCTTTTCGAGCCATGCCCATTGCTCCTCGCCCAGGAAAGTTTTGTGTTTGCCAGGCGTTTTGGCGTAAGGGCCTTTGCAATCTGTATCGGCCCGCACGCGCAGGAGTTTATCGCGAAACGTGCGCGTATCGAGCACAATGATTTGCAGCAATTTGCCGGTTTCTCCGAAGAAGTAACTGTGGTAAATGCCTTCGTGTGACCAACGCGATGAAGTATCGGGCTCTTCAAAAAAGCGGAGGAACTCTTTTTTACTTTCCGCTTTCATGCGGTATTCTTTTCCGGCATCGTTTTTACCGTAGTCGTGGTCGTCCCAGGTGGCGATGATGCGCGTATTTTTTTTCAGCGTGCGGTAACCCGGCTTGTTGCCGAGCATGTCGTATTTTTGCCGGAGCAGCTGCATATCGTACGTATCTCCGTAAATATTGTCGCCACAAAAAATGAAAATATCGGGGGCCTGCTCCGCCACCTTGTACCATATATACTGCGGATGGTTTTGACTAATGCAGGAACCGAAAGCGATTTTGCGCACAACCTGCCCCTGTGATTGCCCTGAACTCCAGAAAACACAACAAAGTATAATCGCACAGGTGATTGTCCTAAATGTTAGGATATTTGAATAAAAATATTTTATCATGTGATTAAGGTAAATCATGCCGGAAAGTTTCTGCTACGTTAACCATTTTGTGAATACGAAGTGATGCTGCGCATGTAATATAATTCATAAGGGGGTATTATCAAAAAGATAACTAACATTGCTGCCGTTATGGATGCTGTGCAGGAGAAGAAAAAAATCATGTTTATCATCAACCCCATATCGGGGGTGTATCGCAAAAAGAACATTCCGGAAAAAATAGCCCGTTACATTGATTACGTAAAATACGACTACACCATACGGTTTACACAATACGCAGGGCACGCCACCCTCATCGCCCAGCAGGCGGTGGAGCAGGGTTATGATGTGTGTGTGGCGGTTGGTGGCGATGGAAGCATCAACGAGGTGGCACAAAGTTTAGTGGGCACGCAAACAGCGCTCGGGGTTATTCCGTACGGCTCCGGCAATGGCTTTGCCACTCACCTGAAAATACCTCCGCGCGATGCAGAAGGCGCCATCAACGTGTTGAACACCGGCAAAATCGTAAAGTTAGATTTAATTAAAACCAACCTGCGCTATGTGGTGAGCAATGCGGGCTTCGGGATTGACAGCAGCGTGGCGCGCCGGTTTCATCATCATAAAATACGCGGATTTGCTTCCTACGCATGGGCTGTAATGAAGGAACTGCTGCTTTATTTTAAACCCTTTGATGCCAAGGTAGAGATAGACGATGTGGTGCTGGAGAGGGAATTTTATCTTTTTACGGCATTTAACGCCAACCAGTACGGGTATAATTTTTCGGTATTTCCCTTCACCAGCATGAAAGATGGCGTAATGGATGTGATTGTACTTAATCCGTTTCCGTTTTGGAAACTGTTTTACATTTTCTTTTGCTGTGTGATGAAACGGCCTGACGTAGTAAAGGAAGCAGAAATATTTCGCGCCCGCCGTATTAAAATTCACGGTACCAAAAAAATGCTCTATCAGTTTGACGGTGATTCGGTCATCTGGCATGATGATGTTATGCTTGAGGTGGTACCGCAGTGCATACAGGTGATTGTACCGGAACATTTAAATTCGTTCTAACTGCTACTCCATGCGCCCGATGTTTTTCTATGACTATGAAAACCTGCCACTATTGCCCAAACTGATTCACCACTACCTGCAGGGCAAACCTGAGGTAATGCAGTTGTGTGCATACTCACCGCGCCGGGAGTCCTTTGCCGAAACCATTTCGAGAAGAAAACAATTTCCGCTTTTCAGAGATACGCTCGTACAAGTGTTAGAAGAGCAATATCGCACACTTGCCATACATCCGAAAGTGTCAGAAAACATCCGTGTCCTGAAACGCGAAAACACCTTTACGGTAACTGCCGCCCACCAGCCCTGCCTCTTTGGCGGGCCGCTGTATAATATTTATAAAATTTGCCATACGATAAAGCTGGCTCAGACGCTCCGCGAAATGTACCACGAGTACTACTTTGTACCGGTTTTCTGGCTGGGCACTGAAGACCACGACACTAAAGAACTTAGCCACGCTTTTATCAACGGGAAAAAAATTGTTTGGGAACATGCGTACAAAGGGCCCTCCGGCAGGTGGCCGGTAACCGGTATTGGTCAACTCAGCGGAGATGCTGCCTGGAGCGAACACCAAAACGATGCATACAGGATTTGGTTTGAGGCAGCAGAGCGCTGTGATGTGTTTGGCAAATTGGTGCAGTTCTTTCTGCATACTCTGTTTCAGGAGTATGGTTTGGTTGTAATTGACCAAAATCATCCTGAATTAAAAGCACTGCTGAAAGAAGTAATATTGCAGGATGTGCTGCATCAAAAAACGCACAGCATCATGCAGCCCACGCTTGCTTTTCTGGATAAAAATTACCACGTGCAGGCGCGCCCCCGCGAGGTAAACTTTTTTTACATAAGCGATACATCGCGCGAGCGGATTATTTGGAAACCGCAAAACGCATCCTATCAAATCGGGCAAAGCGGAGCAAGTTTTACCGCACCGGAAATGACGACCGAAATAAGCGCCCGTCCGGAGCGCTTCAGCCCCAACGTAATTCTCCGGCCGGTTTATCAGGAGATTGTGTTGCCCAATGTGGCTTTTGTAGGGGGAGCAGCGGAGCTGAGCTACTGGTTAGAACTAAAAGCGGTGTTTGATGCCTACGGGGTTGCATTTCCGGCGCTGATGATGCGCAACACTGCCACGCTATTGCGCCTCCGCGATGTGCGAAAGTTAGAAAAGACCGGACTGGTGGCTGATGTTTTTTTTCAACCGAAAGAAGTCACCATAAAAAAATTTATAACGGAGCATTTGGACGAAGAAAAGCGTCTGGACAAAGAAAAGGAACAAATTGATAAAATATTTAATATTATTATACAAAAAGCATCAGACGCTGATTCTACTCTCTTGCATACAGCACAAGCTGAGAAAATAAAAGTTTTGGCGGGCATAGATGCGCTGCAACAAAAAATTTTACGTGCCGAAAAGCGCAAAAACGAGCAACTTGTACGTCAGATAAACGATTTGTACGATGTGTTTTGCCCTGAGGGCGAATGGCAGGAAAGGAGAGAAAACTTTATCCCGTTTTATACACAAAACATGTTTGAAGTAATTATCCGAAACTTTGATCCTTTTGAACCCGGTATGCACATATTTGCCTTAGCATAAAACCATGTACGACACTACACAACAAAACCGCCTGCTGGAACTCACCCGGAAGCTGTTGCGCACTGATACTCTGCCCGAGACAGCGCATACAGCCGATGAATTGCGAGAAGTAATCAACTATCACGACTGGCGGTACTACGTGCTCAGCGAGCCGGTAATTACGGATTATGAATACGACAAGCTTTTCTCGTTTCTCAAACAACTGGAAGGAAAGCACCCGGAGTGGCAGACGCCCGACTCACCCACACAGCGCGTGGCACGGGGGCTTACGGAAGAATTTACTCCTGTGCCGCATCTGGTATCGATGCTATCGCTCGAAAACAGCTACAACGAAGCTGACCTGTACGACTTTGACAGAAGGGTAAAAGAGTTTATCCGGCATGAAACGCCTGAATATTGCATTGAGCCGAAATTTGACGGCAGCAGCATAGCCCTTATTTATGAAAACGACCGGCTTGTACGAGCGGCTACCCGCGGTGACGGTATCATGGGCGATGATATAACCAACAATGCAATGGCGCTGTCGTCTATCCCTTTGCGCGCTGCTTTTTCAAAATATGGAATATACCGCGTTGAAATACGCGGTGAAGTAATCATTCAGCGGCACATTTTTGAAAAAATGAACGAGGAGCGCCGGGCGCGGGGCGAAAAGGTTTATCAGAATGCGCGCAACACTGCCTCGGGATCTTTGCGCACCAAAGACCCGAACGAAACCCGCGCCCGTCACCTGGAAGCCATCATGTATCATATCAGCTATGCCGAAGACCCCCAGGGAAACGATTTACTTGCAAGCCGCCTCACCACGCATTATCAGTGTGTGCAAATACTGCACGATTGCGGTTTTAAAACGCCTCTTCGCGAGTTGCGTGTGTGCCGGTCTGTTTCCGAGTTGCAGGACGTGATTCACGAATGGAATGAGCGGCGGCATACTTTTCCGATTGATACGGATGGTATGGTGATTAAAGTCAACTCTCTCAGGCACCAGCAGGTGTGCGGCAGCACAGCCCATCATCCGCGATGGGCCATAGCGTATAAGTTTGCTGCCCGCCAGGCACACAGTAAATTACTGAAAGTGGAATTTCAGGTAGGCCGCACCGGAGCCATAACGCCCGTAGCAAAAATAGAACCGGTGTTTTTATCGGGTGTTACCATATCATCTATCTCACTACACAATGAAGATTTCATTCGTGAGAAAGACATAAAAATAAATGATACCGTAATCGTGGAACGCGCCGGTGAAGTGATTCCGTACATTGTGGGAGTAGTAGAAGCACTGCGGGATGGCTCACAGGTTGAGATTGAATTTCCACGAAATTGCCCGTCGTGTAATTCCGCGCTTGTAAAACCTGCAGGCGAAGCCGTGTGGCGGTGCGACAATGCCGACTGCCCCGCTCAAACCGAGGAGCGCCTGATTCATTTTGTGAGTAAGGATGCTATGGACATTGAGGGCTGCGGTAAGGAAACTATCGCATCATTTATCCAATTGGGCTTACTGAAAAGCATTGAAGACCTCTATCGCCTGCCTTATGAGCACATCCGCAAACTGGAAGGATGGAAAGACAAGTCCGTTTCGAACTTGAAGAACGGCATAGAAGAATCCAAGAAGCGCCCGCTGTGGCGTCTTCTCCATGCGTTGGGAATACGCCATGTAGGCGTAACAACCTCAAAAGATGTTGCTGCACATATTCAGAGTATTTTTGATTTGGAACGGATGAGTATTGAACAGTTGATGGCTATTGAAGGTATAGGCCCCAAAGTAGCTCAGAGTATTTATGATTTTTTTCATCAACCCGCCAATATTCGCCTTTTGCACGAATTGAAAAAACTCGGAGTGAATACCGAGAATAAGCCGGAGCACACTGCCGCCAAAAACAATAAGCTGCAGGGGAAAACATTCCTCTTTACCGGAACCCTGAAAAATTTTACGCGCGCGAGAGCCAAGCAGTTGGTAGAAGAAAACGGCGGGCGATTGTTAAGCAGTGTTTCGGCAAACCTGAACTATTTAGTAGTGGGCGAAGACGCCGGCAGCAAATTGGCCAAAGCACAAAAAATCCCCAGCATACAAATTATCTCCGAAGAGGAATTTCTGCAGATGATTTCGTAATAATCATCAGTGCACATTGGCGTACTGGAAAATTTATCAATACTTTTGATTATTTTATAATAGTTTATCATCATGAAGACCGTTCTTATCACCGGCGCAAGCGGGCTAATCGGCTCGCAACTCACCCGCCATTTGCTGAGTCGTAAGTACACAGTGCACACACTTACCCGCAATAAGAAGATGTTTAAACACAAAAACGTTCATCCGTTTGAATGGGATATAGAGAAGGGCACGATGGAACCGGCAGCACTGGAGGGAGTAGAAGCCATTATCCACCTGGCGGGAGCTGGAGTAGCCGAGAAAAGGTGGAGCGAAGAGCGCAAAAAAGAACTTTCAGAAAGCCGCCTGAAAAGCACACGGCTGCTGTACGATTTCCTGCAACAATACCCCCACACGGTAAAGACCATCATCAGTGCCTCAGCAGTAGGATACTACGGGGATCGCGGTGCTGAGGTGCTAAACGAAGAAATGCCGCCGGGCGATGGATTCCTGGCTGAGCTGTGTCGCAAATGGGAAGATGAAGTTATGCGCTTTGCCAAAATAGGCGTTCGGGAGGTGCGTTGCCGCATCGGTATTGTGCTGGCAAGCGCCGGAGGCGCGCTGCCGGAATTGATAAAAACGCTCCCGCTGGGATTTGTTCCTTATTTTGACAAGAAGGAGCTTTACTACCCCTGGATACATATTGATGATGTATGTGGCATTATGCTATATGCACTGGAAAACGAAAATCTATCCGGTGCATTTAACGTCACTGCTCCGGCGCCTTTGCCCATGAAAGCCCTGATGCAAAAAGTATTAGAGGTAAAATCATCGCGCGCAATGTTAGTACCCGCGCCACCTGTAGTTATCCGCTTAGCGATGGGCGAAATGAGTGAAATGCTGCTGAGCAGTGAACGATGCAGCGCTCAGAAAATTCAGCAGGCAGGTTATCGTTTTCAATATCCGGATGCAATTAGCGCATTAAAACAAATTTTTGGTAAAAACTAACAGTCGTTAGTTTTTCGCATGCTTATCATGAAAAGTTAATCACCGGTTGATTAAACTGCGCAGGTACTGGGCCTGGGTTTGGTCACCGCTCATTTCGTAGGCGGCAGCCAGCAGGTTGATGGCGTATGGGTTGTCGCGGTTTAACTGCAGGGTGGCAGTGAGTGTTTGCACGGCTTTTTGCAGGCGCGATGGGTCGGTGCGGACCGTCTGCAGGTACGCCAACCCCAGATTTGTAAGCGCCATGTCGGCTTTCGGATATTTGGCACAGTACGGCTCCAGCAGGCGAACAGCTTGTTCGTAATCACCGCGCTGCAATGCTTCGTAGCCGAGGTAATCGCTTTTATCTGTTTTTTTGATTACCGCACACAAAGGCACACCGTCAGCCGTAATGGTGTGAAGGGTTTGTTCGGGCGGGTAACAGTGGTTGATGAGCAACTCTCTATCCACAAACCGCGAGTAGAGGATGAGGTAATCGGCATCTACGGTGGTGCGGTTTCGGTAACTAACGTAACCCACCGATACATGTTGCGAATCGGGCATAAAATAAAAGTTGCAAGGAGCCACCGCGTTGGTAAACAGTTTCAGTTTGCGTCCGTCCCGGGCTGTGAGTTTTTCGTTTGCCCGCAGCCAATCAGCCGCCTGTTTTACGCTGTTCATATAATAATCGGTTTCAAAATTGATATGCGCTTTTTGAATGCCGCCGGCCAATTCATTAAAATAGACATACTGGTTAGGGTGGTTAGCAAACATCCAACGTGCCGGAAGCGCCAAGAGCGCCACCGTGACACCCAGCGCCACGAACTTCATGGGTTTTTGCAAACGCAATAACAGGTAATGAACGGCTAAACCAGCCAGTATAACGATACTCGGATACACAAAGTAAATGTGGCGCATACCATCATATAAAACAGATTTTTTATATATAATGTAAGCAATGGGGAAAATGATAGTAAAATACAGAAAGCCGATGTAGAGCGTTTTCTTTTCTTTTTTGAGCGCCGTGGGCAAAACTACGGACTTTACAAAACCAATCAGAATTACCAACGGTGTGGAGATAAGCAGCCATTTCGGCTCGTAATACCAGGGCACCTCGGTACTGTTGATTTGAGCGCCATCAAACAAAATGCGGATTTGCACCGGAAATTTGGCGGCAACGCTCAGCGCGGTAAATGGTCCGGTGAGCGGGTTCACTAAACCGTAGGGCCACAGAATTAAGCTGCCGAAGTAACCGATTACGGAAGCGATGAGCACCATGCGCAGGCCCGGCCATACATTTTCCCGAAATTCTGACGTATTAAAAAAAACGCCAAAGCCAAAACGTTGCACTGTGGACAGTGCAAAAAACAACAAGAGGTAAGGGATGAGCAAAAGCCCGCCTATGCGTATGCCCATCGCCAGTGCGATGGCAGCGCCCAGCGCCAGAGTGGTTTTCCAGGAGGGCCGGGGCAGGGCTTTCAAAAATCGAATGATGAAGAAGTAGGCAATCATGTATCCTGTTGCCATGGTGATGTCTTTGGGGTTGTTCATGCTCTCACCAAAAAAGCGCGGAGAAAACAGCATAAAAACAAGTACAATAACAGCAGCATTCCATCCCATAATCTCCATCGCTACCAGGCCGGCAAAAACCATGGCTGCCCAACCGTAAGCAGCGTTTACGGCATGGCGGATGTGCCATTCGTTTATCCCCGGGAAGGCGCGGGATAAAAGCGCAGTAGAGCCGTCAAACAACCCTCCGTAATAAATCATCAGTGAGTCGGGTCCCTGTTCGCTGATGGCAGTTTTATCTTTCCCCAATGTTTTATAAAAATCAACAATGTGATGACCGTAAACACGGTGAAAGTTTTCATCGCCCGAGATACCGTACTGATGACTGACACTTACCATCAGCACTAGCAGCAAAGCAGCTATCGCCACGAAAATCTTTTTTGCCAGCGGCTCCGGCAGCAGGGGTGTAAGAACAATTTCTTTAGCGGCAACCGGCTGTTTGGCAGATTTACCAGCGGCTTTTGGTGCAGATTTGCTCATAATCCATTAGCGGGTGCAAAATAATAAACCGAAATAAATAGGGGGGTGATATTACGATAACGACAGGTGCATCGGGCAAGTCACTTGTGTGACATCAACAGTAGTTTTTTTACGACAACACCTTCCTCAATAAAAATTTTCAGGTAATACAGCCCGGTGGGCAAAAGCGGAAGTGAAATAGTACTTTCGGCTCCTTCGTATATCGCTTCGCCATTTCCGTCAATGAGTTGCCATTTGAGTAGCTGTTCATCGCAAACTACGTGTATATCGCGCCAGGCAGGGTTGGGGAATATAGTTACCCGCTGTTCGGCAAGGGGTTTGTATCCGGCTGTGCAATCATTTTCCTGGCGGGGAGTGCGTTGATAGGTCTTGATAAAAATACCGGAGCCATCCGGACATCGCGCCATGGCTTCATCCGTATTACTGGTGCCAAATACGTGAGAGTCGAAAATTGTAATGCCATCGCTTAGTATGATTGCATCGCCCGTTCCGCTCAGATTAAAATTGGTATGCAGGTCTAAATGTGTTTTATCCAAATCATCAGCCCATACCAGTAATCGTTCATAAGGTTTGATAAACGCTTTAGACGGAAAGTTCCATTTCATTAATTGTGCGGCATCATCGCTCAGATACAAGCCGGATAACGCCAGGGTTTTGGGAGTTGTGTTGTAAATTTCTATCCAATCTTTGTATTTGCCGGCTTCATTTTGTATGCCTGTTTGATTGTTTGCTGTAATTTCATTAATCACTAACTCGCCCTGAGTGGCAGTGGGAAGAGTGGCTGTTAGAGAGTAATATTCATGCTCTGCCCGCTCAGGCGAAAACGCGCCGGTGAAGGCATTTTCAGCATATATGTAGTAGTGCAACGTCAGGGTGCGGAGCGGCACGCGAACACCATACACTCCGTCACCTGCGGCTCCATCGCCATGCGAACCATCGTCATACATCATTTCGCGCACAAACCTATCCTGCTTGCCGTAACGATATCCGACATAAACCCTTGCGCCGTTTTGGACGTGTGCTGTAATGAAAACGGTATCTCCATATCCGGTGGAGCCCGCATGGGTGACATTGCCGATGACCGGCGGCGCTGCTGATAACACATTAGCCAAATAATTTGCCCGGGCATCCATAAGCGGATATAACCCCGGACAGGTTCCCCCTGTGTAACTTACCTGCGTGTTTGCCAATAGGGATTGCTGAAAATCGGTGTAATTACCGAGAAAATTGGTATCGGTATATACGAAACTTTCAATCAAAGCATGCAATGAATCAGCGATAATCTTGTAAAAACCATTGGCAAAGTTTTGCTGGTTAATGGTACGCAAGTGAGCATCGTACATTTTGGAATACGTAGTATCGTTGAGCAGCTTGTAAAGCAGCGGCCACGCCGGCTCGTTTTTGTGCAACGTATAACTCATGGTGGGCATGGTAGCGGGTGTAAGATTTGAAGTATTGCCGCCTGCTATGGCAAATCCACCAAAACATAAATTCAAATCCCACACAGCGGGTATCCACTGTCCGGCATGATTTCGGTACAGATAATAGTTTTGACGATATGCTCCTGAATAACTATCTAAATTTATAGTTGCATTATTAAATGCCAGCATCCACAAAAAGCGATCTACATCTGCAATAGTATGAAAAGAAGAAAAGTGATTATTGAGCGTATCGCAAAATTGTATCAGCTCATGCCAGCCGGTGTCAGATTTTAATTCGTATTTTGAGTAATAGTTTGCCGGATTAACCCCTAAGTAAGCCAGATTGGCGCCGTTGCCCGCACCGGGGCCTTCTTCAGGGGGATTACATTTGAAAAATGTATGTTTAGAGGTGTAATAACGATCCAAAAGATAGCGCTTGTCAATGCTTTCGGTATTACTCATCAACCCGTAGTAAATGTCATTGATATATACGCGGGCAAAATTTGAGCGGGGCGCATCCATATATTGCCGCAAAATATAATAGCCCAAAGCATCGCGAATCATGGAGTTATCGCTGAAACCGTTGCCGAGCTTTATATCGTCATAGCCCTCGTATTCCTGGTCAATCCATTTATCTAGCTTGATGTGTATGGGATTTTTTTTACGCGCAGGATCATAGGAACTATATCCCTTGTACTTTACTCCACAGCTCAGAAATTTTTTTCCGTTGATGACTACCGAATCCGCCATCAGATACGTGCCGCTACCGGCTTTGGCTGTATCCAACCGGTAATCCCAATCCGGCATACCGAAATAAATTCTTATTTCCTGAATTTTCCACAAATCATAAAACGATTGGGCATTCAGAGATTGCGTTAAAACCAACGTTATGCCCATGAGGCATACTGCTGCAAAAGGGATGTCAGACGCTATCTTTTTAAACGCATTGCAAACCAAAGCTATCCGACACATATACTCCGTAGGAAACATCGCATAAAATATTAAAAATAAATTTTATCTATTTACGGATAAAACACAACTGCCTGCGGAGGATCACATCCCTGTTGGATACAATGGTTAAGTAAATACCTTCCGCAAGGTCTCCTACAAAAATTTCCGGTGCAGAAACATTTCTGACACAACGACCGGCATTATCATACAATGCCATCCGAATTCCGGCATCATGTTGAAGGCCGGTTACAGCAATTTTCTGCTCTTGTACATGAATGTAAAGATTTGTACTCTCAGAGTTTACATCAGCCGTTCCGACGGATGTGTGTATGTACTCAAAGGGTTCCGAAATGGGCGAGGCGCATCCGTTAGAATCTGTTACCTGCACCTGATACGAGCCGTCTAAAGTGGGATCCAGGGTTTGTCCGGTGGCACCGGATATCGGGCTGCCGTAATAAAACCACTGGTTATTGACAGGCGATGAAGATACGAGTATGGTATCATTTAATGTAATAGTGGGCGCAGGAGGCAAGGGTAACACCACAACCGGGTAAGAGGCAGAAGCTGTAGAGTTACCGTCAGAAACAGTAACGCTATAGACGGTAGTTTGGGAAGGATTGATATATGGATCGCTGAGCGTGGAGTTTAACCCTGCCGGCGAGGATGCCCACTGATACGCATAAATACCGCTGCCGCCCTGTGCGTGCGCAAAGAGTTGCGATGCTTCGCCCAGGCATATTGTATCGGACGTTGAAGTGATGGTCACGGAGAGCGGCCCGCCCGAAACAAACACAACGACTTCATCACTGGCGCTGCAACCATTGGTATCGTAACCCGTAACGGAGTAAGTGGTTGTAACGGAAGGTGTCACATTATGGGAAGCAGTTTGGGCGCCGTTGCTCCATTGGTATGTAATGGCGCCAGAGGCCGTAAGGGTTACGCTGTTACCGGCCGTAATCACAACATCATTCCCCGCACTTACGGGTGGAAGCGGATGTACGGTTACACTAACACTAGCCGAAGCCGTGGAGTTGCCATCGTTCACCGTTACGGTATAAATTGTATTGGCAGCAGGATTAGCCACAGGATTTTTCGAAGTTGAGCTCCAGGAGCCGGCAGTTGATGACCATGTGTAGGTATAATTACCGCTTCCGCCAGAGGGCAAAGCATCAAGCTGTACTGATGCGCCTGCGCAAATGGTTTGCGGTGAAGCAGTAGCCGACACAGATAAACCGCCACCGGAAACATACACCGTGACCTGGTCAGATGCTGTACACCCTTGTGAATCGGTTACCGTAACGGTATAAATAGTGGTTGAACCGGGTGATACGGTAATAGAAGGAGTGTTTGCACCGTTGTTCCATACGTAAGAAACACCTCCGCTAGCTGTAAGGGTAACGCTCTGACCATACGCTACAGTAACATCATTTCCGGCATTGGCATTAGGCGGGGTAAGAACCCCCACCGTAACGGAAGCAGTAGCTGTACATTCACCGGTGCTGACGGTCACAGTGTATGTAGTGGGTTGTGTGATACCGCTCACCATCGGATTGGCCACAGTGGCACTCGATAAACCCGTTGCCGGAGACCAGTTATAGGTAAATGAATTGACAGCCGTGGCGGTTACGGAAGTTTGAAGTGTCAGCGTACCCCCCGGGCATACCGCCGGAGCGATGTTAGTAATGGTAACTTTGGGATTTTGGATAAAACAACGCGAGTAGCGCGATGCCTGCGCCATGTTGGTGTTGCTTGTGTATTGCCATAATTTGTTTCCATTAGAATCAATTTCATATACGTAACCACCTATGCCAAGGCAAATGAGTGTATTACCGTTTGGCAACTGCTGGCTGTTGCTCATATTACTGGAGTAACCGGCATTGCCCGATGCATTCGTATAGGCGATACGCTTGTTGTAAGTGGCAGGCGGTATGGGCTGCCCGGGCGTAAATATGTATTGCGAGCCATTCCAGGGCGCGTTAATCAAATCTACACAGGAGTGATTGTTTGATATGCCTTTGTTGTTGAAACCCACCAGCCAGCCGGCGTTAGGGCAGTTATCAGGAACCCAATGGGCATCGTGTATTACATTGAAGTTAGCGGTTCCCGGTGCGTCATAAGCTGCAGGATTGCCCCACCGGTAAAGAAAATCACCGCCTTTACCGTGAATCCCTCCGGTGTGGCCGGCTGCCTCTGCAGTAGTGGTGCTGTGGTCTATCACGTACAATTCATTAGTGTTATGTGCACTTACTACAATGAGGTCTAATGCCTGGTTGTAATCAATGCCATTCATGTGCCACCAGTCGCTCAGGTTGGCTTTGTAGTTCACATTCATCAATTGAGGGTTTTGCACTATTGAGCTCACGTAATTAGCTGCGTTAGGATTGGTATTCTGGCACAGATGGTCGAATAAATTCCATTGCCACACGATATTGGCGGTGCTCGGTCCGGTGGGTTGCAGTTCCACAATTTTCTCGAGTAGTTTTGAAACATTAGAAGTACAACCGGCGGCGGTCATTTGGGTACCTGTTTTCTTTTCATACACAATAAGCAATACGTTCCCGTTGGGCATGGGGCATATATCGTGGTGTGAGATTTCGTTGGCATTGGAAATGGTATAGTCAAAGAGTACGTTACCGTTCCAGTCGATTTTCTGTACTCTGCCGCATAGTCCTCCACCGGAGAAGTTGGGGTTATTGGTTTTTACGGAGCGCCAAAGAAAACCACCCGGAGTAAGATAACACGAATAGCCGGTTTGACCGGGTAAGTTTGTCCAGGTTTTTACCACATTACTGTTTGTATCTAACAATGTAACTGTTGTAGAGTTTTGGGGAGCTATGAGGGTTACCCACCCCCATTTTTCGGAGGCGGCAATCGAAACAGTACAGGAGACAAATGTGAGCGCGAGTAATGCGATTTTTTTCATTTTGCATTCATTTAAGGTAAAGTTAATTTAAGGTTAGACATTTTATTTAACAAAAGTTTAACATAGTGGGGGACAAAATATTTATGGTATAGGTTATTGCTGTTGTACATAAAAAATTCACAAGGTAGGGAGTGTTGTATCGGGTGCGGGATGCCGGGTGAGGGATGCGTAGGGCGCGAGCGCAGCGAAGCGGCCGCGCCCGTACCTTTGAAAAATCAAAAAATTTACGGGCGCGGCGGGAGCGACAGCGTACCCCGTAGCAAGCCCGACCCCGCTGCCTTGCATGGCTTGGCAGCGGGGGCACCCCCAAAAAGTTAATATTTTTTTAATATGTTTGGATGAGAAGCGGAGCGCAGCAGTTATGCGATGAAACGAACAGCATCGTGGTATGCGCGGAGGGTTTCCTGCTCCATGGCGTATGCCTGATGGGCGGGGATGCCGGTGTGCTGAGCGAGAAATTGCGTGAAGGGGTGCACTTGGTGCAGCGAGGCGGCGCGGTCGAAAAACAGTTTGCCCGTTCTGCGCACAAAAAAATCGGACGGATGCATGACCATTTCGTGCTCCAGCGCATAGAGCCACTCGGCATGCCGGATGGCCGTGTTGAGGTCGGTGCCCTGTGCGGTGAGTTGCGATACGTAGCGGATGAGCACATCGGTGTTGCTTCCGTAGCGATAGAACCACTCGCGGGCGGTGTGGGGCGCGATGCCCGTTTGCTGCGCGAGATGGGTGAGGGTTCTTTCCTGAGCCAGAAAGTGTTCTTCGTCTTCAAATTCGCTGCCGGAGAGTTTGATATGTCGGGTGGATAGGTTATTAAATTTTTTTGCAATGTATTTACGGAGCAGGTTTACCGTTTTTTGTGCCATGAGCCGGTAGCCGGTGAGTTTTCCGCCGGCTATGGAGATGAGGCCGTTGGCTGAGATGATAACTTCGTCTTTACGGGAGAGTTCAGAGGGAGATTTGCCGTCTTCATGAATCAAGGGACGCAGGCCTGCCCAACTGGAAATAATGTCGCTGATTTGTAAATGTACCGAGGGGAACATGGCGTTGACGGCATGCAGCAGGTAGCGCGCATCTTCTTCGGTACACAGCGGGTGGTCAATATCATCATGGTACACCGTATCGGTAGTACCCACGTATGTAATGTTTTGGCGCGGGATGGCGAATATCATTCTGCCATCGGGTACATCAAAGTATATAGCTTGCCGCACGGGGAGTTTTTCGTGCGGAAACACCAAATGGACGCCCTTGGTGAGTTGCAGGCGTTTGCCCTGAAGGGAGTTATCTTTTTTGCGCAGTAAATCTACCCAGGGGCCTGCAGCGTTGACCACCGCTGTGGCGCGAATGGTGATTTCGTTACCGGTGAATGGATCGATGGCAATGACACCACATATTTTATTTTTTTCATATATAAATTTTTCTGCCTGCAGGTAGTTGACGAGAACAGCCCCGAGCGAAAATGCCTTTTTGGCAATTTCGATGGTGAGGCGGGAGTCATCGGTGCGGTACTCGTAGTAAAGGCCGCCACCGAGCAGCCGGGTGGGATCCAGGAGCGGCTCAGCGCGCAGCGTGTCGTGGCGGTTGAGCATTTTGCGCCACTCGCTGCGTTTTACACCTGCCAGTAAATCATACACGAGTAGCGCTGCGGAGGTTGATAACTCGCCAAGCGAACCGTGCCGGACGATGGGCAGCAGCATTTTTTCGGGAACAACCAGGTGGCGCGCATTGCGATGCACCACTGCGCGCTCGGTGCCCACATCGCGCACGAGTTTAAATTCTAACTGCTTGAGATACCGAAGCCCACCGTGTATGAGCTTGGTAGAGCGTGAACTGGTACCGAAGGCAAAGTCGTTTTTCTCTATCAATGCCACACGCATCCCCTGCAAGGCAGCATCCAGCGCAATACCGCATCCGGTTATGCCGCCGCCTATCACCAATACATCATACGAATTTTCGGCTAACGCATGCAGTAATTTATGTCGGTTATGATGAGAAAATTGCATGGAGAGAATGGCTTACTCGGATGATTTTTCGGGTGGTTGAGTTTGTTTTTTAGAGGTAACAACAGGCACCTGCTGTTGTTTGATTTCGTCAAGGGTGGCTTTTACCAGCCGCACGCGCTCAAATCCCGCGCGCTTAAAGAGCGAGCCGGCTGTGAGCGTATTGGCAACATTGCCTGCAAACACGTAATAGAGTTGATTTGCATCCATATCGCACAGCATGTTTTCGAGGTCGCCCAGAGCTATGTGGGCTGCATACTCTATATGCTGCTGACGGAATTCTTCGGCTGAGCGCACATCCAGTAATACAAACTCATCATAATGATAATCCATGGCAAACTCATCGGCATCAATACCGATGAGGATGTCAATAGGATATCCGGAGGAATGCCATGCCGCGAAGCCGCCGTTCATAATACCGGCTATTTGGTAAGCGCCTGTTCCGCGAAGCATGTTTGTAACTTCGGCAACCTTGTCCTCATCAGCCAGTAGGAGTATTTCTCCATCGGAAAGTACATTTTGTAATTCGTGTAGGAAATCAGAGGCATAAGGTACTACCAAAGCGTTTTTGATGATGCCCTCCCAAATTTGTTCGGGACTGCGCGTATCCAGTACGGTTACATCGCGTTTATACAACTCGTAAAATTTATCTGTATTGAGCAGTTGCATGGCATGTATGCATAAAGAGGTGCGAAAATAAAATTCATTATCGTTAGCAATACGCCCCAAACAGAGATGTGCCAGTCACCGCACAATTTGTACGGTGAAAAGGATGTTTAAGGACTGGAGAAGTATTTTGCCAGCGAATCGCAAAAGCGTAGCATAAACTGACGGTTGATTGCATAATACACGTGGCGATGTTTGCGATAGCCGTGCAGAATGCCGGCGTTTTTTAATATACGCAAATGCTGCGAGGCGATGGCGGGCGTTATCTTGAGCTCATCGTATATGTTTTGTACCGGAAGGGGTTGTTTTTCGGCTGCCATGCAAACTATGCGAAAGCGTAACGGATGCGCAATGGCACGCAAGACATGCAGGGCAAGGGGTAAATGTTTATCAAGCGCTTTGTACAAAACAGGTGATTTAAGGATAAAAAATCCCGGGCATGCACGGCAGCCGGGATAACATTATTTTTACGTAAAAGGTATTTACTCGTCTTGTGCGAGGTCTTGTATCAGGTTGTTGATTTCCTCCAGACGTTTTTTATCGGCAGTGTACCAAATGAACTTTCCTTCGCGGGAGGCCTTGGCTACGCCGGCTCTGCGTAGAATGGCGAGGTGCTGTGAAGCCACAGATTGCTCCAGCTTGAGCTTGCCGTAAATTTCGGTCACATTCACCTTCTTTTTAGATTCCATTATCTCAAGCATCTGTTTGCGGATGGGATGGTTGAGCGCACGCAAAGTGAGGTGTGCTCTGCGCAGTACGCCATAGTCAATCGTAAACTTAGAGCCATTGTCTTTCGTAATAACAAGAGGTTTAATAGATTTAGAAGCCATATAGTTCAATTTTGGTTTTGCAGTGTAAACATATTAAAAAACTTAAAAGTTTCAAAACGACAGGTAAAAATAAAAATATGTAAAAAAAAGCATATACAGTTTACAGTTTGCCAAAGGGTTGTATATACATTGGCTCAAAGCGTGCAAGGTCTGCAAATTGCTGTCTTTCACGCAACATAAGCGCGGGTTTAATGAGCAAAGTTGCTGCGGACTTTATCATTACGTATTTATCTGTTAGTTCTGCAAATGCCCCGGATGGTTCCAGTGTAAAGTTGGCACAAACCGTGCAGGATGATTGTTGTTTGTACAGTTTTACGAATTCATCTGCCGTGACCAAAGATGGGGGTGACACTTCATGAAAAGCGCGGTCGTACATTGCAGCAAACACTTTACCGTGCCGCGCTTCTATTGCCGACAGGTAGTAATCAGAGGGTTTAACAGACGCAGCTTGATATGCTATCGCCAGCAAAGAGGGCACAGCCATGATGGGTTTACCGAGTGCATAGGCAAGTCCTTTGGCTGCCGAAACACCGATGCGTAGCCCGGTAAAAGAACCGGGGCCGATATTTACTACAATGTATGCTATCGCGTGAAGTTTCAGCCCCGCCTCTTCACAACAGGCGCTGATGAGTATCGTAAGCTCACGGGCATGACTGTTGTAGTCCGCATGTTCGCGTGTACACAAGATGATATCCTCTTCTGCAATCGCTACCGAGCAAACCGGCGTAGCTGTATCTATACACAATAGCGTAGCCACGAGGCAAACCTAAGCAATGTAATGTTTTCAGAAACCTCCCGTTGCCTTGTGCCATCGCTTTGTATATTCGCGCCCGTTTAAAAATACCCGCCACAACATCTGCCATGCTTCAACACCACCTTCGAAACATCGCTATCATCGCACACGTGGATCACGGTAAAACCACCCTCGTGGACAAGATACTGCACCAATGTGCGCTTTTTCGCGAAAACCAACAAACCGGAGAACTGATATTGGACAACAACGAACTGGAGCGCGAGCGGGGGATTACGATACTTGCCAAAAATGTTTCGGTGGAATACAAGGGGGTTAAAATCAACATCATTGATACCCCCGGCCACGCTGATTTTGGCGGAGAGGTTGAGCGCGTGTTAAACATGGCCGATGGAGTACTGCTGCTGGTGGATGCATTTGAGGGTCCCATGCCGCAAACGCGCTATGTGTTATCAAAAGCGATTCAACTCGGTAAAAAGCCCATTGTTGTTATCAATAAAGTGGATAAAGAAAACTGCCGGCCCGATGAAGTGCAGGAAGCCGTATTTGATTTGATGTATGCCCTGGGCGCCACCGAAGACCAACTTAACTTTCCCACGGTATTTGGCTCAGCCAAGCGCGGATGGATGAGTGGCGACTGGAAACATCCTGCCGAAGACGTAACATACCTGCTGGATACCATCATCGGGCATATCCCCGCTCCGCCATATCGCGAGGGCACGGTGCAAATGCAAATTACCTCGCTCGATTATTCATCGTACATAGGTCGTATTGCGATTGGACGTGTAGCGCGCGGCACGCTCGCCATCAACCAGCCCGTGAATTTGGTGAAACGCGATGGGCGTGTGCAAAAAGCAAAAATCAAAGAGTTGTATGTATTCAGCGGTCTCGGAAAGGTAAAAGTTGACACGGTCCCCTGCGGTGATTTGTGTGCGGTGGTAGGCATAGAGGGTTTTGAAATAGGCGACACCATCGCAGATGCAGAAAACCCGGAACCATTGCCTCCTATTCACATTGACGAACCGACCATCAGCATGGTGTTTACTACCAACACATCGCCTTTTTTCGGCAAAGAGGGTAAGCATGTGACATCGCAAAAAATCAGGGAGCGTTTGTACCGGGAGCTTGAAAAAAACCTGGCGCTGCGCGTAGAGGAGACCGAGAGTGCCGATACATTTAAAGTTTACGGACGCGGCATACTGCACCTGTCTGTGCTCATCGAAACGATGCGCAGGGAAGGATACGAAATGAGTATCGGTAACCCCCGGGTAATCATCAAGGAAATTGACGGACAAAAATGCGAACCGGTAGAAATCCTCACCATTGACGCTCCGGAGCAGGTAGCCGGCAAATGCATCGAGTTAGTAACGCAGCGCAAGGGGGAACTGATGATTATGGAGCCCAAAGGCGACAGGATGCATTTGGAATTTGAAATTCCCTCGCGGGGAATTATCGGTTTGCGGACACTCATCCTCAACGCAACGGCAGGAGAAGCTATCATGGCGCACCGTTTTAAGGAGTTCAAACCTGTGCGGGGTGAAATTCCAACGCGCATCAACGGCTCGCTCATCGCCAAGGAGCAGGGAAGAGCTACCGCTTACAGTATGGATAAACTCAAAGACCGCGGCGTGTTTTTCATAGAACCCGGCGCTGAGATTTATGAGGGTCAGATAGTGGGCGAACACTCCAAGAGCGGAGATCTGGTAGTCAATCTCGTTACTGCCAAACAACTCACCAACTTTCGCGCCGCCGGTGCCGATGATAAAGTGATGTTGCCCCCTCCGGTGCGCATGAGCTTAGAGGAATGTATGGAGTACATACAAGAAGACGAGTACGTAGAAGTAACCCCGCAAAGCATACGCCTGCGCAAAATTTTACTGAATGAGAACGACCGCAGGCGCGCAGGCAAATAAAAATGTGAGAGCGCCACTGCACTGCTGTAATAACGCATCACCGCCCGAAAGTCATTTAATTTTTTCTACGTAGTCGGCATGAAACACATTAATCACAAGTTGCACGCAAGCCATGCCATTAGTCCGGGGCTGTGTAGCAGGCATGTTTCATCAACATCAAAATCGGGTGTATGTAACCCGGCGGTTATCCCTTTCTTTTTATTGCCTGTGCCAATGCGATAAAACAACCCGGGCACGTGATGCGTGTAATGGGCAAAATCTTCGCTGCCCATGCGATAAGGTAATTGCAGCACCTGCCCGCTGCCCGAATATGCCGCAGCGAGACGCATGGCGGTAGATGTAAGCGCCGGGTCATTGACGAGCACCGGAGCCCCCTCGCGAAAATGCACCTCGCAACCGGTGAGATATTTATCGGTTATCTCATGACAAATATTTTCTATATGATTTTTGGTTTGCCTGCGCCATGCTTCATCAAAACAGCGGAGCGTACCCGCCAGCGACACCCGGTCGGGAACAATATTTGTACTGCCGGCTCCCTCCATCTTGCCGAAAGAGAGTACGGAAGGGCGCTGCAGGTCGGTAAACATGCGGAGTTCCAACAGGATTTCCGCAGCAATTAAAAGCGGATTTTTCAACTCCTCTACACGCGCCGCATGACCACCTTTGCCGATAACGGTTATGTACACCTCATCGCTGCTGGCCATGAAGTTTCCCGGGCAAAACCCGTAAGTGCCGGTTTCCAATTCGGGCGATACATGCAAGGCGATGATCTTTTCCACGTTCGGGTTTTGCAACACACCCGCTTTAATCATGGCATCTGCGCCACTCGGTAGTTGTTCCTCGCTCGGCTGAAAAATGAATTTGAAAGTTCCGGTAAGCGAATGGCGAAGCGAAGCGAGTATCGAAGCTGTAGCCAGTAAATTGGCTGTGTGCACATCATGGCCGCAGGCGTGCATCACCCCCTGCACAACTGACTTGTAGGCGGCAGCGTTGTTTTCCTGTATGGGCAAGGCATCCATATCGGCACGCAGCGCCACGCAGCGGCTATCGGGCTCCGCGCATCGGAGTATGCCCACTACTCCTGTGCCGGCTATGCCGGTGTATACCTCTATGTCCATGGCGCTTAGCGTATCGGCTACCAAACGTGCGGTGAGGTGCTCCTGCCAGCTCAACTCAGGATGTGTATGTAATTGCCTACGCAACGACACCGTCCGCTCATAGTGTTTTTCAGACAGGTTGCGGAATGTAGCCGCATCAGGAGCGGACACCATACTATTGGATCTTGATTTTATCTTTAACAATAAACGCGCCGGGATAATGCGTTATGATTTGCTGCAAATAATACGTGGCTTCCAGCCGCGTGGCAAAATCACCAACCTTGAGTTTATAGTAAGGGGCATCGTAATCTACATATGAGCGGAGCTCCGGAAATATGCGATACAAATTGGCCTTACTTTTGTAAACCTCATCGCGTACATCGGTGTAAGTAATCTGCAGTCGGTAACCATCGGTTGTCTCTGCCCGGGCGGTGTATTCATTATACCGGCTTACAAGCCGGCTGATGACAGAGTCCCTCACGATATAACACTGCGCGTCCGCACTCCTGAAAAATGCGATAGTCCACAATATACACATCAACTTTAGTATACGCAAATTCATACCGCCAGCAAAAATATATTTTCGCAACACAACTTGATGAATCCGTTTATCATTAAACGTAACACTCCCCGTTGCCTTTCATAATCAATGTGAAGATTTTGTAATAAAGCGTAATATCCCGCTATCCGGGTAAAAGGTTGAGAACTTTTATTTACTATATCGGATTTTGGTATCATATTTGGTTTCGACATAATAAAACATTTATGCTATCAATTATCTGGACAGCCATTATAGGCCTTCTGGCAGGCGCCATCGGTAAGCTCATCATGCCCGGTAAAGACCCTGGCGGTATTATCGTAACCATGCTGATTGGTATCGGTGGGTCCTTTGTGGGCAAATATCTCGGAGAAGCTCTTCAGGTGAATTTTCTCAACGGCTTCGGGGGAGCGGTGCTGGGCGCCATTATTATCCTTGCTTTATGGCGGGTAATCAGCAACAAAATCCTCAACAAGGGAGAATAGTTCCACTCAAGCTGCCGCCCTGCAGGTGAAAGTTAATTTCCCTGAAATAACTACGGTATCGTAAAATATACCGCATCATCTGCCGTATTGATTATGTTTGTCGGCCGATTGCCGACCGAAGAAGTATCTTCTACCGGCTACCAAAAATATAACATGATGTCCATCTGCAAAAGCACTAGGATTGTATTGCTCATTACCGGCGCCTGCATGGCGTTGCTATCGTTTAGGCAGGTCAACTTTTTTGATATTACAAAAAATTTAGATATATTTATTTCTTTATACAAAGAGCTGAACACCTATTATGTGGACACCCTGCAACCCGATAAGCTTATCAAGGCGGGTGCCACAGCCATGTTGGATGATTTGGATCCCTACACCGATTTTATCCCGGAAGAAGACATGGATGAATACCGCATACAAACCACGGGTAAATACGGAGGAATAGGAGCCATTATCGGTACCCGGGGTGAATGGGTAACCATAACCGAGCCGTACGAGGGGTGCCCGGCTGCAAAAGCCGGTTTAAGGGCAGGCGATAAAATCATTGAAGTAAACGGCAAAAGTACCCGTAACCAAAAGACCGATGAAGTCAGTTCCATGCTGAAGGGTAAACCCGGTACCACGGTACAGGTGAAAATCAGGCGGCTTACGGCCGATGGCTCCGAACAAGATATGACCGTAACACTTACCCGCGAAGAAATCAAAATCAAAAACGTACCCTACTACGGCATCATCGAAGAGGGCATCGGGTATATACGTTTAATTAACTTCACCGACCGCGCAGGAGCAGAAGTACGTATGGCATTGCAACAAATGCAATCTAAGGCAAAACTCAAAGGAGTTATTCTGGATGTGCGCGGCAATCCGGGCGGACTGCTTCACGAAGCCATCCATGTAGCGAATGTATTTGTGGATCGCAACGTAGAGATAGTTTCCACCAAAGGCAAAATGAGCGAATGGGATAAAACCTTTTTTACCACACAGGATCCTGTAGATACAAAAGTGCCGTTAGTGGTGCTGGCAGATGGAGGATCTGCATCTGCCAGCGAGATCGTAAGCGGTGCACTGCAGGATCTGGACCGTGCTGTGATCATCGGGCAAAAAACATACGGAAAAGGTCTGGTGCAAAGTACCCGTTCGCTACCATATGGCGCCAAGCTCAAAATCACAACGGCAAAATACTACATACCCTCCGGACGTTGTATCCAGGCCATTAACTATGCTGAGCGCAACGAAGACGGCAGTGTGAAGCATATCCCCGATTCGCTCAAAAACGCCTTTAAAACGCGCAACGGGCGCACGGTGTATGACGGCGGCGGTATAGACCCCGATATTGTTACCGAACCCGAAAAGCTCGCCAACATCACAGCATCTCTGGTGAGCAAAGGACTGCTGTTTGATTACGCCAATCTGTTCCGGGCGCGGCACGAGTCGATCCCGGATGCCGCCTCCTTTGCACTTACGGAAGAGGAGTACGACGCTTTTGTGCAATGGTTGGCTGGCAAAGAATATGATTACACCACTGAAAGCGAAAAAATGCTGGAAGAACTCAAGGCGGCTTCTGAAAAAGAAAAATATTACGAGTCGCTGCGCACTGAACTGGAGAGTTTGAAGAAGAACATGTCGCACGATAAGCTAAACGATTTGAAAAAAGCCAAATCACAAATCAAAAGCATGCTGGAAGAGGAAATTGCCTCGCGGTATTACCTCAGTAGCGGACGTATTGCAAACTCTATTCGCTCTGACGGTGACATCCGAAAGGCCGTAGAGATACTGCGCGATGAACAACAGATGAAAAAAATATTAGCTAAAAAATAAATATATCCGGTGGTCATGAAGCGGATTTTACCAGGCATTACAGCAGCAGCGGGTATAGCAGCGATAACGGCATTTACCGACCGATACTTTGAACTATCCAAAAACATAGAAGTATTTTCTTCGCTCTACAGAGAAGTAAACACGTATTATGTAGATGACGTAGAGCCCAGTAAACTGATGCGCAACTTTCTGGATGGCATGCTCAAGACCTTAGACCCTTACACAAATTACTTTTCGCAATCGCAGATTGAAAAAGCCCGCATACAGCAGGGTGGGAAGTTTGGCGGTATAGGCATTGAGATAGACACCATGCGTGGCTATCCGGTGGTTACGGCTGTATGGAAAGACCAACCAGCCGACAAGGCAGGCATTCAACCCGGAGATGTCATTCTCTCTATTGACGGCTCCACAACGCTCAACCGTCAAAAAGAGGATGTGGAGAAGTTTCTGACCGGAGAGCCCAAGAGCCGTATCATACTTCAGATAGAGCGAAAAATATCTTCGTCAGAAACCAGGCAACTGCATCTGAATCTGATGCGCGAAGAGATTCAGGAAACGAATGTGCCTTTCTTTGGGATGATTACCCCGGAGATTGGTTGCATCAAACTCAAAATTTTCAATGAACATGCCGCGCAGGATGTGCGACGCGCTTATGATAGTTTAAAGAACATTCAGCCCCGGCTCAAAGGGTTGATATTAGATTTGCGGGGTAACCCCGGCGGGCTGATGCTGGAGGCCGTTGAGATTGTGAACATGTTCATTGAGAAAGATAAGCTGGTGGTAGCCACCAAAGGCAAGGTGGACGAGTGGAACAACACTTTTAAAACCAAATCAGACCCGGTGGATTTGCAAATACCGATTGCCGTGCTGGTTAACTCGGGCAGCGCCTCAGCATCAGAGATAGTGAGCGGTGCACTGCAGGATTATGACCGGGCAGTTATCATCGGGCAAAAAACCTTTGGTAAAGGTTTGGTGCAAATTACACGACCTCTCTCTTACAATACCATGCTGAAAGTGACCACCGCAAAATACTACATACCTTCGGGGCGTTGCATTCAGGCCATCAACTATGCCGAGCGCAATGAAGACGGAAGCGTGAAACGCATCCCCGACTCGCTTAAGCGCGAGTTTAAAACCTCGGCTGGCAGAAAAGTGTGGGATGGAGGCGGTATTGACCCCGACATACCGTTGCCAAAACCGGAGCTGAGCGCTGTAGCCCAGGCCCTGGAGCGCCAGCATCTGATATTTGATTTTGCTACCCTATATACCCTGCAAAAAAATAATCTTGAAGACCCTGCAACCTTCAAGCTAAGCGAAAAAGATTACAACGACTTTCTCGCCTTCATCCGTTCACGCGGATTTGCATACCGCACCGAAACCGAGCAGAAACTGGAAAAACTGAAGCAAATTGCAACAGACGAGAAATACTTTGACGCCATTCAGCCCGCCCACCAACAATTGATAAAAAAAATAGCCAACGAAAAAGAACAAGACCTTATGCGCCACAAAGGCGAGATTATCACTCTTTTAGAAAATGAAATCGTGGGGCGTTATTACTACGCATACGGTAAGGTGAAAAAGAGTTATCAGAACGATGCAGAAGTTGCCCGGGCGGTGCAGTTACTCAACCAGCCAGATGAGATTAAAAAAATATTGAGCGCTAAAAATTAACGTGTTGCTTTTTGTTGCGCTTGCGGTAAAAATACTCGGTCACCCAGCGCACACCGCCTGAGATCCACACCGGCATGGGCTCTGTACCACCCAAACCGTTACCGATGGTCATATCCAATTGCAACAGATCGCTCACAAAGTAACGCATACCCGCCTGCACAGCTGTACCTGCCCCTGCCACGTACGGGTCGCCCGAAAAAACCTCGCCTACAAAATGAAAACCTCCGTGCATGCGAATTTGTGTACCCAGGCCCCAAATCAATTTTAAATCGTTTTGTTTATCAATACGCAAATAATTTCCCCCTATGTTGCCGTGAATGAGGACACCGTCGTTTTTAAAAAAACTTTGTGTTAACATAAGAATAGAATACGCGCCGTAACCCGGAGGACGTGTAGCGCCCCTGCCGTATGGTAAAAAGGAACCCATAGAAAAAGCTACGCCGGGAGCTTTGTTGGGTTTGTACTCGCGCAGCAGAAATTTTATTTGCAAAAGCGGGGCGGCAAACGTTGCGTGAAGTGAAGGGCGCTCCGTAAAATCGCCACCCCCCACCATCCCGAGAGACAGTTCGACATTCTTGTGTGGGCCGTACGCAAACATGTGCCAGCTCTGCATGCCTGCCACATCCATGCGCAGCCATGACTCCCATTGAAACAACCTCCAGCCCACTACCCGCGCATCATCTGTAATGAACGGGCGCACCGCATGTGCTACGCTACACAAGAAAACAAAACATAATGCCGTAATATTTTTAAAAAAGTAACGCAATGCCACCGATTATGAGCCGCCGCGAAAATGACATTTATCTGACAAAATGAAAATCTTGGTTGATAAATACATGACAAAAAAACGTTAAGTGATTTTTAGGTCTATGAAAAAATCGGTTAAGTCACACATCGCTATACCATGCTTCTTCCCCGCATTGTATGCCTAAACACTCAATTAAGCGGGTATAATTTTCGTTGCAGTAAATTGGAATGTAAATTTTATTTACCTCTATAGCTCTTCTGGAGTGTACTTTTTGGAGATGGCCGCAATGATTCGTGGTTTCCTCCCGTATATTTGCTGAGATTGCAGCAGATGCAAACGGCTGTGTATAATCGCTGAGGCGAGAAGGCGTATGAGAGCCGCGAAATACCCTTTGCCTGGGATGGTACGCACAACGGCGCAAAAGCGCCGCCGGGAACATATATTTATATTGTATGTATGTGTAAAAATGGTGACCGTGCGCGCTCGTACCAGGGCAGCGTAACATTGCTACGGTAAATCGGACTCTTCGGCTTTGAGCCACGAATACGGGAAATGCAGGTCTTTGTACCAGATTAGTTTCCATTGCCCCTCGTGGTATTCCAACGCCGTGAGGTTCTCTACCCAGTCGCCACTGTTGAGGTATAATACCTTGCCCTTGTCGGTAGTGATTTCGCGGATATCGGGCATGTGTGAATGACCGTTGGCTACCACATCGTATCCGTTTTCTATGGCGATTTCGGCTGCGGTGGTTTCATAATCGTGGAGTTTTTTTACGCCTCGTTTGGTAGCGCGTTTGATGCGCTGCGAGAAGGAAGATTTGGGGCGCCCGAACAATTCAAGAAAAAAGTTTATAAATTTATTTAATAATATAAGAATTTCGTATCCGGTGGTGCCCAGTTTGGCTATCCAGCGCGAGCCCTGCACGCTGATGTCAAACACATCGCCATGAAAAAACCAGTGTTTTTTGCCATCTAACTCTAATACTACTTTGTCTTCTAAAATCAGATTGCCAAGCTGAAGGCCTGAATATCTGCGCAGCAGCTCATCGTGATTGCCGGTGAGCAGATACACTTTAACCCCATCGCTGACAAAACGAAAAATTTGTTGCAACACACGGGTATGGCTGCGGGGAAAATAGTATTTGCGAAATTGCCAGATGTCAATCAGGTCGCCATTGATGATGAGGATTTCGGGGGCGATGCTCTCTAAGTAGCGGTTGAGTTCTTTGGCGCGGCAGCCCAAAAACCCCAGGTGTACATCGCTGATGACACACACGCGCACCTTTCGCCTCTGCTTCATGTAGCAAAGATAATGTACGGGAATATGAACCTTAAAAAAAGTTATTCGCGAGTCGAAACGGCAAAGTTTTAAAGTTTATCCATAGAAAAAGTAAGCAACAGGTAATGTTATTATTAAGTATTTCTGAAGATGCGTAAACAAGCATGTGCGGAAATGGAAGATGTGCAGTTAATTCTGATAAACAGGGAAAACTCGTTTATCAGTAAAAATGTAACGGCTGTCCGAGGGAGGAAAACTGAAAGCGTTTTGTCGTTACACATCAAACTTTGCTGAAAGCACAAAGTACATTTATAGATATAAAAGTAACTTACGGTGAGGTGTTAGGGAGGGAGGCGTTTACATACTGTGCAGCCGGTTTGGCGAAGGGTATAACAGTGGGAACCAGTTGTGAGTAATGTAAAAGATGCGTTTGCCATGTTTATATCTTTTTCGGGTGAGGGATGCGGAGGGCGCGAGCGGAGCGAAGCGGCCGCGCCCGCACCATTGTTTAAAATATATAATTGCGGGCGCGGCGGGAGCAATAGCGTACCCCGTAGCAAGCCCGACCCTGCTGCGGCGCGTGAGGCACGAGCGGGACGCAGCGGGGGCACCCCCAAAATATAAAAAACCGTAATTATATATTAATAAAATAAATAATGTAAAAATGTGCCGGGATGTGTGATGGAATTATCTTTTGGTGAGGTTTTTTTCCCATTCCCAGGCGGTGCGCATCATGTCGTCTAACGTATAGCGGGGTTGCCAGCCGAGTTTTTCGCGGGCAAGGCGGTTATCTGCGTAGATGGTGACCACATCGCCACTGCGGCGGGGTCCGATGGTGTAACGGAGTTTTTGCTGTGTGACTTTTTCAAAAGAGCGGATGGCTTCCAGTACGCTGATGCCTTGTCCGGTACCGAGGTTGAAAGTTTCTACCTGCTGCGCGCCGGTATTGGAGAGTAGGTACGCAAGCGCGAGTGTGTGGGCGCGGGCGATGTCCATTACGTGTACATAATCGCGGATGCAGGAGCCATCGCGCGTGGGGTAGTCGTTGCCGAAAACAGTAAAAATATCAAACTTGCCGATGGCAGTGCCGGTGATGCGCGGCACGATGGCAGTTACCTGGTCGGTGTTGTCTTCGCCCAGCAAACCGCTTGGATGAGCGCCGGCGGGGTTAAAGTAGCGCAGCAAGATAAACTTTACCTGTGTATTGACTGCGTGGTAGCGGATGATTTCTTCGCAAATCTGTTTGGTATGTGCGTAGGGCGACTCGGCTTTGCCCAGCGGAGTATTTTCGGTAACAGGCAGCGCATCGGTATTGCCATATACAGAGCACGAGGAGGAAAAAACAAAATGTTTGATACCGAACAAATCAATTAGCTCCATCAGGTTGATGAGCGAGAGGAGATTATTGTGGTAGTACATCAGCGGTCGCCTGACACTATCGGGTACAGATTTGAGCGCGGCAAAATGGATGATGCCTTGTATGTTTTTTTCCTGCTCAAGCACGCGTGCGGTGGCTGTTTTGTCGCAAAGGTCCACGGCGTAGTTTGTAACGGAAACACCGGTAATTTGTCGGATGCGCTCGAGGGCCCGTGGAGTGGAGTTGAGGAAATTGTCAATGCTAACAACTTCCCAGCCGTTATCGAGTAAATCTACGATAGTGTGTGACCCGATGTAGCCGGCACCACCGGTAACGAGAACTTTGCCCATGGTCAATAGTTGTATTGTCCGCTTTCGATGGTTTTGCGAATGCCTTCTTCGAGAGTGGTCATGGGGCGGCCCAGGAGTTTTTTCATTTTGGTGATGTCGGGCCGGCGGCGCGTCATGTCGCCTTCTTTAAGAGGAGGCAAGTGCACAATTTCAGATTTTGAATTAGTAATTTTTATAATGAGTTTGGCTAAGTCCAGAATGCTGATTTCATGGTCGCTGCCGATGTTGACGGTGTCGTTAATGTGAAGGTCTTCGTAAAGACAACGCACACATGCCTCAACGTTGTCATCGCGGTAGCAAAAGGTGCGGGTTTGTGAGCCATCGCCATAGATGGTAATTTCTTTGTTTTCGAGGGCGGCTTTAATAAAGCGCGTCATTACAAAATCGCTGCTTTGTTTGGGCCCGTAAGTATTGAAAAAACGGAAGATAGTATAATCCAGGTTAAACTCCTGTTTGTAGCTTTTCAGAAACGCCTCGCCTACGTTTTTGACCACCGCATACGGCAGGCGCGAGTTGAGGGGCGTAGTCATTTCGTTTTGCGGATGCTCAAAGGGCTCACCATAAACTTCAGAGGAGGAGGAGAAGAAAATGCGCTTTACGCCGGTGTTTTTACACAAATCCAGAATGTATTTAAAGCCGTTGATATCATTGAGAACTGCCACGGGATTTTCGAGGGTGCGTTTTACGCCCACCACGGCAGCATAGTGGAATACGTAATCTAACTGATAGGAGGTGAGGATGGCTGCAATATCGCGATACGAGTTGACATCGCACTTGATGAAGCGCCAGTTTTTGTATTTGTTTTCGGTGGGCAGCCGCTTGATGTTTCCGGTTGAGAGATTATCAACTACCAGCACAAAATTATCGGGGTTTTCGATGAGTTTATCCACTAAAGTACTGCCGATAAAGCCCGCCCCACCGGTAACGAGGATGCGATTTTTAAAACCGTGTTCCATATATGCAAAAATATTATGATATTAATTCGAGGAGGTATTGTCCGTAACCACTTTTGAGCAGGGGCTCTGCCAGCCGGCGCAGCTGCTCATCGTTAATGAAACCCTGACGCCACGCTTCTTCTTCAATACATCCCACTTTGAGACCCTGCCGTTGTTCTATCACCTGTACAAATTGTGATGCCTGCATGAGGGAGTCGAAGGTGCCGGTATCAAGCCATGCTGTGCCGCGGTCAAGGATACCCACGTGCAGTTTACCCATTTGAAGATACGTTTTGTTAACGTCTGTAATTTCGTATTCGCCCCGCGCGCTCGGCTTAAGCGATTTGGCAATTTCGATTACCTGATTATCGTAAAAGTACAAGCCCGGCACAGCATAGTTGCTTTTGGGTTGTTTGGGTTTTTCTTCGATGGAGATGGCTTTGCCGCTTTTGTCAAATTCCACCACACCGTAGCGTTCGGGGTCGCTTACATGGTAGGCAAAGACCACACCTCCGTCAGGGTCACAATGTGAACGCAGTAGTTCATCTAAGCCCGTACCATAAAATATGTTGTCGCCTAAGATGAGGGCAACCTTATCGTTACCGATAAATTGCTCTCCCAAAACAAATGCCTGTGCCAAACCGTTGGGCACTTCCTGTTTTTGGTAGGCAAAAGAGCATCCATACTGTGAACCATCGCCCAGCAGACGCTGAAAATTGGGTAAGTCGGTAGGTGTAGAGATTATAAGAATTTCGCGTATGCCCGCTTTCATCAGCACCGAAAGGGGATAGTAAATCATCGGTTTGTCATAAATAGGCATAATCTGCTTACTGATAGCGTACGTGATCGGGTAAAGACGGGTGCCGCTGCCGCCTGCCAGAATAATCCCTTTCATCACCGGATACTTGTTATCAGGCAAACCAACACAAAGTTTTAGTAATTGCAAAAGGTAGAGTGTTATGCAAAATTTACTGAATCAACTTTGGCTGAATTGCCGTGAAGGTGGTTATAGAGTTGGAATAAATGAAATTCACCTATTCAGTTGTATTTAATTGCCGGGTTAAGCACACGAGAGGAGCACAAAGCAGAGAAACGAAAATTTATGTGATGGGGGGTTGTTTGATTTCTATACTTCCTGTATTAACATTTCTAATATCACCGGAGAAAAAGTAGAAAACTTGTATATGGAGTTTGTGTATTTGTATAAGTGGATTTACAACTATTACTTTTAAAAATACTACTAATTTAGAGCGTCTTATCATAAACCCGCTACAAAATGCGTGTACTGTTACATAACGCCATTACACTATGCTGTGTGGTTTTATTGTGCCACACGGGGTTATACAGCCAGCAATGTAACGTGATTTATGTGACGCCTAACGGTGCCAGCAGTGGCAATGCTGGCACGCGTACCAACCCGGCATCGTTGCAATATGGACTTACATTAGTGAATGCCACCACCAACAAGATTTGGATGGCGGTAGGCACATACAACATCAATACTGAATTGCAACTGGTCAATAATCTAACGCTTGAAGGAGGTTTCGATCCTGTTACCTGGACCAAGAGCAATGCTGCGGCAACCATCATTAACCGCACCTCGCAAAACGTGTTACCTGCGCCTGCCAACGGAATTGCGGCTATATTCGGAGCTTTTGTTAGTGGCTTTCGCCTGCAGGATTTAACCATTACGGTTGAAGTACCCGGTGCTACGGCTGCCTCGGCTTATGGTATTTACCTGAATTTCTGCAGTAACTATCATATTGTTCGCTGCAACGTGAGCACCACGGGTGGCGCCCCCGGCGCTAATGGTGTAGATGGCGCACCGGGCGCCAATGGAGGTGACGGTCAACCCGGAGTAAACGGTGGTTTGGAACCCCCCAAGCCGGGCGGTGCAGGGGGTGTAGGAGGGTACAATGGTGGCAATGGCGCTAATTCGGGCGTACATGGCAGTGTGGGTCCTCCGGGACAAACAGGGGGAGGACCTTGCGGAGGCGCCGGAGGTACAACAGGCACCGGGCCATCGTGCAGTTTCGGTTGTACGTTTGGAAGCCCCAGTTGCGGAAGCGCCACCCCCGGTCAGCCAGGGCAAGCCGGCGGACCTGGAACGAACGGCGCTAATGGCGCACCAGGACCTCCAGGCACTATACAGGCTCCCGGTTATTTTGTTCCCGGAGCTCCGGGCGGAAACGGCGCCCCCGGTACACACGGATGTGGAGGAGGCGGTGGAGGAGGCGGCGGCGGACGTCAAAACAACGGACTGGATGATGTGGGCGGCAGCGGTGGGGGCGGTGGAGGCGGCGGTTATGGTGGGCAAGGTGGCACAGGAGGTGGTGGCGGTGGGGGTTCGTTTGCCGTATTCATATATAATAATGGAGCAGGAGGCAACATTGTAGATTGTAACCTTTCGGCCGGACCCGGCGGTGCCGGAGGACAGGGCGGAGCCGGAGGCCCCGGCGGAGCCGGAGGGCAAGGCGGACCGGGCGGCGGACCGGGATGCGGTAATACCCCCGGTGGTGCAGGAGGACCGGGCGGACCCGGCGGGGCAGGCGGAAATGGCGGAAACGGTGCTCCCGGAATGAGTCAAAACCTTTACGTAAACGGCACAGCTCCCAACCAATCCAACATCACATCTGTTCCCGGCAACCCACCCGTTATTACAGTGCTCAACAACGGATGTGCCAATGCCGAAGTACAGTTCTCCTCTACTTCACCAGGTAGCTGGAACTTCGGGGCGGGCGCTAACCCGCCTACGGCAACCGGCGTAGGTCCCATCCATGTGTTATATTCCACTACCGGCAGAAAAACCATCACCTTCAACGGCACTGTTTTCACAGATTTTATAGACATTTTCACCAACCCGCTCAGCGGCAGTACCATTACACATACCAATAATCCCGCTACCAACGGTTGCCCTGACACTTTTACCACTACCCTCACCGGTAGTTTTTACGAGTGGGAATTCGGAAGCGCAGCTTTGCCCCCCACTGCTTCCGGCGCTACACTGCAAAGCACCAGCGTGGTGTTTACCACTCCCGGTACATACAAAGTTATCGTATGGGTTACCACCCCATGTTGTGGCAGAGTAAAGGACTCTCTGACTATCACAGTACAACCCAATACGCTGCCTATTTCTTTATCTGCTTCGGCTAATTCTGTATGCGCCGGTCAGCCCATTACTTACACTGCTTCGCCTGCCAACTACATCCAATACACTTTTATCGTAAATGGCACACCAGTTCAAACGTCTGCTTCCAATACTTATGTAGCCAACGGATTGCAACAAGGCGACAGTGTAGTGGTGTTGGGTTTTAACGGAATATGTTACTCAAATCCCAGCTCGGTACATTACCCTACTATAATACCGGTACCAACTGTCACTATCACCAGTTCCGATGCTGATAATACTATATGTAGCGGTGAGCTGATTACTTTCACGGCAACGCCTGCAGGATACGATAATTACGCCTTTTACAACGGCAGCTCCCTGCAGCAATCCGGGCCTTCAAACGTATGGAGCACTACGCAATTGGGGCAGGGCAACAGTGTTTACTGTATTGCTACCGAAAACGGATGTAACAGCCCGCAAAGCAATGTAATCGTTACGATAGTTAATCCCACTCCATTTGTCACCATTTCTACCCCCAACACTACGATTTGTGACGGTGACAATATCACCATTACGGCCTCCCCCGCCGGGCTTGACAACTACCAGTTTTTTGTAAACGGAAACCCGGTACAAAACAGCAACTCCAACACTTACTCCTCGTCATCTTTCAACAACGGAGATGTGATAACCGTTATAGGCACACTCAATAATTGTCCCAGCCCCCTAAGCCCCGATATTACTCTCACCGTAAATCCGTTGCCCTCCGTAACACTCAACAGCAGCGATGCTGATAACTCCATCTGCGAAGGAGAAACGATAACCTTTACTGCCAATCCTCCGGGATATACATCTTATCAGTTTCTCAATAACGGCACAGTGTTACAAAACACCTCTTCTCATACCTATACTACTTCATCATTACAACCGGGCAACAGTATTACAGTGATAGCCGTGAACAACGGCTGCACCGGAGCGCCCAGCAATGCAGTGAACGTTGCCGTACAGCCCGCTCCTGTTGTAAATGCAGGAGCTGATGCGGCTGCTTGCATAGATGCTGGAGCGCAAACGCTCAATGGTTTTTCACCTCCGGGAGGCACCTGGTCTGGTACGGGTATTACCAATCCCGCCGGGGAGTTTACTCCTGCATCTGCAGGGGCAGGCGCCTGGTGGATATACTATTATTACGCAGATCCCTCTACGGGTTGCTCCGGACGCGACAGCGTGCGTTTTACTGTGTTTGCCCTGCCTAATATTGGGCTTGCATCATCCGTAAATATATGTGAGGGCGATGGCACTACCCTCAACGCCAGCGGCGGCACCACTTATAACTGGAGCCCGGCTACCGGCCTAAGCAGTACGTCAGTCGCCAACCCCACAGCATCCCCAACAACCACTACTACGTACAATGTTACTGTTACCGATGCCAACAACTGCAGCAACAGCGCCGCTATTACCGTTAACGTGAATCCGAATCCGGTCCCCTCGTTTACCGTACAGGATGTTTGTGCCGGGCAGCCCAGCGTGTTTATCAACAATACCACACCTCCCAACGCATCCTTTAGCTGGAGTTTTGGCGATGGCAACACATCTGCAGCAACTTCCCCCTCTCATACTTATGCAGATTCAGGTACATACATCGTAACGCTTACCGCCACTCTTGGCGGATGCTCCGTTACTTATACTAATACAGCAACCGTACATCCCGCCGCACAAGCCGACTTTTCAGCCAATCCGCTTACGGGATACAGCGATGCCAGTTCTCCGATTGTATTCACCAACCTTTCCACCCACAGCGATTCCTGGAGCTGGAATTTTGGAGATGGCAAAAGCAGCACAGCCCAGTCGCCTGCACATATCTATGAAGAACCGGGTATTTACACCGTTTCGCTCACTGCTTACAATCCGTACGGCTGCAACAGTACCATAACCAAAACCAATTACATTCAGATTTTTGAATTGCCGCGCGTATTTATCCCTACGGCATTTTCGCCCAACGGAGACGGAGCTAATGATGTATTGCGCGTTTTAACCAGCGGTACGAAGTATTTCCAATTTAAGCTGTATAACCGTTGGGGCGAAAAAGTATTTGAAACCAATAACTCATTGGACGGATGGGATGGCAAGTACAAAGGAATAGACCAACCGATGGGCGTATATGTTTACACGCTGAATGTCGCTTTTGAAGATAACACTACACGGGTCATAAAAGGTTCGGTAACCCTATTGCGTTAACAGATGTATTTTATTTTAAATGTGAAATTTGTACCTTTGGATTTTCATTACAAACTTTAAAAACGTTTTGTGAACTCAAATCAAAATCAAATCTACACTATGAGAAAAATTACACTTACTGTCCTTTCGGCTCTTGGCATGCTGGTAGCCATAGCCCAGCCGTGCACTATTGACCAGAGCAATACTGAATTTTTTGACCCTAAAGCCAGCGATGTACCCTGTGCTATCCGTGGGGTAATGTATGACGAGGTTCTGCAAATTTACATCCCTCAGCAGGTTGACTTACAGGACTATGGGGTTCCTATTTCTTACATTTTAACTTGCGACTCAGTAGTGCTGGATAGCATTACGGGGCTGCCCTCCGGTTTGAACTGGAGTGTGAATCCCAACCAAAAAACATTTTTAGGTGGCACTCGTGCCTGTGGGCGTACTTTCGGCACCACCAACGAACCGGTAGGGGTTTACCAGATTACCTTCCACGGTTTGATTTATTTGCGCGGTAATCCTTTCCCGGGCTTCTTTGATGGTGACACCTTTTTTACCATTTCGCAGTTTTTGCAAGCCAATCAGGGAACACCCACCTACCCGCTTAGAGTAATCAACCAGGGGCAACCTTGCGACAGCACCGTTTCAGTGTTTGACATACGCTCATCGCTGAATATATCTTTTAATGTATTTCCCAATCCGGCTCGCGGTGAATTTTATGCAGAGATGAATACCGGCAAACCGTTCTCAGGCGAACTTGTAGTAACAGATGCTACCGGACGCAGAGTTTATGGTCAACCCGTTGAAGTAAACGGCTGGCTCCGGCACCCCATTTACCTGGGCAATATGGCGCCCGGCCTATACATTGTGCAATTCCGCACGGCAGAAGGCACTGCATCGCGAACAATTACATTAGAATAAATATTCATGCGTTACTTCGCAAACGGGATGGGATTTACGGAATCTCATCCCGTTTTTCATTGTAAAAATTGCAGAGGCGAATCGCTATTCGTTTTTAACTTGGCACAGTGAATTCCACACACCGCCTGAGCGCATTACAGCTTTTTCAAATTGCACGTTATGGCACCATGGTGCTCATCGGCATCATCCTCGCAAAGTCAGGATACACGCTTGCGCAAATAGGGGCATACGAAAATCTGATTTTCACCTCGGGCATGCTTACATTCTTCTGGGTGGGGGCGATGATTCAATCTCTGTTGGCGTGCTATGGCAAATGCGATGAATCGCAAAAACGCATAACGATTTATAACACATTTGTGGTGTTAGCCGCCTGCAGCGTTGTTGTAGCGGCTGCCTTGTGGATATACGCCCAGCTCCCCCTTCCGTTTATCAGCGCGCGGGGGCTTACGCAAGCAGGCAACCGCACGGTGTGTATGCTGGCAGGGGCATACATATTATTCAACGTGCCAGCGTATATTATTGAATATGTCCTTTTCCTGCACGGGCGAAGCAAAGAGCTGATTGGGTATGCCCTGCTGAGCTCCACGGTAACGTTGGCGCTATCCTTGGCAATGGTAAAGATTGACGCGTATCAGCCGTTGATGGCAATGGCAGCCGTATTGAGTGCGGTAGCTGTAATTAAGTTCTTCTACGCGCTCACGCTGCTAAACCGGTATGGTGCTTTTCATTTTCAAAAGAAATTGTTTTGGGAGCAATTCCTTACAGCATGGCCCATATTACTATCTTTATTGGTGAGCGGCTCGGCTGAGTATATTGACGGGTGGTTGGTAGGAGAGTTTTTCAGCAGCGATGTGTATGCGGTTTACCGGTATGGAGCCAAAGAGCTACCCGTTCTGCTGCTGATAGCTAACACTTTCAGCGCTGCGGTCATTACCGAAATCTCTGCAAATACTGAGAAAGGTTTAACAAAGCTATATACGGGTAGTCAGAAACTAATGCACTGGATGTTTCCGGTAACCATCGCATTGTTGCTGTGCAGCGAGTGGTTATATCGCGTTGTATTTTCGGATTCGTTTATGGCGGCCCACCGGGTATTTGATGTGTATTTGCTGCTCATCATACCGCGTTTGGTATTTCCGCAGAGTATTCTAACGGCATCCGGCAATACCAGGCCTATTCTGCTCAGTTCGCTGCTGGAGATAACACTAAATGTAACGGTGAGCTATTTTTTAGGTAAACAGTTCGGTTATGTGGGTATTGCATGGGGAACTGTAGTAGCATTTTGTGCCGATAAATTATTTTTAACTTATATGTGTTACCGGCGCCTGGGCATTCCGGTTACACGCTATGTGCCGCTGCGTACATTTTTGCTGTACAGCGCCCTCCTGGTAACTGTTTATTTATGGAAAGTATTGGTGTAAAATTTTTTAGGAATTTTTTACGATAATGGTTTCTATCACATTCGCCACGTCCTCGCACTTATCGGTTGCCAGTTCCATACTGGAAAGTATCTCCTTGAATTTGAGTACCTTTACCGGGTCGCTCTCTGCCTCAAAGAGGTTTGCTATTGCAGCGTCAAAAATATCATCGGCATGATTCTCTAAGCTGTTGATGCGCACGATGGCTTCGCGCACGCGGATGAAATTGCTTATATCGCGCATGCCGCTTATGGCTACATGAATTTCTTTGGCAGATTGCTCAATGATTTCGGCTAATTTTTTCATACCGGGGAGCGGTTCACCCACCTGGTATAATTCAAAGCGCTTGGCAGAGCCGTGAATGTTATCGGCTATATCATCCAGCGATGCGGCTAAGTAGGAGATGTCTTCCCGGTCGAAAGGAGTGATAAAATGAGTGGACAGTTCGAGAAAAATACGATGAGTTACATCATCGCCCACATGCTCGTAATCGCTGATTTTTTTGACCAGAGCGGCGCGTTGTTCGGCAGGGGCGTTTACCATTTGCACAAGCGCACCCGATATGTCAGTGAGGTTGCCGCTGCTCTGTTCAAAGAGTGTAAAGAAATTGTTAGCTTTTGGTGTAAATATTGAGAAAAATCTATTCAACGCAAGGTATTTTATATTTGTGATACAGATAGGTAGGTAGTATCCCAAAAAGTGTGTATGAAGTGTAGTTGTTTTTTTACAAACATAGTACTTTTTT